>JBKJNW010000110.1:0-16391 GCA_046593335.1 Chthoniobacterales bacterium | reverse complement strand
ATCGGGCGTGAGGCCCGGAACGTAACCGAATTTTCCCAGCGGCTTGGAGTCGGAGGCGAGCACGATCACGGTCGGGAACCCTTCGACCCCGTAGGCTCCTGCGACCTTCTGATTTGCCGCCCGCTGTTCGGCCGAGATTAGTTTGCGGCGCGGGAAGTCGACTTCCAAGAGGACAAGATGCTTCGCCGCGTATTGCGCAAACTCTGGTTTCGAGAAGAGCTCTTTCTCCAGCGCCTTGCAGGGCGGGCACCAATCCGAGCCGGTGAAAAGCATCAGCAGCATTCTGTTTTCAGATCGGGCCTGCGCCTTTGCGGCATCGTAATCGGTCAGCCAATTCAGCTTTTCATCCGCCGGCGGTTTCTTTTCTGTGACCGGAGCCTCCCGAACCGGTGAGCTCTTTTTTGCGCCGCAGGCGATACAAAGCAGTCCGATCGACAGCCAGGACACGAGAGAATGTTTCAATTTCATTTACTAATCTTCCTTTGAAGTCTGTATGAGCGCTCCGGCGGCATCATCCGTCCTGCCGAGTCAGGGCGCCAGCTCCGAGGCCGGCCGGGCATCGCGCTTCGGAACCTTTCCATCAGGCAACTGCCATGGTCGTGGGGCACGAAAAGGGAGAACAAAGAGCCGGCCGAAAGTGAGTTCGTTTTCATCGCGGTAAGCCGCGACCCCGATCGTGAGTGCGTCCTGCGGGATGTCCCGCCGCAAAGTGCGATGCAGCGAATCCCACCAGCAGAAGATGGTGCCCCAATTGGAATTGGTTTCCCGCTGCACGATCGAATGATGAATCCCATGCATCCGCGGGGTGACGAGGATCAGATTCAAAAAACGCTCCAGCGGCAGCGGCAGTCGCCAGTTGGAGTGCTCGAAAAAATTGGCCGTTTCAAAGAGCATCTCAAAGACGACCAGAGCCCACAGATCAATCCCGAAAGCGATCACGACCACCACGCGGAAGGGCACGGAAAAGATCACCTCGCCGAGATGGAAACGGGTGGCAGTACTCACATCCATGTCGAGATCGGAGTGATGCACATTATGGAAGCGCCAGAGGAACGGGATGAGGTGCAGCCCGACATGCCACCACCAATAGGCGTAATCCATCAGGAGCACTCCGAGCGCTGCGGCGACAAGATAAGGCAGGCCTGGCACCCAGTGCAGGAGGCCGATGCCGTGGTTGCTCGCCCAGACGGAGGCGAGGATCGGAATCGGAACCAAAGAAATGCGGGCCAGGGCAAAACCGGGTGCGGAAAAGAAAAGATTCCGCGCGATCCGCTGGAGAACGGAGAAATGTTGCCGGCGCAGCGGCCATTTCCATTGCAGGAAGAGCAGGAAGAGAAAAAGGCCGCCGAGGATCAGGCCACCGCCACTGTCGAGAATTGGAATCGGTTTTGGCATCACGTGAGGAGTTGAATTGCTACCGCTTATTGGACTCGGTCTTCCACGTCGACGATAGCACGCCATCCTGGCTCAACACGGTCCGCGGGAGATCGTTCGCGACCACGCGGGAATTGCGCGGTGATCTGCGCTTCATGGCAAACGTCATAGTGAAAATCGATTCGCGTCGCCCGCTTGATCCGAGCCGCGCTCATATGCCGCTCTTGATGTAGCTCCAGCCCGCTTCCTGTTTCCGCACCAATTCCGCGACGCCGGAGTCGGTTGTGGTGGCGGAGGGCAGGAGTTGATCTTTCGTCACGTTTTTCTTTCGCATCGTGTTTTCGCAGGCGGCGAAAACGACGCCTTCATCGGCCAGTTTCTTGATCCGATCCGCGAGCGAGTTGTCCTTCGCGACCAGCATCCCGAGGCCTTTGCTGTGCGTGACGACTTCGATCTCGGTCCCGTTCCCGAGGGATTTGCGCAGGTTCTCGACGTTGTTCAGGACGGCGGTCCATTGCTCCGTGCCTTCCATCGTGACTTCAAAGACGGTGCGGTGAGTTTTGCTCTTTTCAGTTTGAGCATTCATGGTGGTGAGCGCGAGCGCGCAGAGCGCCGCGGCGATCATCGTTTTCGTTAGTCTGTGCATGTTTTTTTTGGTGGGTTGAGGTTTTCGTTAGCGAAATATTTTCCAGTTCTCGGCGATGACGAAGACGGCGACCGCGAGGACGAACCAGGCGAACCAGTAGCGCAATCGTTCGGTCTCGAGATGACTCGCGAATTTTCTCCCGGCCAGCATGCCAACGATCGCGAGGGCGAGAAACATCCCCGCCATGCCCCAATCGAAGTGCGTGCGACGCAGGTGTCCGATCAGACCGGCGGCCGAGGTGACCGTGATGACGACGAGCGACGTCGCGATGGCGCGTTTCAAGGGGACGCGAGCGAGAAAAAGCAGGGCCGGAACAATGAGAAAGCCGCCGCCGACGCCGAGAAAACCGGTCAGAAATCCGACGCACAACCCGGTCGCGGTGCAGCTCACCCAATGGCACTCCGCCTTGGCGTCGGGGCCGCGGTCGGCGCGCGGCTTGAACATGAGGAGCCCGACCACCAGCATGAGCCCCGCGAAAATCAGCAGCAGAAAGGGCTGGCTCACGAGATGCGTGAGTTGCGAGCCGCCGAGTGCGCCGATCACCCCGGTCGCGCTGAAAAGCGCCGCCGCCTTTCCATGGGCGTGGCCGGAGCGGGCGTTAATCACACTCGCCACCAGAGTGGTTCCGCCGACCACGGCGAGGGACATCGGGACCGCCTCTGCCGCCGGCACCTTCGCCACGTAAACCAAAACCGGCAGGGTGATGATCGACCCGCCGCTGCCTAACAACCCGAGCGAGATGCCGATGCCGAGCGCGAGGAACAGCGCCAGGATCATCATCCGCGCGGAGCCCGCGCGAGATTGCAGCGCGCCACTGACTCGAAATCGCGGTGCGTTCGCATCGGGAGAGTAGGCTTAGAGGATCGGCTTGATCTTTTCTTCGAATCCCGCGCGATCGGTCGCGCCCTGCAGGCCGTCGACGATGTTACCCTTGCGATCGATGATGAAAGTCGTCGGCAACACCTGAATGCCGCCGTAGGCCACGGCGGTTTTTTCGTCCGCCATCACGATCGGATAATTGATTTCGAATTTTTTCGCGAAACCGGCCACGCGCGCCGGGCCGCCTTCATCCATCGAAATACCGAGCACGACCAGGCCCCGCGCGGCGTATTGCCTCTGCAAAGAAACCAGGTCGGGAATTTCCTCGCGGCAGGGCGGGCACCATGTCGCCCAGAAATTCAACAGCACTACTTTACCTTTGAAGTCGGAAAGTTTGACCGGTTTGCCCTCGATGTTTTTTAACTGCCAGTCTGGAGCCTCCATGGAGGTCTTCGGCGTTTCGGGGGCGGCGAAAGTCGTTAGGCAAGCTCCGAGCAGGAGCGCGCACAGAGTGAGAATGAGTCTGTTTTTTTGGAGCATAAGATTAGCGAACGGTAAATTTCTCTAGCGCAAAGAGGCAGACCGCGAGAAAAAGCGCGAAGCCGATGGCAAAGGGCAAGCGCGGAACCTTGATCGCGTCTGGCAAAGTGATTTTGCCGAGGTCGCCCCATTTTTGGGCGCCGTTTTTCAGCCAGCCGGACATTTCGGCGTAGACATAAGAGCCGACGACGAGGCCGGTCATGCCGAAAAGCGCGTCCCAGTTCCCCTGGCCAAGTGCGGCCGCGGCGGTGCCGGGGCAATAACCAATAAGGGCAAAGCCAGCCCCGAAAACGAGACCGCCGACGATGTTGGCAAAAGGACGGGTTGGTTTGAGGTGCAGGTTCACCTTGGCCGCACGATGGAGCGGATAGATGCCGAGCATGCCGACGATGATCGCGCTTAGCATGATCTTCGCGACCGTCCAATCCTGCAGCAGCAGTTGGCCAATCAGGATGTTGAATTTCGCCGCGCCGCCTTTCTGGAGAAGGAAACCGAAGATGAGCCCGGCGACGAGGGCGAAGAAGATTTTCCCGGGCGGCGCAACGGCCGCTTCTGGCTTGGCGTTTCCGTTTTTCACGGCAGAACCAGGATCAATCATAAAAGGTAAAGTGGGATGGCGACGGCGATGCCGCCAATGAAGAAACAGACGACCGAGATCCAGGAGCCGACGTTCAATTGCAGGGCGCCGCTAATCCCGTGACCGCTCGTGCAACCGCCGGCGAAACGCGCGCCAAACGCCATCAGGATTCCGCCCAGTAATCCGACGACGCCGTGCAAGGCGAGAGAGTCGGGGCCGAAGCGCGCCACCCAAAAGGGCGGCAGCCAGCGGCCGGTGAATTCGCCGCCGGTGACTGCGGCAATAAACGCGCCGGCAATTGTCGCCAGCACCAGAACAGTTTCCCAACCGAGCTTCGGCGGGTTCTCCTTGTAATAATCGAGCGAATCCGTGTGACGCCGCGCGAAGAGCCGGCCGAGCGCGCCGGCCACAGTGGCGTAAAACGACGACGCGCCGATTGTCTTGTCGGCAAAATAAAATGTCAGCCAGCTCAGCACGCCGATCCCTGCGCCGACCAGATAGGGCGACCAGGCCGGGCCGGGAAAATTGCGCGCGTCGACGCGGGGCTCCGCTGCCATCGCGAGCGAAGGCATCAGGACGAGCAGGTAAACGAAAAGGCGTCTCATTTTTTGATTTTCCCCTCCACTTGGAAGCCCGCTTTTTTCCAGGCCTGCCAACTCCCCGGCACATTGCGCACATCGGTGAAGCCTTCCTGTTTCAGAATGCTGGTGCCGATGCTCGCACGATAACCGCTGTCGCAATAAACCGCGGTTGGTTTCTTCTTCGAAAAATTTGCCGCCTTTTTCCGAAGATCGGGCAGGAAGAGATGACGGGCGCCCGGAATGTGGCCCCCTTTCCATTCGTCCGGCGTGCGCACATCGAAGATCTGCATTTTCGACTTCGCCTTTTTCAAGTCATGCACGCTCATCTGCGGCACGCGCTCGATCTCGAAACCGGCGTTGTCCCACGCCTTCATCCCGCCCACGAGGTAGCCGGCGAAGTTGGTGTAACCGGTGCGGATGAAATATTTCACGATGCTCTCCAGGCCGCTGTCTTTTTCGAGCACGAGCAGAATTGGCTTCGCCGGATCAAGCAGCCAGCCGGCCCAAATCGAAAGCATGGGTGAGCCGCCGATGTTCAACGCACCCGGGATGTGGCCGCCCCCGAAGCCGAGCATGGTCCGGGTGTCGATGAGGACATTCTCCTTCTCCGCGATCGCTTCCTTGAATACTGTGGGCGGGAGACCGGGAACGCGCGGGAGGTTGCCGACGATTTCGGGGCCTTTGGCGTTGATCTTTTTCATCCGCGGATAGTAGGTCGGCACTGGCGGCGCCGTGCTTAACGCGTAATCGGTGAACTCTTTCACGTCCTCGAATTGGAGGAACGGGTTCGAGTCGCGCTCATAGCCGATCGTGCTTTGGAGGCGATCGCCAATATCTGCGCCGCAGGGCGAACCCGCGCCGTGCGCCGGATGGATCATCACGCTATCGGGGAGCTGCAAAAAGTAATCGCGCAGGGTGTGGAATTGCTGTTTCGCCAACTTTTTCGCCTGGCCCGAGCCCAGTAGATCGGGCCGGCCGGCCGAGCTAACGAAAAGCGAATCACCCGTCAGCACGCCCCACGGTTTCTTCTTCCGATCCTCCTCCGCGAGTTCATAGCTCATGTGCTCGGGCGTGTGGCCGGGAGTATGGCGCGCGGTGATGACCGTGCTCCCGAGAGTGAAAGTATCGCCATCCCGGACCGCCTCGGTCTCAAAGCCGTAACGTGCTCCGCCGTCGTGGCTGGCGAAAATTTTCGCGGAATCGACTCGCGCGCAAAGCTCGCGCGCGCCGCTCATGAGATCGGCGTGGATGTGCGTCTCGAAAATGTGCGTAATCGAAAGATTATTCTCCCGCGCTAGCTCAAGGTATTTCTCGACGTCCGGCGTCGGATCAAAAACAGCTGCCACGCCTTCGCTGTCGTCCCCGACGAGATATGACAGCTCGGCGATGCCGTCGGTCTGGATGCGTTCAAAAATGAGTCCCATGCTGTATTTTCCTTCTAATTTTTGGTGTCTCCGCGGTCTACCCGGAATCGCTCTTCCCGGCCGGGGGTGGAGAACTACCCGGTCCTGACTGCCAGTGTCGGCTGTATTTCTATATCGCGATGCGGCTATCATTTGCGGCTGTGGAAGAGGAAAATTTCCGCGCGATTTTCTTCGAGCCCGAGTCATTTATTGACTGGAGCGGGCGGCGGTTGGGCCATTTCGCTTTCGCCGACGGCCCGGAGCTGCTTCACCTGCGGCGGCCGGGTAACGGAGGAAGAAAGCCCGAACAAAATACCCATGAATCCGCCATAGAGGGCGCCGCGCCACCAGGTCGAGGTGAGGGGGCAGGTGCCAGAGGTGCACTGGCCGAAATAGCCGAGGAGAGCGCCGAGACCGCCGCCGACGAGGAGACCGAGGAAGACCGGCCAGTAAGGAGTGAGATTTACGAGTTTCATAACCTGAGCGATGTTGTTGAATTGGGTGTAGTCACTATATCACGATATAGTAGTATTCAAGTCGCATGCCTCGCCCCGCCAAACGCAAAAAATTATCCGAGCGCGGTCTTCAGCTCGTCGCCCGCCGTTTCAAAGTCCTGAGCGAGCCGGCCCGGCTCAAACTGCTCATGGCCCTCGAACACGGCGAGCAGCATGTCAGCGCTTTGATCGCGCTGACCGACCTGACCCAGGGGAATGTCTCAAAACATCTCGGGATCCTGATGGACGCGGGGATGGTCGACCGGCGCAAGCAGGGCCTGAACGCCTTCTATTTTATTTCCGACCAGCAGATCCTCGATCTTTGCGACCTGATGTGCGCCAAGCTGGAGCAGGATTTTTCGAAAAAGTCGGCCCACTTTCGTTAGCTCGCGGGACCGGGCGCTTCGCCCTCGTCAGGAATCTGCGGCCTTCGACCCCTCGCGATAATGAATTACCCTGATCTTTTCCAGGGTGACAAGACCGCCATCCATCATTTCGTTGAGGAACGGGAGAAACGCGTTCACTTTTTCCTCCGTCTCGACGATCTCGATCACGATCGGCAGGTCCATTGAGAGACGGAGAATTTTTGCCGTGTGCACCCGGCTGGAGGCGCCAAAACCCATCGGGCCGCGCAGCACGGTGGCGCCGGCAAGGTGCAGCTCGCGCGCTTTCATGACGATGGCCTCGTAAAGCGGCTGGTGCTGCCAGCGGTCGCTTTCCCCGAGGTAGATGCGGAGAAGGAGAGCGTCTTCGGGAAGTTGCATGACAGATTAGCCTAACGAGGCAGCAGAACCAGTGCGGCAGTCCGGCCGAGCCAGACCGCGACGAGGCAGCAGACTAACGATAACACGGAATTGAGCCCGGCCCGGAGCCAGTCGCCCTCGCGGGCGAGCTCGAGTGTCTGCAGGCTGAAGGAGGAAAAGGTGGTGTAGCCGCCGAGGATTCCGATCATGACGAATTGGCGGATGCGCGGAGCCACCAGCCAGGGTCCGCCCGGGTCGGTCAGAGTCGCGAAAAAACCGATCAGGAAAGAGCCGGTCACGTTCACAAACAGAGTGCCAAAGGGAAAGGTCTCGCCCACTCGTTCTGCGACCATTCCCGAAGCCCAAAAGCGAGCACCGGTGCCCAAAGCTCCTCCCAGCATGACCCATAAATATGTGAGCATAAAAAAACTCCAACCGACGCTTCCATATCAGAAGCAGCAGTAGGAGTCATCAGCTCATGCGGTTCTCCCCGCCCGCGCGAGGAAGGCAAACTCCATTGCCTTGGCGGCAACATAATGCGGTCTGCGAGCGGAGCAATCCCATCGTCGCCGGGATGACCGAAACTATCGCTTCAATGTCCGCCTGCCAAAATTGACAACAAAAGGTGGACGGGATACCAGATCGTCAATGAAATCGAACAGAGTTAAGTCTCTTCTCACGCAGGCCTTTCTGGTCTCGTTCTTGTCCGCTGGTTCTGCCGTCGCTGAGTTGACGTCCCTTACCTGGACTCAGATTTCCCCGGCTACTTCTCCCGGGGAGCGTTCCTATGTCGCCATGACCTACGACCAGGCGAGCAAGAAAATCCTCCTTTTCGGGGGTTTCGGCCAGACAGGATACCTCAATGACACATGGACCTTCGATGGCAACACCTGGACCAAAGTGGATACGGCCGTGGCTCCGCCCAAGCGGACCAACGCGCAAATGGCCTACGATTATCGCACTCATAAAGTAGTCCTCTTCGGCGGTTACGACGGACACTCCGATCTCGGCGATACCTGGTTATGGGACGGTCGTAGTTCCACCTGGACCCAGGCGACCCCGTCGCATTCTCCGAAAGCGGTCACTGGTCCGATGGTTTTTACCGGGCTGCGCGGCCGGGTCGATGAATTCGGCGGCTTCTCCGGCAACCTTTATGAAAACACAATGTGGGAATGGAACGGTTCGGATTGGAGACAGGTGGACGCCTCCATACTCCCGTATGCGCGCTCGTCATCCGCGGTCGGTGTAGATAACGTTTCGAAGCAGGTAGTGCTCTACGGCGGTCTGGGCGACGTGAATCCCCTCAACACTTGGACGTATGACGGGACGACCTGGACGATGGAATCGCCCGCCATGCAACCCCTTACTGTCTATGCCGCGTCCGCTGCATTCGAACCGAACCTGAATAGCGTCGTTCTCTTCGGCGGCGGGGACGGGGGAATCGATCAAAAGCGGACCTGGTCATGGACCGGTTCGAACTGGGTCGAACTATTTCCTGTCCTTTCGCCGCCGGCGCGCGAAGGCGCCGGGATGGCTTACGACAAGGCGCTCAGTCGCATTGTTCTTTTCGGCGGACAAGCCAGTGGGGCTTCGTTAGGCGACACCTGGGAGCTGGCGCCCTAATTGAGGGGTTAGGCTAAATCAGCGCGCCGCCGCAGCTCGAACCGGCGCCGGCGGTGCAGCCGAAGCAGTGTTCGGCGGTTTGAATTTCGCGGTCTTCGACTTCGTTCGGGTCGATGTCCCAGAGGTTGAGGGCGCGGCCCTCATCGCGCCAGTGCATCTTCATCATCTGGTTGAAGTCGCAGTCGAAGACTTCGCCCTGCCAGCTCACGTTGATCGTGTTCCGGCACATCAGACCGTTCACGGTGCCCGGGTTAAAGGCGTCGTTCAACAGGAGCATGTAATCCCCGAGCTGGTTGTTGTTCTTTAACCAGGAAGCAAAACGCGAGACCGGCAGGTTGGTAATGGTGAAGAGCTGGTTGAAGACGATCCCGAAATGCTCTTTCAACTCGCGCTTGTAATCCGCTTCCAATTCCGCCTGCGGACCGGGCAGGAAAGCGCCGTTCGGGTTGTAGACGAGATGGAGCGGGAGCGCCGGATCGGTCCCGTAACCTAACGAATTCAAAAGTTGCAGCCCCTTGATGCTGGCGTCGAAGACGCCGTTGCCGCGTTGTTCGTTCACGTTTTCCGGCGTGTAACAGGGCATCGAAGCGATGATCTCGATCTGGTGGCGGGCGAGAAACTCGGCGTAATCTTCAAAGCCGGGCTCGAGCAGGATCGTTAGGTTGCAGCGATCGATGATGTGCCGCGGCGGAGTAAGCGCTTTCAGGCGTTCGACGAAATATTTGAAATCCGGGATCATCTCCGGCGCGCCGCCGGTCAGGTCGACGGTTGGGATGTCGGTTTTGGCGAACCAATCGATCACGCGATCGATCGTTTCGCGGGTCATGATTTCCTTCCGCTTCGGGCCGGCGTTCACGTGGCAGTGAATGCAGGTCAGGTTGCAGAGTTTGCCGACGTTGATCTGAAGGATCTCCGTCTTCGTGTGCCGGAGCGGCAGCGAGTGCTCGACGAGCTTGGCGGCAAAACGGTTCACGGTGGAAGAGTATCTCCGCTGCCCAGATATTCCACGACTTCCTGGCATTGCGGGTTTTCCAGAAGCGCGTCGCAGCAGGCAGTTTCGGCGATTGTCCCAGCGCCGTCGCGCACGCAAAGACAGGCCAGCCAATCGGTCACGCGCCGCGCTTGGCCGAGGTTGTGGGTCACGAGCACGATGGTGTGGCGTTCTTTTAAGTTCAGGATCAGGTCCTCGATCGCCTGGGTCGACTTGGGATCGAGCGCGCTGGTTGGTTCGTCCATCAGGATGACTTCCGGCTCGGTCGCGAGCGTGCGGGCCAGGCAGAGGCGCTGTTGTTGTCCGACCGAAAGAGTGAGGGCGGAGTCGCTCAGCCGATCGCGCACCTCGTTCCAAAGCGCGGCCTCGATCAGCGCGCGCTCGGCCGCTTCCGCGAGCGCGGCGCGGTTGAGCCGGCGCAGGTGGCGCAAGCCGAAGAGGACGTTTTCGCGCACGCTTTTCGGGAACACGACCGGTTGTTGAAAAAGGAATCCGATCCGGGCGCGCAAAGCGTTGGGATCGATCGCGGGATCGTGGATCGATTGTCCGCAAAACTCGACCCGCCCGTGCAGCTTAAGTTCAGGCGTGAGATCGGAGAGACGATTGAGGCAGCGCAGGAAGGTGCTCTTCCCCGCGCCGGATGGCCCGATGATGCCGAAGACCTGGTTCGCCTCGATCGTGACGTTGACCTGGGTCAGGATGGTCTTGCCGCGCGCGGTCACGCTCAGGTTCGAGACGCGGAAAACATCCCGCGTTGCAACGGCGGTGTTGTCCTGGCGGCTGGTGCGAGATTTATCCATGAGCTTCGTCGTGCATGCGCAGCCGGAACGGCAGGGCCACGACACTCAGTGCAAAGACGAGCGCGAGCAAGACAAGGGCGGAGCCCCAGAGTTTCGCGCCCACCGCCGGGTCGAAGGAATCCTGCGCCAGGATGAAAATATGATACGGCAGGGAGAGGACCGGACTTTCCCGGACGCCATGCGGCAAGGTCGCGCCGGCAAAAATCGTAGCCGTGAACATGATCGGCGCGGTCTCGCCCGCGGCCCGCGCGAGGCCGAGGAGTGAGCCGGTGGTGAGCCCGCTCCACGATTGTGGCAAAATCACCGACCAGATGACCTGCGACGGACGCAGCCCGAGGCCGGTGGCGGCTTCGACATATTTCGCGGGGAGCGCTTTGATGCGCTCGATCAGGGCAACGGTCACGGTTGGTAGAATCATAATGGCGAGCAGGAGCCCGCCGGTCAGCCAGGATTTGCCCCAGCCGAGATAGTTTACGAAAACAATGAAGCCGAAGATGCCGAAGACGATCGAAGGGATGCCGTTGAGCGTGTAGAGGAACAAGCCGAGGCGCGATTTCGCGGCCGCGCCGCGCAGGTAAACCGCGTGGGTCAGCGCGAGCGCGGTCGCGATCGGCGCGCTGACCAAAAGCGCGGCGGTGATGAGGATCAGGGTACCAACAAGGTTGTAGAAAATTCCGCCTTCGGCGCCGACCTGTCGGATCTGCTCGGTGATAAAGGTCCAGCTCATGGCAGGCAGGCCGCGTTGCGCGATCACGAAGACGAGCCCGAGAAAGAGCGCGCAGGCCAGCAAAGTGCAGAGGCCGCAGAACGCGGGGAGAATGAAGTTAAACGCGCGCCGCATTGTTCGTCCTCCGTTGCCACGCGCCCGCGATCGTGACCGCGAGCACCATCGCCATCAGGATGAGGGCGAGCCCGACCATCGCCGCCCAATGAAGCGAGCCGCCGTAGGCGATGTGCGTTTCCGAGCCGCCCAGTTTGGTCGAAAGCGTCTGCCCCGCCTCAAGCCAGGCGCGGACCGAGAAAATATTCTGCGGCAGATTGTTGTCCTGCCGGCCGATCACGAGATATACCGCGATCGTCTCGCCGAGCGCGCGGCCCAGCCCGAGCAAGAGCGCGGCGACCAAACCGCGTTTCGCCTGCGGCAGCGAAACCCCGAAGACGGTCTCGCTCGCCGTCAGGCCAAGGCCGCGCGCGGCCCGGCGTTGCTCGGCCGGCACGCCGCGCAGGGCATCGTCGGCCAAGGTCATGACAGTGGGAAGAATCATCACGCCTAACAAGATGCCGGCGGTCAGCAAAGTATCGCCGCTCAGCGGCTCGAAGCGGGCGAAGAGATCGTAAATCCAGTTCCGCAAAAACAGAATTCCGAGCAGCCCGTAGACGACCGAGGGTACCCCGGCAAGGAGCTCGATCGTGATCTTGACCGCGAGCCGCGAACGTTGCGGAAGAAACTCGGAGGTAAAAACGGCGGCCCCAATCCCGATCGGCGCAGCCAGGAGCAGTGCGATCAACGCGACCACGACCGTGCCGTAAATCATGGGGAGCGTGCCGAAAAGGTTGGCGCGGTAAAACCACTTCGTGCCGGTGACGTAGCCGAGCCCTTCCTGTCCCCAGACCGGCAGGCTTTGCACGAGGAAAATGAGGGTGAGCGCGGCCAGCGCGAGCATCGCGAACCCGCTGAAAACAAAGCTGGCGCTTTTCGTTAGGCTAGGCGCGCGGGCGCGGAGCGCGAGCGGTAACGAAGAGCGGGCCGAGATCACGGCGTGCCCGTCTTCAACTGATCGAGCCCGAGGTAGCCATGTTTCTTGACCAGCTTCTGGCCCTGCGGCGAAAGCATGAAATCGACGAAGGTCTTCGCTTCCCCTTGCGGCTCCCCGTTCGTGATCAGAAAGAGCGGGCGGCTCATCGGATATTTATGCGTCGCGATATTATCCGGGGTCGGTTGCAGGATCTCGGCACTCTCGGTTTTGATCCCGAGCGCGAAAACTTTTTTTCCGTCCGCCCAGGAGGAGGAGAGCTGCGAGATCGCGCCCCGGGTCGAGCCGACTTTGTTGCGCGTTTCTTCATTCCCGCCGACCTCGGGCAGGCTGACCTGCGGCGCCTTTTTCGGATCGCCGTAAGCCCAGTGCGCGAAGACTTCCCACGTGCCGCGTCCCGGCTCCTTGTTGAAAAACGCGATGCGCTCGTCCGGCCCGCCGACTTCCGTCCAGTTCTTCACTTTGCCTTCGTAGAGACGCTGAATCTGCTCTTTCGTCAGGCTCTTGACCCCGCCGTCCCAGACATCTTTTGAGACGATCATCGCGACCGCGTCCTCGCCGATGTGGACCGGGTTGAACTTCACGTTCGGATACTTCGCCCGATCATCTTCGCTCACCGGCTTCGACGACATCCCGATCTGCGCCTGGCCATCGCCGAGCGCGGAAATCCCGCCCGAGCTGCCGCCCTGCGTGTCGACGGTGATGTCCATCTTCTTCTCCGCGCGCAGGATTTCCGCGCCTTCCGCGGCGGGCAGATTCACCGTGGTAGAGCCATTGATTTTCAGAGTGTCGGCTTGAGCGAAGGAGGCGAGCGCGAGGAGCGCGCAGCAGGAGGCGAGGAGTTTCATTTGGTTAGGCGAATCGGTCAGGTTGGTTTGGTTGGTCGGTTGGGATGGGTGTGAAAATACGAGGGGAAGAGAGCGGCGGACGCACGATTTTCCGGCCCGGTCTTCAGGAAGCGAGGCGATTGAAGTCGAAGGAACAGCAACCGAAGTCGAGGATCTTGCCGTTCGCGTCGGCCCGCACCCCAAGCTTCGGCGCGATCGCGTAACGCCGCTGCGTGCCCTCGGCCCGGACGCTGACGATGCCGGCATGGCGCAGCACGCGGAGATGTTTCGAGACGTTGTATTGCGAGATGGCCAGCTTCTTTGCCAGGTCGTTCACGCTCAGCTCGCGCGCTACGAGAGCGTTGACCAGCCGGAGCCGATTCGGATCCGCCATGGCCTTCAGGATTTCGGTGCAATCAGTGCGCAGCATGGTTCTAATATGCGTCCCTGCGCATAAAGCCAGACATGACCGTTGTCAAAATCCTTGAAAGGCGGATCCGCCGGCTCAGGCGCGATAGGCGGCGCGGAAGAAGCCGCGATAGATCCCGCCGCCTAACAAACCGCCGCAGATCGGCGCGAGGATGTAGACCGTCAGCCAGCCGTTGCCGTTGGTGGTAAACGGCACGCTGCGCCAGCCGGCCAGCGAGGAGAAGAGGCGCGGCCCGAGATCACGCGCGGGGTTCAGGCCCGCCATGGTGAGGGGGCCGAGGAGCGAAATGATGAGGGTCACGGTGAGACCGATCGTGGCCGCGGTCAGGATCTGCGGGCGGGTGGCATTGCGCTCGTCGGTCACGCAAAAGATGACCAGCACCATGATGGCGGTGCCTACGAGTTCCCCGGCAAAGGCGCGGCCCGGGGTCATGATCGCGCGGGCCTGGACGGTCAGCGTTTTCCCGCCGGGATTTGGAAAATAATCCGCGAAAACCATCGCTGTCGCTTCGCTCCCGGGCGCGCCGCGGACGATGCCATGAGCGGATTCGTAGCCGGCGAGCGCGCCGGCGAAAAGCGCGTAGAGCAACGCGGCCGCGGCGAAGGCCGCGATCATTTGCACGAGGAGATAAGGCAGGACCAGGCGGAGAGGAAAACGCGACCAGGCCGCGGCGGCGATCGTGACCGCGGGATTCAAGTGCGCGCTGCTGAGCGAGCCGGTGAGATAGATGGCGGTGGCGATCCCGAGGCCCCAGACGATCGCGACCTGGAAGATGCCGACCTGTGCGCCGGTTGCGACCGCGGAGCAAACGCTGCCGCAGCCGAAAAAGACGAGCAGGAAAGTGCCGAAAAATTCACCGATCGCCCACTTCGGGATCGGGGTATGCGCGATCTCGACCTCGGCGCTGACGTGGGGCGGCGGCTCCGGGCGAGTCGCTCTGATCGTGTCGCTCATGTTCCGCGTTCTAGCGTGCCGAGCGAGGGTCGGCAAGTTTGTCTCGCGGACGGAGTGTCACCAAGGAGGGGCGCTTTGGAAGCGCCCTCGGCGGTTGTAAACCGCCGCTGCCTAACAACAAGCGCCGCCGTCGCAGCAACTGCTCGCGTCGGTCGTGACCTTGTAGTCTTGGCCTTTCGTCTCCTTCGGATGCCGGCGGGTGGTCCGCGTGCAATCGAACGGCTTCGCTTCGCCTAACGGAATGTCGACCCGGGGCTCGACGAAGTCGAAGAACTCGGCGTAGGGCGCCTTGCGATAGAGATTATAGGTCTTGTCGCAAACCGCATATCGAACTCCGCGCTCCATCCGGTGGTTGTCATCGTCCAGCACTTCGCGGAATGGCCCGCGATAGATGACCGCCTGGTTGCGCTCGAAACAGGCGCCCTGTTTGCCCTTGAAAGCCTCGATCGTTAGGCTGCGGAATTCAAATCCTTCAACCGTCTGCCACGGTTGCTCGTCGCGTTTTAAAATTTGGATGCCGTAGAAGCCGGCCTCGCTGAAAGCCTGAAGGAATCCTTCCTCGGTCAACGCGCCCGAAATGCAACCGCTCCAGAGTTCCGGATCGGTCTGCAAATGTTGCGGCACTGCCTCGTCGGAAACGATGTCGGAGATGACGGCGCGTCCGCCTTTTTTCAGGACGCGAAAGATTTCCTCGAAGAGTTGCCGCTTCGATTTCGGCTCGACCAGGTTGAGGACGCAATTTGAGACGACCACGTCGATCGAATCGGTCGCGACGAGCGGATGTTTGACCCGCAATTCCTGGGCGAGCTCGTCGGCGCGGAGGAAGGAGGCCGCGTCGGTGATCGGACGCGCCTGCAATTCGGCGTCGAGTTTTTCCAAATCGAGAGCCAAATCCTGGATCCGACCTTTGCGGAACTCGACGTTGTTGTAACCGATTCGTTCGGCCACGATCGGCGCGTTCGTCCGGGCGACGTCGAGCATCTCGTCCGTCATATCGATCCCGATCACTTTTCCGTTAGGCCCCACGACCTGGGCGGCGATGAAACAGATCTTGCCCGTGCCGCTGCCGAGATCGAGGACGGTCTCGCCCACTTGCAGATATTTGCTCGGGTCGCCGCAGCCGTAATCGCGCTCGATCACTTCCTGCGGGATGACTTTGAGATATTCCGGATTGTAATCGACTGGGCAACAAAGCTTCGCTTCGGCGGCTTTGGCCCCGGCGGCGTAACGTTCCCGGACGGCGGTTTCAGCGTTGATCGTGCTCATGTTGTTGAAGTGCGGTGGTTAGTAATCGGATCGAATGCGTAAGAGGGCCTTGCAGCCGGGATAATTCCCTCGGGAACAAAGAAAGACCTCACAAGCATTTGGCTACGCCCGGCATACGGGAAAGGATGCCGGACCGCAAGATTTTATGGCCGGCAAGGAGCGGCGGTTTGCAACTGCCGAGGGCTTCCAAAGCGCCTTCCTTGGCGATTGGCGGCGAACAAAGTTTGAACAGGCGGGCCTTCCGTGAGACTAAGTAGGCCGTGAGATCCCGCCTCGCACCGCAGTTTGCCCGGGTCGCCATTGTGCTGGTGACGATCATGGCGTGGTTTGTCGCGACCGATCATTGTGCGCTCGCCGCAGTGCTGCTGCGCCCGGCCTCCGCGCCAGCCCAGGAATCCTGCCCCGGCCATTCTTCGCAGCCGGAGAAAAAGCAAAACCAGGGCGGGCTGCCTTGCTGCAAAACGCTCGCCGCGACCACGGCTCCGGCAAAAATCGCGGCCGGTTACCACGCTTATCAGTTTGTGCTCCAGCCGTATCTCGCGGCTGATTTTCGGTTGGTGATGGGGCGT
>JBKJNW010000044.1:0-4398 GCA_046593335.1 Chthoniobacterales bacterium | reverse complement strand
GCGAAAACAAATTGCGCCACCGTCACGGTCTCAATCTTGTGCTGCTCGTAGACGATCGTTTCCCGCTTCGCCCGCGCCGTTTTTGAGAGCAGATCACCTTCGCGCCGGCCGATAAATTCCCGCGCTTTCTCCGGCGTGACGTCGAAATGAAAACCGCCGATCAATTTCGGTTCGTTATTTTCCAGCGAGGTCAGGGCAAGGAAACTATTTTTCGGACCGAGGGCGAGAAATTCCTCCAGCATCCGGCGCCCACCGCGATCGGCCGGGAGTCGGCCGAGCGGTTGCTTCAGAAATTCCTGCAGCGCGGGTTCGCGCCAGAGCTTGTAGAGATCGCTCTCGTGCCATTCGGCGCGGGTCTGGTGCAAATCCGGCGCCTCGACCAGGATGAGAGTGGTTTGCGGTAGGAGCGAAGGCACGGTGGCGAGCCGTTTCGAGATCTGCATCCGCACCACGATCCAGACGGTGGCCGCGACCAGGAGCGCGATCACGAGCAGAGCGACCAACTTCTTCATCGGCGCAGTCTCGCACTAAATCGCCCGGCCGCGAACCTGGCGGACGCTCGACTTTTGCCCGGGCATCGACGATCTCCTTGCATGGAAACGTGCGCGGGTTCTCGTCTTGTTCTGGGAGAATTCCGGGAAAGCGCCGTGATCCAGGCGGCCCAGGAAGCGCTCGAAGAATGCGGTGGCCAGCCGACCTGCGGTTTCCTATTTCTCTCCGCCAGTTGGCTGCCCCAGATCGCTGAGGTGCTCGATCTGGTCCGGCTCCACGGGCGCATTCCGCTCCTCGTCGGCTCGCTTGGGGCGGGCCTCATCGGCCGCAGCCAGGAAGCCGAAGGCGCGGCGGGAATGTCGCTCCTCCTTCTCAGTTTGCCTGAGACGAAGCTCACGCCGGTCCTTATTTCCAACCAGCAGATCGAGGAATCAACCGGCCCGGGTTATTGGCAAATGGAGAGCGGGCTCAGCCCGGAGGAGGTCGATTCCTGGATCGTGCTGGCCAATCCCTATGCGCCGAATCTCGAGCGTTGGTTGCAGGAGTGGAATGTCGCCTTCCCCGAGGCGTCGAGCATCGGCGGCCTGGCCAGCGGGAGCACGGAAAGTGGAGAAATGGCGCTCATTCTCGATGGCAAAGTGATCGACGCCGCGGTCCTCGCGCTCGCGGTCAAGGGCGGCAAAATCCGCACCATCGTGAGCCAGGGCTGCAAACCGGTCGGCGAACCTTTCACCATTACTCAGGCCGATGAAAACCTCGTCTACGCCCTCGGCTCCCGGCCAGCCTATCAGGTCTTGAGCGAAACTTTTAACGGACTGACCGACGACGAAAAGGAGCGCGCCCGGGGCAACCTTTTCGCTGGTCTGGCCGCTTCCGAGTATGTCGCCGATCTGAAGCGGGGCGATTTTCTTGTCCGCAATTTGTTAGGCGCTGATCCCCAAACCGGCGCGGTCGCCATAGGCTCACGCGCCCGCACCGGGCAGACCCTGCAGTATCAGCTGCGCGACAAAATCACCGCCCACGCCGATCTCGTGGAGCTGGCCAAAATCAATGAAGTGCAGGGCTGCCAGCCTTTTGCCTCCCTCGTATTTTCCTGCAATGGCAGAGGCCATCGCTTCTTCGGCGTGCCCGATCACGACGCCGCGACCCTGGCGGAAATTTTCGGGCCTGTCCCGAGCGCCGGGCTTTTCTGCAACGGCGAGATCGGGCCGATTGGCAACGCCAGCTACCTCCACGGTTACACCGCCTCGGTCGCGCTTTTCTGCAAGTAACCGCCTAACGAATTCTAGGCCCGCGGGTGAAACTTGTGGTGCACCGCTTTCAAGCGCTGCTGATCGACGTGGGTATAAACCTGGGTCGTCGAGATATCGGCGTGCCCGAGCATCTCCTGAATGATCCGCAGGTCGGCCCCGTTGCCTAACAAATGGGTGGCAAAGCTGTGCCGGAGCAGGTGCGGATAAATATTTACCTCCAGCCCCGAACGCCGCGCCACTGCCTTCACGATCTGCCAGATCCGCACCGTCGTTAGGCGCGCGCCCCGTACGGAAAGAAAAACCTCGCTCCCGGTGCGGCGCTTGACCAGGCGCGGACGCTCCTGCTCGAGATAGGCGGCGATCGCGGCGCAGGCTTTGCGTCCCACCGGCACGAGCCGGGTTTTGTTGCCCTTCCCCGTCACCCGCACGACTCCCTCTTCCAGGTTCAGGTTTTCCAGTTTCGCGTTGGCCAGCTCAGAAATCCGAAGGCCGCTGGCATAGAGCAATTCGAGCATGGCGCGGTCGCGCAAACCGAGCGGCGCCTCGCTCTTCACGCTCTCCAGCAGTTGCTCGACCTGGAGTTCGTTCAAGGTCTCGGGCAGGTAACGCTCAATTCGCGGCAGCGTTAACGAATCGGTCGGGTCTTTCGGGACCAATCCCTGGGCGCTGGCGAAGCGGAAAAAAACCTTGAGCGCGACCACGATCAACTTGATCGACGAAGCGGAGAGACCGCCGCGTTTTCGTTCCGCCAGGTATTCGCTGATCAGGGGCAGACCCACTTCGCGCGGGCGCCTGATTCCTTTCCGGGCCGCGCACCAGGCGGCAAATTCGCCTAACGACCGCTGGGTCGAGAGCTGGTAATTTTCCGACAGACCGCGCTCAACCGCGAGGAAGCGAATAAAGGCGTCGATCTCCTGCTCCATCGCCCGCATTCTCTGCTCCCGCCGCGGCGCTGGCAATCCCCCTTGCGTTGACAAAGCAAACTCGGACTCGATTGTTTCCTCGCGATGAGCCTCGACTTAAACAGCCTCCTGAAAGACTGGCCGCATGAATCTGGCGCGATCAAAGTCCGGAAAGTTCCGGGCCTCGATGGCCGGGAAAAATTGCAGCTCCGGATCGATCTCGGCCTCCTCCAGATGGAGATGGAAGGCCGCCCCGATGGTCAGCGCCCGCATAACTGCGAATCGTATCTCGTCTACCACCAGCGTCGCGCCGTCCGCGCGGCCGAGCGGGGCGAGGAATACGAGCTCACGACCGAGCAATGCGGCGACCTGCAACAGGAAGGCATCCAGTATTACCACCGTTACCTGAGCCTCTTTCAGATCGAGGAATTCGAGGCCGTCATCCGCGACACCCAGCGCAACCTCGATCTCTTTACCTTTGTCGATGAGCACAGCGAGCGGGAGGATCTGGTCTGGAGCTTCCAGCAATTTCGCCCCTACGTCCTGATGATGAACACCCGCGCGCGGGTCTCGATTTTGCTCGCCGATGGCCAGTTTAGCGACGCCATTCTCGAGATCGAAAAGGGCCGCGACCGGATCGCGGAATTTTTGCAGCACTCCGCTTTTCCCGAACTGGAAGCGAAGAGCTCGGAGCTCGCGTTTCTCGAGGAATGGCTCGAGGAAGTGCGGGCCCGGCGGCCGCTGAGCAAGCTGGAAGTGATGGAGCGGGAAATGGAACGCGCCATCCAGGGCGAACGCTACGAGCGCGCGGCGGAATTGCGCGACGCCATCCGCCTGATCAAGACCCGGCCCGAGGTCGAGCGTTGATCTCCCGCTGCGGAAAGCAAATCTCCGCCTAACGAACATCATGGCGGCCTCAAATTCCAGCCTGACCGAGCGGAAGGAGCGCTGGGCTCGCAAGATGAGCGGGAAAGCGAAGCCGGCCGTTCGTTCCGAGAGCCGCCTGCCGCCCGGGCAGCATCTTACTCCCGGTTTCCCCGTCCTCGATCTCGGGATCCGACCTGAGATCTCGTTAGGCGATTGGCGCCTCGAGGTCGGTGGCCTGGTCGAAAACCCGCAGACTTTTACCTGGAAAGAATTCAACGCTCTTCCCCAATTCGAGGACGTGAGCGATTTCCACTGCGTCACCACCTGGAGCAAGTTCGACTGCCGCTGGAGCGGGATCGCCTTTTTCACCCTCGTCGATCTCGTTAGGCCAAAGCCCGAGGTCCAGCATGTTCTCTTCACCAGTTACGATGGTTACTCGACCAATGTCCGACTCTCCGATTGTCTCGACGACGATGTCCTGATCGCGACTCAGTTCGATGGCAAACCGGTCACGCGCGAACACGGCGGGCCGGCTCGCATCATCATCCCCAAGCTTTACGCCTGGAAGGGAGCGAAATTCGTTAAGACGATCGAGTTTGCCGCGGAAGACAAACTCGGTTTCTGGGAAGTGCGCGGCTACAGCAACACGGCCGACCCGTGGACGGAAGATCGCTTCTCGTGAGCGGTCCGGCGCCGGCGCCCGGCAAATTCCTGGTCATCGCCGCCTTCGCGGCCGTCTATTTGATCTGGGGCTCGACCTACCTCGGCATTCTCCTCGCCATCCAGTCGATGCCGCCATTGCTCATGGCCGGGGTCCGCTTTTTTCTCGCCGGCGTCATCATGTATGTCATCGCGCTCTGGCAGGGCGCGCCGAAATCTTCGCT
>JBKJNW010000261.1:0-6351 GCA_046593335.1 Chthoniobacterales bacterium | reverse complement strand
CAGAATTTTCAATATCACAGCCAGCGGCGTGGTCACCCTATCCGGCATGACTATCAGCAACGGGAATGCGCCTGTCGAGGGTGGCGGGGGCATCCAAACTCTTTTTTGCGACACGGTAAACCTCAGCAATGTTACGGTTATCGGTAATTCGGGCGGCTTTGGCGGCGGCATAAGCAACTCTGGCACCGACACATTGAACGTCATCAATAGCACGATTACCAATAACTCTGGTTCAGACCTCGGTGGTGGCATTTACAACGAAACCAGTGGTGTGCTCAATGTCATCAATAGCACCGTGAGCAATAACGAGGCTGACTCCGGAGCCGGGGTGGTTAATGCTCTCGGCACGCTCAATGTCACCAACAGCACGTTTAGCGGTAACTCCGGAAGCAGAGGGGGAGGCATCAACAACGCCAGCGTGACGAATATCATTAACAGCACATTCAGCGGTAACTCTGCTGAGTTCGGTGGTGGCATTCGCAATTTTGAAGGTATGCTGAATGTGACCAACAGCACATTTACTAGTAACTCTGCCAGTTTCGACGGTGGTGGTATTTCTTGCGAAACCAGCGACGCAGCGAACGTTAAGAGCAGTCTCATCGCCTTGAATACGGCGCCCAGTTTTCCGGATGTCGAAGGATCATTTACCTCACTCGGCTTTAACCTGATCGGCGATGCGGATGGTAGCACCGGCTTTGATCAACCCACCGATCAAACCGGAAACACGCTTTCTCCGCTCGATCCGAAGCTTGACCCAAACGGCTTGCAAGACAACGGCGGCCCTACTCAAACCATCGCCCTCCTTTTCGGCAGCCCGGCCATCGACAAAGGAACGAGCGTAGGACTGTTCGGTAGTCTGAGCACAGATCAGCGCGGAAGCGGCTTTCCCCGCACCTTTAACAATTCCGCAATCCCGAACGCATCCGGCGGCGACGGCAGCGACATCGGCGCTTTCGAAGTGCAACCTGCAACGCCCACACCGACACCAAGTCCCACGCCAACCCCAAGCCCGAGTCCTACACCGACACCGAGCCCGAGCCCGACGACACTTGGTAACATCTCCACCCGGCTGCGGGTCGAAACGGGCGATAACGTGCTGATCGGCGGCTTCATCATTACGGGTAGCCAGCCCAAGAAGGTGCTGATGCGGGCCGTCGGGCCTTCACTGCCCCTTGTCGGCTTTCTGGCCGACCCGACCCTCGAGTTGTTTGACGGCACCGGAGCATTGATTACCAGCAACGACAACTGGATGGATGCGCCTAACGCGCAGGAGATCATCGATAGCATGATTCCACCGGCGAACGATTTTGAGTCCGCCATTCTTACGACTCTGGATCCCGGCGTCTACACCGCGATCATGCGCGGAGTGAACAACACCACCGGCATCGGGCTGGTTGAGGCCTATGATCTGGACCCCGCGGCGGATTCGATCCTGGCCAACATCTCAACCCGCGGTCTGGTGCAGACGGGCGACAATGTGATGATCGGCGGCTTCATCATTCTGGGAACCGATCCGCAGGAAGTGCTGGTCCGCGCGATTGGTCCTTCGCTGCCGGTCACGGGAGCGCTGGCCGATCCAACGCTGGAACTACACGACAAGAACGGCGCCACGATTGCGACTAACGACGACTGGAAGAGCACGCAAGAAGCGGACATCATCGCGACGTCCATTCCGCCGACAGAGGACGCCGAATCCGCCATCCTCGCGACTCTCGTCCCGGATGCCTATACTGCCATTGTGCGCGGGAAGAACGCCACGACTGGTGTCGCCTTGGTCGAGGTTTACCAGTTGGATAACTAAAATGGAGAGAACAATAGGAAGTCACCTTTCTTTAACTCAAGTCCGGCGAAACAATCGTTCGGCCGGCGCCCTACCCTCAGGAAACCAACCTCGCGACCAGCGCGCTGGTGGTAATTTGCTCGATCAAACTGACCAACGCACAAGGTCTATTCTACCCCGATTTCCAGGAATGGCGCCCCCGCCGAAACACGCTTCGTGCAGCGTCGTATGAGGAAAAAGTTCGCGACGGCGAGGTCGCCGTCGCCAGCACGCGAGGGCGCGTGCTCTCCCCGGAGAGAAATCCGCGCCACGGCGGGATTGGGGCAGGCCGTTCCTAGATTTTGAGCCAGGCGCGGAAGCCGCGGGCGCTGTAATAGGATTGCGCGCCGTTGTGGCAAATGAAGACCCGGCCGTAGCGTCGATCGCCGAAGAGGGCGCCGCCCAGTTTGCGGATCTCCGCCGGGGTTTTCACCCAGGTGGTCGTCTTGAGATCGAACTCTCCCAGTTTCTGGAGCTGGTGATATTCCTCTTCCCTTAAGAGGTCGACGCCCATCGCGGTGGCCATATCGATGGCGCTGGTTTTCGGCTTAAATTCCTTGCGCGAATCGAGCGCGGCCCGGTCGTAGCAGACCGCCACCCGGCCTTTCGGGCTCTCCGGTGAACAATCGAAGAAGAGGTATTCGCCTGTCTTCTTATCGTGACCGACGACGTCGGGTTCGCCGCCGGTTTTTTCCATTTCGTGAAGCGACCAGAGTTTGCCGGGGTTCGCCTCCAGCCGGGCCTGCACTTTCGCCCACTCGAGGCCTTTGTGGCGGTTCACGTTTTTCTCGAAACGGGCTTTCAAGGTTGCGAACAGTCCCGCGCGGTCTTTGGCGGAGAGTTCCTTTTTTGTTCCGGCGCTTTTCATAAGTGGTTTCTTTTTTGGGTGTGGAGAGTGGAGCCGATCAGGCGGTTGTTTTCGTACTTCGCGCCCGAATCATCAGCCAAATCTTCCGCGCGAGAAAGAGCAGAACCTGACTCAGGACAGCCGCGCCATATCCCCAGAGCTGATAGGCCCCGAGCAATGCCGCCACGCCAATGATGGCGAAGATCGGGCCGGCAAACATCCATAATCCCGACAGGACCATGATGGGAACGAAGACGTAGCGGACCGCGCCGGCGTACTCCCCGACTTCCGCCGCCGGGCCATAGATGTAGCCGAAGATCGGAATGGTAACGATGATGTGGAGCCAGCGAAGGAGCGAGCGTTTGGTGCCTTGGTTCATGATCTGGTGACGGGTTGGATTTTTGGTGATGTGTAATTGGTATCAGCGGCGGTCGTGGTTGTGATCAAGTCGTTAGGCCGGCGACCAAGTCGGGCAGCTGGCCCAGCATCTTCGCCCAGCCAAACTCCGCTCCCTTGAAGGCCTGATTGCCTCCGAGCTGGGAAAGGTCAAAGCCGGAATGCTCGAAAAAGAGGCGCGTGCCGTCGCCCTCCGGCTCGAGTCGAAAGTTCACTCGGGTATTGACGACCGGTCCGCCAACCGACCACGAAAAGACGAGCCGGCTGGGCGGTTCGCACTCCAGCACCTCGCAGCGCACGATTAGGCCGTCGAAATTCACCTTGGGATTCGGCGGCACCCGGAAAGTGAAGTGATGGCCAACGCGCGGCTCGAAGTCGTTCGGATACATCCAGCCGGCCAGAGCGTCGCGATCGGCAATCGCCCGCCAGACCCGCTCTGGCAGCTGGGGAATGAGAAGCTCTCTGCGGACGGTGTTGTTCATTCTTTGACCGGCTTGGAGAGCTGCTTCTGCAGACTCTGGAGGTGGTCGTCCCAGAACCGCTCGTATTGCGCGATCCAGTCCCGCACTGGAGCGAGTCTTTCCGGGACGAATTGGTAATGGCGCTCGCGACCGTGCCGCTGCTCGGTCACGAGACCGGCATCGAGCAGGACGCGGAGATGCTGGGAAACCGCCGGTCGGCTCATTGCGAAATGCGCGGCGATGTCGCTGACCGAACGATTGGGTTCGGTGAGGAGATCGAGGATCTGGCGCCGGGCACGATGACTGATCGCGGTGAAGATATCGGGTTCGCGATCGAGGGTCATAACCATGTCGCCAATATGTGTAAGCAATTGCTTACCTGTCAAGCCCAACGTTTTCGTGTAGTGGCGGGCGTGTCGCCCGCTGGGTGGGAACCTGGTGTCAATCACCCTTCACCGGATGAGATGCACTGTTCCAGCGGCCGGCACGGCCGCCGCTACACTAAGCCGCGCCAAGAGGCGAGATCTTGCGGGGTGTCGATGTCGATCGCTCCCGCCTCGAAGGGGACGGTCGCGACATCGCCGGGGCACGCGAGAAGGAGCACTTTCGCGCCCGCTTCCTCGCCTAACGAGAGTAGCTTCTGAAAGCAGGCGCAGGTAAAGAGCGCGGGCACGCCAATGGTTCCAGCGTAGGCGGACGCGGCCATCGGCCTTTGGGTTTTCTGCTGGGTGGCGATCAACTGCCGCAATAAATCCGCGCTCACCATCGGCTGGTCGCAGGCGAGGAGGATAAGCGCGTCGCAGTCGCAATTCCGCAGGGCCGAGACGCCGAGACGGACTGAAGTTCCCATCCCGCGCTCCCAGGATTCGTTAGGCAGAATCTGCAGACCGAGATCGTGGACGGTGGGCGCGATTTTTTCCCGGTTCGCTCCAAGGACGAGCGCGACCGGGTCGCAACCGGCAGCGAGCGCAGCCTGGGCGGTTCGCCTAACGAGCGTCTGGCCCTGGTATTCGAGAAGTTGCTTGGGTTGCCCGAGGCGCGAAGAGGAGCCGGCGGCGAGAATGACGGCGCCAATCTTCACACTGCAGCCGCGACCGGTGCGGCCGGCGGATGAATCGCGCGCTTCCATTCGCGCAACGACTCGGCGCTCGCTTCCGCGAAGACGGTTTGGATTTCGGCCACGATGGCGAGCGCGATTTGCTCGGGCGATTCCGCCCCGAGATCGAGGCCGGCCGGAGAAAATAACTGCGAGCGAATCTCGAGACCTGTCTCGAGCAGGGTATGCAAAAGCTGATCGCGCCGAAGGCGAGGTCCAAGCAGGGCGACGTAACGCAGGCCAAGCGGGAGCAACTTCTCGAGCGCGGCGTAATCGCGCCCGTAATTGTGCGTCTTGACGATCGCGGCGGTCCGTTGGTCGAGATCATGCGGCAAAGTGGAAGCCTCCTCGGTTTCGAAAATTTCCCAGCCGAGGACGGCGGCCAGACCGCGCAAGGCGGCGCTATCGGGGCCTTCGCCGATGAGGAGGAGCCGTAACGGCGGCGGGATCGTTTGCAGGAACGCGCCCGGCGGAGCCTCCTCCGGTCGCGCGAGGAGGCGGCTGCCTAACGACGAGGTGTTTTCAAACGTCGTGGCGATGTGGCAGGCGCAGCGGCGGCGTTGGGCGGCGGCGAATTGCTCGAGCAATTCGGGCGGCAATTTTTCGAGGAGGACTTCAATCGCGCCGTGGCAGCCGTAGCGCAGCCGAGTGTCGAAGCTGAGC
Source organism: Chthoniobacterales bacterium (assembly GCA_046593335.1). GTDB lineage: Bacteria > Verrucomicrobiota > Verrucomicrobiia > Chthoniobacterales > UBA10450 > Palsa-1392. The sequence continues at coordinate 1,069 of JBKJNW010000261.1, read as the reverse complement.
AGACGCGGCTGGCCGGTGGCGAAGACTTTCTGGGCACGCACGGCCACTTCGTCTTCCAGGCAGCCGCCGCTCAGGGCGCCGACGGTATGCCCGTCGCTCGTGATAAGCATCCGCGCGCCGGGGCGGCGATAACTGGAGCCGCGCGCCCTAACGAGGGTGGCGAGGACGAGCGGTTGGCCGCGGCGACGCTCGCCTTCGAGCAGGATGTCGCGAATTTCTTTCATTGCTGCGCGCCTCGGAAAAATCCCTCGCCGCGGTGCGTCATTCGAGCAATTTGTCCTGCGTGATCGGCAGTTCGCGAATGCGTTTCCCGGTCGCGTGATAAACCGCGTTGGCGATCGCGGCCGCGATGCCGGTGATCCCGATCTCGCCCATGCCGCGCGCGCCGACCGGGTTGAAGGCAAAGTCCGGTTCGCCCACGAAATGGACATCGATCTGCGGGATGTCGGCGTTGGTTGGGACGTGATACTCGGCCAGGTTTGCCGTCACCGGCATACCGGTCTTTGGATCGTAGGCGGTCTCTTCCATCAGGGCCATCCCGACGCCCATAACGACGCCGCCGAGAATTTGGCTGCGGGCGAGTTTGTAGGTGACAATGCGGCCGCAATTCATCGCGCTGACCACGCGGGTGACCTGCACCCGCGGGAGGAGCGGGTCGAGTTTTACCTCGACGAAATGCGCGCCCCAAGATTGGAAAGCCAGCTTCTTGTTTTCCTCGGGTTCCTTGAGTTCGCTCTCGACTTCGAGGGATTTTTTGCCCGCGCGTTGCAGGATGTCGGTGTAGCCGTCGGACTTGGCCGAATTCTTTTTCAACCCGATCCGGCCGGGTGCGGTCATAGCGATGTCGTCGGGCGACGCACCGTGCAGGGGCGATTTCGCGTCCTTGACCGCGAGCTCGGCCAGCGCCTTGTGCATGAGCTGCGCGACGTCGTGGATCGCAGTGCCAACGGTCGCGGTGGAATTGGAGCCGCCCGCGACGGGACCGAAGGGGTAATCGGATTTGCCGAGCTCAAATTTCACTTTCTCGAACGGGATGCCGAGCATCTCGGAAGAGATCTGGGTGAAGGCG
>JBKJNW010000203.1:0-15194 GCA_046593335.1 Chthoniobacterales bacterium | reverse complement strand
CGGATCGGCCGAGCGCTCCCCGAGCTTGAACGCGGGCTCCGGTGTGGTCGGCGAAATGAGCGCGTCCACTTTCTCAAAAGCGCGCTCGAAATCCTGCCGGATGAGCGTGCGCACTTTTTGCGCCCGCAAATAATAGGCGTCGTGATAACCGGAGCTGAGAACGTAGGTGCCGAGAATGATGCGGCGTTTTACTTCCGGTCCGAAACCTTCCGCGCGCGTCCGGTTGTAGTGATCGAGCAGGTTGAGCGGGTTCTCCGCGCGATGGCCGTAACGCACGCCGTCGAAGCGCGCGAGGTTGGCCGAGGCCTCGGCTGGCGCGATAATGTAATAACTGTCGATGGCGTAGCTGGTATGCGGGAGCGAAACCTCGACCATTTCCGCGCCTAACGAACTGAATTGCGCGACCGCGGCCTCGATCGCGGCCCGAACTTCGGGGTCGATGCCTTCGCCCAGATATTCTCGCGGCAAACCGAGCCGGACCCCTTTCAGGTCGCCTTGCAATGCGGCGGTGTAATCCGGCACGGCGGCAGCGAGGGAAGTGGAGTCATAGGGGTCGACCCCCGCCATGACCTGAAGCAAGAGCGCGGCGTCCACCACCGTTTTTGTGATCGGACCAATCTGGTCGAGGGAAGAGGCGAACGCGACCGCGCCGTAACGCGAAACCCGGCCGTAGCTCGGCTTCAGCCCGACCACGCCGCAGAGCGCAGCCGGCTGCCGGACGGAGCCGCCGGTGTCTGTGCCTAACGACGCAATCGCCGCCCCCGCCGCCACCGCCGCGGCCGAGCCGCCGCTCGAGCCGCCCGGGATGCGGGTCGGGTCCCACGGGTTGCGGGTCGGTTTCACGCTCGAGTTCTCGGTCGACGAGCCCATCGCGAATTCGTCCATGTTCGTTTTGCCGAAGGGGACCGCTCCCGCCGCCTTCAGGCGACTGATGGCGGTCGCATCAAAAAGCGCGCGATAATCGCGCAGGATGCGCGAGGCGCAGGTGCAGGGCTGGCCGGCGACGCTGATCATGTCCTTGATCGCGAGCGGAATTCCGCCCAGGGGCAGACTGACGTCGGCCGTCTCCGCCTCGGCCAGGGCGGCGTCGAGATCGCGCGAAAGGTAGGCGTCGATCGTCGGCTCGACCGCTTCGATGCGGTCGTGTAACGCCTGGAGCAATTCGCGGGGCGAGACCTCGCGGGCGCGGAGGAGCTGCTGCAGTTCGACGATCGTTAGGCCGGGGAGGTCGCGCGGCGTCATTCGATCACCTTGCTGACGAGGAAGAGGCCGTGCGCGGTGCGGGGGGCGTTGCGCAGGGCCTCCTCCGGCGTCAGCCCGGGGCGGGGTTCATCCGTGCGCAGGACATCAAAGGTGGGCGAGGCATGGGCGGCCGCTGTGACGCTTTCGAGATTCAATTCCTCCAATCTGGCCGCGTGCTTCAGCACCTGCGCCAGCTGGGTTTGAAAGAGCGCCGTTTCCTCCGCGCTCAGCTCGATCCGGGCGAGGCGCGCGACGTAGGCCACATCGAGATCGGACGGCGTCGACATCAAGCGCAATTAACAGGCCGGGCCCGACTTTGCCAACGGGCAAGCGGCAACAGAATCAAAAATGGAGATGGGTCGCGATCCAGATGATGGCGATGGAGAGCGCGATGACGAGGACGAGAAAGAGAAGGCGGCCTTCGCTGCGTTGCTTGCGCATGGAACGCGGCCGGCGCGTTTCGCGCCCGAACTCGCTGTAGCGTTTGTCGTTCAACGCGATCGAGACGTCGAGACGGCGGCCGCCGGAGCTGGCCCGCTCAAATAACTCTTCGCGGTCGCGGCGGGTCTTTTCCTCGGCCACCCGCGGCGCTTCCTCGATCATGCGCTGGAGATCGTCCATCTGCTTGCGCAGATTCTCCTCGAGCCGGGCGAGTTCCTGCTGCTTGTGGTCGAGCGGCGTGTTGGATTGAGGGCGTCGTCGGGCCATGCTTGCCTAACGACTCGCGCCGTTCAGGTAAAGGAAAAGAAGGAGGGCGATGGCCCCGAAAACGATCAAGGGCAGGGTAAAGGCGAGCCCGATCTGGAGCCATTGGCCGAAGGAGTGGGCCGGTCCGTTGCTCGTTTCAAAACCGCTCGACGTTTCGGGCAATGGGACGGATTCGTGCTCGTCCGCCGTCGCCTGCAATCGGCTGCGCTGCTGGCTGTACTCCGTCCGGGCATCGTCCACCGTGCTCAGGGCGCGACTCAGTTCCTTGTTCAGGTCGGTCGGGTTCCAGGCGCGGGGATCGATCGACTCGAGGAGCTCGAGATGCTGGCCAAAACTTTCGCGGGTGGCCCGGAGCTGCTCCATTTTTTTCTGCGCGTCGTAGGCTTCGCGTTCGAGGACGACGAGCGAGCGCGTCAACTTGTCGGCCATCTCGGCCCGGCCGCGTTCCAGTTCTTCCTGGCGGCGGCTGAGCTCTTCCAGCTCGCGTTTCTGTTTTTCGATTTGTTCCTGCTGGCGCTTGAGCTGAATTAATTGCTCCTGCGCTTTTTGCACCTGGGAATCCAGGTGTTCGGTACTGACACTATCGTCTTCGTTGAGCTCCAGCATTTGTTCGGTCGGGCGGATGCGTTCAGACATGGCGTGAGAGGCGGCGGATCCTACGCCGGGGATATTAAATGGCAGTTAAGAGATTGCCAGATTTTTCACTCCGAAATCGCAAATCATTGCATTTTTCTCGTCCTCGTCCTCGCTCCCTCTTCTTCAGCTGCGGCCTTTCGATTACGAGGAGGAAGAGGACGAGGACGAGGACGAGACGAAGGGTTGCCTAACGACCGGGCATCATTTCGAGCAAGAGGCCGCGGAAGTATTCCGTCTCCGGCAGGGTGGGCAAAACCGGATGATCGAGCGCCTGCTCGTAACGCCGAAGGCGGCGGGCGGAGCGGCGGGCGTCGACCAGCGCACCGGCGATGGTTTGTTCAAAAATTTCCGCCCCGACGTGATGCGAGCAGGAAAAAGTCGCGAGCAATCCGTTAGGCGAAAGAAGCTTGAAAGCGCGCACGTGCAGTTCCTTGTAACCCCGGAGCGCGTCGTGCAGGCCGCCTTTGGTTTTGGTGAAGGAGGGCGGATCGAGGATGATGAGATCGAAGCGTTCTTCCGCTTTTTCGGCTCCGCGTAGGAATTGGAAAGCGTCCTGTTCAACCCAGCGCACGGTCAGCTGATTGCGCGCCGCATTTTGTTCCGCCGCGCGCAGACTCTCCGCGCCCACTTCGACCGCGATCACTTCACTCGCTCCGGCGCGGGCGCAGGCGAGCGCGAAACCGCCCTGGCTAGTGAAACAATCGAGCACCCGCCGTCCGCCGGCGTATTGCGCGACGAGCGCGTAGTTCGGCAGTTGATCGAGATAGAAGCCGGTCTTCTGCGAATGCAGCAGGTCGATCTGCAACTTGAGCCCGGCCACTTCGATCTCGACCGCGCCCGGCGCTTCGCCCGAGAGCATTCCGCTGCGCAGCTCCATCCCTTCCGCCCGACGGACCGGGGCGTCGTTTCGCTCGATAATTGATTGTAGGGCGGGCGCTCCGCCTGCCCCCTTTGCGTCGGCAAGCGGAGCGCTTGCCCTACAAATGGCTTCTTCCAGTGCCCTAACGATCAGGTTTTTTCGCTGATCCATCGCCAGGGTCAGAGTTTGCAGGACCAGATTGTCGCCGTAACGATCGACAATCACGCCTGGTAACCCGTCGCTCTCGCTCCAGACCAGCCGGCAAAGTCGCGGATCGATCCCGCGGCGCGCCCGGTACTCCACCGCCTGCGCGATGCGGCGCTGAAAAAAATCGAGATCGAGATCCTGTTTCCGGCGCGAGAAGCGGCGCGCCACGATTTGCGACTTTGAGTTGTAGATCGCGCTTCCGAGCAAACGGTCGCGCCCGTCCTTAAGCGAGATGACCGCGCCATCCTCGGGCTGCCCGAAGACTTTCAGGACCTCGCCGCTGAAGACCCAATCGTGGCCGTGGTAAATCCGCGCGCGAGGTTTAACGACGAGTCCACCCATGGCTTCTCACTGACGGGTAACGGGCGGTCGGGGGCAAGCGGAACTCTCCCTTGGGCTGGTGGTCGAACCGGATTTTGGCTGGTAATCTCGGCATCTCTGCCTAAAAGTACCCGGCTGGACTAATCCATATTTCAACGGCCAACCTTTTTGCAGCGTGAATCCAACTCTTAGCTCACCAGAAACCCAAACTCCGCAGGGCGCTTCCGAGCGCGCCGACCTTCGTCCCGAAAGCATCAACGACGCCGTCATTCGGCTGGCTGGCAATTCCCAGGACGGCATCCAGAGCGCGGGCGCCTTTCTGGCCCGGCTCGCCGGCCGCACCGATCACGACGTCATGACCTACATGACGATTCCCGCCACCATCTCCGGCGGGCCGTCGATTTTCCAGGTCCGGATGGGCACGGGCGAAGTCCTTTCCGCAGGCGACGAAGCCGATTTCCTGGTCGCATTTTATCAACACAGCTACCAGGACCACATCGATTTTCTGAAACAGGGCGGCGTCCTCCTTTACGATTCCGACAATGTCGAGCCTGACTTGGACGACAAACGCTTCGTTTATGTCGGCGTGCCGATCACCGGGCTGACAGTGGAGGCGTTAGGCGGAACGGCCAAGGACAAGGGTAAAAACATTTTCGTCCTCGGCCTGATCTCGAAAATCTTCCATCTCGATACCGAGAAACTGCAAAAGCTGATCAGTGAAAAGTTCGCCGGCAAAGACGAGAGCATCGTCAATACCGCCCTGATGGCCTTTCAGGCGGGCTACGGCTACCCGGTCGGCAACGTCCTCTCGAAGCAATACAAGTTTGAGCACGTCGAGAAAAAACCGGGTGCGCCGGCCCAGATCACGATGGACGGCAACCAGGCGCTCGCCTACGGCCTCATCGCCGCCGGGGTGCGTTACGGCGCCGGTTATCCGATCACGCCCTGGTCGTCGGTCATGGAAACGCTGCGGCGCGAACTGCCGAAATACGGTGGCCTCTTCGTCCAGGCCGAGGACGAGCTCGGCGCGGTCTCGATCGCGCTCGGCTTTTCTTATTCCGGCAACCTCGCCATCACCGGCAGCGCCGGCCCCGGCATCTCGCTCAAGACCGAGGCGATCGGCTGGGCTTCGATGGCGGAAATTCCGCTCCTCATCATCAACGTGCAACGCGGCGGACCGAGCACGGGCCTGCCGACTAACGTGGAGCAGAGCGATCTCTTCCAGGCGATTTACGGCGGCCACGGCGACAGCCCGCGAGTCGTACTTGCGGCCAGTACGGTGGAAGATTGCTTTTACATTGCGATCGAGGCGGCGCGCATCGCGCGCAAATACAGCACGCCGGTTTTCATCCTCAGCGACACTTCGCTCGCCACCCGGATCGAGGCCTTCGATGAACCGAAACTGGGCGAGATCATGCTCGACCCGAAACCGGACCTGACCACGCTCGACACGCACAAGCCGTATGCGCTCGACAAAATCACGAAGCACGCAGCGCCCGGAACGCGAATTCGCGACGGCAAATATCCGCTCATCAGCGGTCTCGAGCACGACGAGTTCGGGCATCCCACCGGCAGCCCGAAACTGCACATGGCAATGACCGCAAAACGGCGCAACAAGCTGCGCCAGCTGGCCGAGGAGATTCCGGTGCCGGAAATTTATGGCGATGCCGAGGGCGACACCTTGCTCGTCGGTTGGGGCTCGACCTTCGGCCCGATCCACGACGCCGTGAAACGCGCGCGCGAGCATGGCGAAAAGATCGCTGCGATTCATCTCCGCCATCTCAATCCTCTGCCGAACGGGCTGGAGAATATTTTCGCGAAATACAAGCGCGTCGTGGTGGTCGAGATGAACGACCAGGGCGTTTACGGTTTCGGCCAGCTCGCGACTTTGCTTCGGGCTCGTTATTGCGAGCCGAAAATCCAGAGCGTGACCAAGACCGACGGTCTGGGCTACCGCGTGCGCGAAATTTTGGAAGCTGTCTTCCAGCGCTCCTTCAGCCGCAACGGCCAATCTGGCAACGGCGCAGAGGCGAAGACGACCGATGTCCCGAGCACCGCCGACGCCACCGCCCGCGCCGAGGCGAAAGTCCCGACCGCCCGCGATCACGCCGGCGATAGCACCCCGACGCGACCCGAAACCTACGAAGCAGCCATGCCGAGCAAGTCGAAGGATTCGACTGCCTAACGAATTTCCAGGAAACCAAAAAATGAGCGACACACTCACCGCCACCGCCGAAGAACCCCGCGAGAAACTGACCAAGAAGGCCATCACCGCCGATCACCCGACGTGGTGTCCCGGCTGCGGCGACTTCGCCGTCCTCGCCTGCTATTACAAAGTCCTCGAGAAACGCCAGATCGAGCACGAGAAAATCGTCACTCTCGCCGGCATCGGTTGCTCCTCGCGCTTCCCCTATTTCGTCAATGGCCACGGCGCCCATTTCATCCATGGCCGCGCCGTGCCGCTTGCCAGCGGGATCAGCCTCGCCCGGCCCGATCTGCACGTCTTCCTCTTTGGCGGCGACGGCGACGGGTTCTCCATCGGCGGCAACCACCTTGATCACGGCGCGCGCAAGAACATCAACATGACTTACGTGATCATGGACAACTTCGTTTATGGCCTAACGAAAAAGCAAACTTCGCCCACTTCGCCGATCGGGTTTAAGTCGAAGACCGATCCGCAGGGCGCGATCGACCAGCCGGTCAACGCGATGAAAAAACTCGTCGCCAGCGGTGCCACCTTTGTTGCCCGCACCCACGCCAGCCAGGTCAACCACATGATCCAGATGATCGAGCGCGCGATGGATCACCCCGGTTTCAGCGTGATCGAGTGCCTGAGTGAATGCGTCGAATTTTTCCCCGGCGCCTTCGACACGGCCAATCCGCGCAAAGGCGGCGCCTTCTCCTTGATCGAGGAAAAGAAATACGACAACACGCCGGAGGACGAGATGCGGCACGATGTGACCGACGAACTCGCGGCCTACAAGCTGGCGCAAATTCCTTTCCCCGGTGTCTTTGGCGTCTTCTACCAAAACGATCGCCCGACCAAGAATGCGCTCGAGCAAAAGTGGATCGACAGCACCCGCGAAAAACTCGGCCACGCCAGCGACGTCGACGTCCTGCAGAAGACCTTCGACCGGATGAAGTAACGGCGGCGTTCCGCGAATGAGCAGGGCAGAGAAGCTCGCCGCGAAGATTCTGAGCGGACGATCAGATCAAAACTTCTCGTTCGACGATCTCTGTTACCTTCTGGAACGCGCGGGTTTCCAATCGCGAGCCGGTAAGGGAAGCCATTGGATCTACTACCGCGACGGTGTGGTCGAAATTCTCAATCTTCAGTCGCGGGATGGGAAGGCGAACCTACCAGATTTAAACGGGTGCGCGATCTGCTCCTGAAGTATAAGATCGAGGTCGACTGACATGCGCTACGAGCTGATCATTTATTGGAGCAAAGCGGACGATTGTTTCGTCGTCGAGATCCCGGAGCTTCCTGGCTGCATGTCTGACGGACAAACCTACGCCGACGCGGTCAAGAACGCCGAGACAGTGATCGACGAATGGATGACCACCGCCCGCGAACTTGGCCGCCCCATTCCTGAGCCGCGCGGCAAACTCGCCTACGCTTGAGGTGCGGAGACCCCCAATGCTTTCCTTCCGGATCGCGGCACTCCTCGCTTTCCTGATCTTCGCGCCCGCGCTCCCCGGCATCGGGCAGGAGAAGCCGGCCGCCGTCCGCGACGGGCAACATGATTTCGATTTTGAAATCGGCTCGTGGAAAACGCATCTCTGGAGGCTGCAGCGCCCGCTCACGCACTCCAATGACTGGGTCGAATACAAGGGGACAACGGTCGTGCGCAAGGCCTGGAACGGTCGCGCGAACCTGGTGGAACTCGATGTCGCCCTGCGAGTCACATCGAGGCCTTGAGCCTGCGCCTCTACAATCCGCAGTCCGGCCAATGGAGCCTGAACTTCGCCAGTTTCCGCGGTGGCACGCTGGCCCAGCCGACGATCGGCGAGTTCAAGAATGGCCGGGGCGAGTTCTACGACCAGGAAACGATCAACGACCGCGCCTGTCTGGTTCGTTTCGTGATCTCGGATATCGAACCGGACTCCTGCCGGTTCGAGCAGGCCTACTCCGACGACGGCGGGAAGACCTGGGAAGTAAACTGGATCGCGATCGACACCCGGTTGCAGTCCGAACCTGCCAAACCATGATGCCATTTCGTTATCGCAAGACCGCGGCCCTAACTATCTCGCTCGCTCTGCTCGCGTTCCTACCCGGGCTTCGCGCCGGGGACGACGCGAAGAAATTCAACCTAACGAGTCCGGCGTTCACCGAAGGCGCCACCCTGGCCGACAGCACCGTCCTCCATGGCCTCGATTGCCCCGGCCCGAATCGTTCGCCCGCTCTGGTCTGGAAGAACATCCCGGCCGGCACGAAAAGCTTCGTCATCCTCTGCGACGACTTCGAAGCGCGCGGCGGCGACGGCTTCATTCACTGGGTCGCCTACAACATTCCCGCGACGGTCGATCATCTCGCGGACAACGCGGGCGCGACCGAGGCCGAGCTTACCGGCGGTGGCACCCACGCTTACAACGATTTCCTCCGCCGGCGCTACGATGGCCCTTGTCCGCCGGAAGGCGCGCCGCACAAATACCGCTTCACCATCTTCGCCCTCAGCATCCCGACGATCGACGACGCCGGCACGCCCATGACCTGGCGGAAACTGCGTTTCGGCATCCACGACCAGATCCTAGGCCAGGCCTCGCTCACCGGTCTGCGCGGCCACTGATTCCCTCGCGCGTCGGCTCCTTCTTGCTTTTTTCTTCATCCTTCGACCTTGTTTCTGGATGAAGACCCTCGGCATCGTCGGCGGGATCGGGCCGAAATCGACCATCGAATACTACCGTTTCATTCTCGACGGCTACCGCGCGCGCGTGCCCGATGGCAGCGCGCCGCATCTCCTCATCGACAGCCTCGACGTCAGCCGCGCGATCACGCTGCTGGACGCGAGCGATCTCGCTGGCCTAACGAATTACCTCTCCGCCGCGATCGATCGATTGACGCGGGCCAGCGCCGAGGTCGCGCTCATGGCAGCGAACACGCCCCATCTCGTCTTCGACGCGGTGCAGCAGCGTTCGTCGATTCCGTTGCTCAGCATCGTCGAGGCGGCGTGCGATCATGCTCGCGGTCTCGGTCTGAAACGGCTCGGGTTGCTCGGCACTGGCTTCACCATGCGGTCCCGCTTTTACCCGGATGTTTTCGCGCGCGCCGGCCTTGAGCTGGTCATGCCGCGCCCCGACGAGCAGGCGATTATCCACGCCAAATACATTCACGAGCTACTCAAGAACCAGTTCCTGCCCGAGACGCGCACTGCACTCATCGGGATCATCGAGCGAATGCGCGCTCGCGATGACATTTCAGCAGTGCTTCTCGCCGGGACAGAGCTGCCGCTTCTTCTTCGCGGTGCGGAACCGGAAGGGGTGCGGTTCCTCGATACCACGCTCATTCACGTCCACGCGGCTGTGGCCGCGATCGTGTCGTAGGAGTGCGCGGGCAGGGGAGGTCTATTATCTTGACCTTCGTCGCGTTCTCTCTCAAAGATTGCACTAAACTTTCGGCATCTTCTTGCCCGGAAATGAGATCTTCGATGACTTCTTCCTTCGCTTCGTACTTTCGTTGTCTCGCCTTGCTCTGCACTTTGCACGCACTTCTCTGCGGCGATCTTCTCGCTGGCGTAAAACGAGACTACGGCACCTATCCCGTGCCGCCGGCACCTCCACTCCCCACGGCGGGTGGCACCGTGATTGACCCTACCTTCGGCACGACCATCATGCGCCTGACTGACGCGCAGGACGGTCCGGAATGTATCAATGCCTACTCCTATTGGCCCACCTTTAATCTCAATAGCACTCGGCTGATGGTTTACAGCGGGACCGCGCCGCTTCTCTATCGGTTTGATCCTGCTGCTTTCAAGATCATCGATAAGATGACCTGGAATACGACCATTCCCGGAGGAGGATCTGTCCGCTGGGACGATGCCATCTGGAGCGGATCGGATCCCGACAGTATCTACTGTCACGACAGCATCGGAATGCGGATATGGCTCTATAACGTTGCGACCCAGAGTTACACTCAGGTGGCTGACCTCACCGCGCTCTACAGCCCGGGGGACTATCTCTGGCAGATGAGCAAGGCGATTCGGAACGACAATATCTTTGCTTTTACCCGCCGCGACGCGCGCTACCGCGTCGTCGGATATCTCGTTTGGCGTCGGGACACCAACCAGGTCATTTATAACGTGGAGACGAGTCAGTTGGATGAAGTGCAAGTGGATAAGTCGGGGACTTATCTCGCGGTGAAGACGGGCCTGCAGGGCGCGGGAGCGATCGAAGTGCAGGTGGTGAACCTGAATACCTTCGCGGTCGAGAGTCTAACCGATGACGGCCCTGACTATGCGCCGGGCCATTCCGATAACGGCACCAAGACGGCGATAGGAGCTGATAACTGGCGCAATCAGATCACGTTTCGCCGCCTATCCGATCCTCATACTCTCTCCACCCTCATTAGCTTCGGCAATGATTGGACGCAGGATTATCACGTCTCGATGCTGGCGGACAATGAGAAGTGGGTCCAGGTGAGTAGCTATTCGCCGATCGCTGGAACGCCGGACGGACCTTTCCACGACGAACTTTACCAGGTGGCGACCGACGGCAGCCTGGCGGTGCGCCGTTACGCCCACCACTTTTCCGTCTACGGCGGCGACTACTACGCGAGTCCGCGTGCCGATATCAGTCGCGACGGCCGGTTTGCCGCATTTACCAGCAATTGGGGCGTCGCGGGTGGACGGAAGGACGTGTTCATCCTCAAACTTCGCTAGGGCCGGTCGCGGCGGAGAACTTTTTTGAATCCAAACGCCAGCCTGGCCGCATCCATTCCTTAGACACCATGGAAACTACCTACCCGACACCACCGCCGCTGCCCGTTGCCGCACTGACCAATGTGCGCACCTGGACAGCTCTTGTGCACGCCAGCGCTCTGCTCGGCGTCTTCCTCCATTTTCCCGGCCACATCCTCGGGCCGCTCGTCGTCTGGCTGGTCAAGCGCGGCGATTCGCCCGAGATCGATGCCCACGGCAAGGAAGCGCTCAACTTCCAGATCTCGATGCTGCTTTACACCCTTATCTCCGGCGTCTTTTGTCTGATCCTGATCGGCTTCCTTTTCCTCGCCATCCTTTGGGTCTTGAACGCCGTCTTCGTCATCATCGCCGCGATCCAGGCGAGCGAAGGAAAATTTTATCGTTACCCGATGACCATCCGGTTCATCCAGTAACGGGGAGCGTTTCCCGATCTCAGCTTCCGCCTCTTGTTTTGATTCGCGTTTTACGCGCGAAACGCACCCGGGCCGGCCGGAATTCCGACTATCGAACCCGGTAGTCGCAGTCCACTTAGACAAACCACCCCGGGCGGCGGAAGATCTCCGCACACCATGGAGATCCATCAACTCCGCTATTTCGTCGCCGTCGCGGAGGAGGGCAGTTTCTCGCACGCGGCCGACCGCGAACACGTTTCGCAGCCTTCGCTCAGCCAGCAAATCCAGAAACTGGAGGCGGAATTAGGCCAGCAATTGTTCGATCGTCTCCCGCGCGCGGTGGTCCTGACCGAAGCTGGTCGCCGCCTGCTCGAATACGCGCGAAACATTCTCACCAGCCTGGCCGACGCGCGCCGCTCCGTCGCCGCGCTCGACCACGAGGTCGCGGGCCGACTCTCCGTCGGCGCCATCCCCTCGATCGCGCTTTATGTCCTGCCGCAGCTCATCGCCCGTTTCGAGCGAGCCTACCCGAAAGTGACCTTCGAACTTTTCGAGGACACGACCGAAAAGCTGGCGCAACGCCTGGAAGACGGCAGCCTTGACGTTGTCCTTGCCTCCTCCGGCGACGAAACGTCGACCCTCGCTCAGCACTCGTTAGGCAAAGAGGCCCTCCTCATGCTCCTGCCGGAGAAACATCGGCTCGCGCAAAGAAAGATGATCAAATGGAGCGATCTGGCGGCGGAAAAGTTCCTCCTCCTGCATGAGGTGCATTCGCTGGCGATCACGGTGCGACGGTTGCTCGCCGCCAACCATCTTAAACCCGAGCTGGTCCTGCAGGGGGCGCAACTCACCACCATCGCCGCGATGGTCGCGGCTGGGCTGGGCGTCACGGTCGTGCCGGAAATGATGGTCCGCTCCGAGTTCGTCCGGGGTTGCGTGGCCGTGCCCTTTGCCCGGCCGGTGCCGACGCGCGAGCTGGTTTTGATCCGCAACCCGTTGCGTTTCGAGAGCAAGGCTGGCGCCGCCTTCCGCGAGGAAGCCGCCGCCGCTTTCCAGAAATAACGTGGCCTCAATTAATGTGGGAGCGGCCTTTGTGCCGCGATTCCCCGGTCGCGATTGCCTAGTCGGCGATTCCCCAGTCGTCCGCGATTGTCCAGCGCAGCGGATGCCTCAGGGCCATGGTCTTCGGAGCACCTACGCCCCTCCCACATTTTGCTTACCTGATCAGGCTCATGACATGAGCCAGGGTGAAGATCGGCCAGATCGCGGTCATAACGATTACTGCGAAGAGACCGAATTCGGCGATCACGCCTGTCCGCTCGCGCCGGGCGTAGCGTTCGCTGAGGTAGCGAAAGGCGCGCAGGCGCAGCGACGTCTCGAAATCGAGCACCTGACTGTTCGTGGGAGTGCTTAAAGTTAATGTGTGCATGTCAGACTAACGATCTGGCTCGGCTGCCTTTGAAATACTTAGTACCACTGCCTGCGATAGGTTCCTCCTATCGGTCTCTGGTTATGCCCGCCCCCTGCGCGAGAACGAATTTGCATATCGCGGCATGCTCATCGGCCGCGAGATCGCCCAGCCGCGCCCATGCAGAGGAAAAGACAGCCGCCCGCTGCTGCTGAAGTTGCCGCGGCAACGATCTGCGAGGTCGCGCCCGCCGTGCAATCTAATTGCTCCACTTTTCCCGCTCGACATGGATCATTCCGCAGGCTATCACGCCATTCATGAAGGCCGTTACCCGCTGCAGTCTCTGCTTCTCCCTCGTTTTCGTTATCGCTCTCGCCCTCGGCATTTCGCGGGCAGCCGCTACGGAAGGTCCTGATTCCGTCACCGTAGAGATCTTCCCAGTTACACCTGGTGTTTTACCCGGAGAGATTGCGTTCGATGGCGCCAATATCTGGGCGACCGATTTCTACTACAGCACGCTGATCAAGGTGCGAGCGAGTGACGGAGTGATCCTCGGAAGATACTCCGGCGTTTACGAGCCACTCAGGATTGCTTCCAATGGCACCAGCGTCTGGGCGGCCACCGAGCTCGGTGACCTCTATAAAGTGCGGACCAGTGACGGCGTCGTCGAGCAAGTGATTGACCTCGGCACTTCGCCGCTCGGCCAGGTCCTTTACGACGGCACCAGCATCTGGGTCGCGAGCTGGGGTCTTGGCAACGGCCTTACCAAGATACGACCAAGCGATGGCGCGATCCTCGGCACCTACACCGTCGGCAAGTCCCCCTTTGGCCTCGCCTTTGATGGCGAAAACATCTGGGTCACAAATAGCGCCGACTCCACCGTGTCGAAAGTGCGCGCCAGCGATGGCCAGGTGCTCTTTACCGTTCCCGCAGGCCCGTCACCCTGGGGCATCGTCTACGACGGCGAGGGCATCTGGGTGGCGAACTCGTATGCCCGCACACTCACCCATCTTCGTGCGAGCGACGGCGCCACCCTCGGCGTCGCGCGGGCCGGAGATAACCCGCAGTTGCTCGCCTTCGATGGTCGCTCCGTCTGGGCTGGCAACTGGTACCCCGACAGCGTCGTCCAGAGATTCCTCCCGGCGAATCCCGGCCACCAGCAGACGCTTCGTGCCGGCAGTAATCCTGACGGCATCCTCTTCGACGGCACCAGCATTTGGGTTGCGTTCGAAGGCAGCGGAACATTGGGTAAAATCACGGCTACGCCTTAAGCTGGCGCCTTCCGCCATCCATAACCGCGGGCGTCCCGCCGCCCTCTTTTTACTTTAGCCTCCCTACTTTCTACTTTCTTCAGCCAGCGCCTCTCGCACAGCGGCCAGCGCCTGGTCGATATCGGCGCAGAAACGATGGAGACCGATCCGCTCCGCCAGCCCCGATTCGAACATCACTTTCATTGGCTGCGGTTGCACCGCGGTGAGGAAAATCTCGACCCGATCACGCTGCAGCTTCTCGATCGCGACGGCAAAAGCGTGCAACCCGCTCGCATCCATCGCCGGCACATTGCGCATCCGGAAGACCACCACGCGCGGCCGGCCGCCCGAGCCCCGGAGAGCCGCGTCGAGCTTCTCCGTGGCGGCGAAAAAGAGCGGCCCTTCGATCCGATAAAGGATCACCCCCGGTGGCACCTCTTTTCCCCGAATGCTATGCGACCCGGTTGCGTGGTCCTCCGTCTCCTCGGTGATGAGACGCACGTGCGTTACTTCCTCCATCTGGCGCAGGAACAGCACCATCGCCATGATCAATCCCGCGCCTACCCCGACCGTGAGGTCGAACACGACCGTCAGCGAAAAAGTTGCGACCAGCACCGCGAAGTCCGCCCGCGGCCCGTGCCAGAGCTCGACGAATGTGTGCCATTCCGCCATCCGGATCGCGACCGTGAGCAGGATCGCGCTCAACGCCGCCAGCGGAATGTAACTCACCAGCCCGCCGGCTAGGAAAACCGCCGCGAGCAGGACGAGAGCATGGACCAACGCCGCCACCGGCGTGCGCGCGCCACTCCGGATATTGGCCGCGGTCCGCGCGATCGCGCCCGTCGCGGTGATGCCGCCGGCCAGCGGACACAAGAGATTGGCAATGCCCTGGCCGATCAATTCCTGGTTGGGATTGTGCCGCGTGTCCGTGATCCCGTCGGCCACCATCGCGGAGAGGAGCGACTCGATCGCGCCCAGCGCCGCGATCGTAAACGCCGGCACCATCAAATCGCGCATCAGCTGCAAGGAAACAGTGGGCCACTGGAAGACCGGCAGGCTCGCCGGGATTTCCCCGAAACGGTTGCCGATGGTCGCGATCGGCCAGCCGGCCAACCAGGCGACGCCCGTCGCACCAGCGACCGCGACGATGCTCGGCGGGATCCGTTTGGTCAGGATCGGCCAGCCATAGAAAATCACCAGCGTGAGCGCGCCGATCGCAAGCGCGCGCGGTTCCAGCAGATACACGGCGGAAGC
>JBKJNW010000074.1:0-5550 GCA_046593335.1 Chthoniobacterales bacterium | reverse complement strand
AGAATGTGGAGGTCGGTGCCGCAGATGGTGGTCGCGACGACGCGCACAATCGCATCGGTCGCTTCCCGGATCGCGGGCCGTGGCTTCTCCTGCAGGGCTCGTTCTCCGGACCCGAGGTAAACCAGAGCTCGCATTGGGGCGGCGAGGTCTGTCGCGCTGACAGCGTCCACGCCCGCGGCTTCGAAGTTCGCCGAGCGCGGCTGAGGGAGAAGGGCGGAGTTTGGCGCGGCGGGCGGGTCAATGGCGGATGGATGCTGCATGGGGAACCGTCGCACGCGTTTGCCCCTTCCCAGCACGATATCAGGCAGGCGGATGGGCGACACGGAGCGAGCTTATCGCCCGCACCGGGGAAAGCTCGGGGATCGCGTCGATACATTTGACGTCGCGGCGATCCTTCAGCCGCGCTCCCGCTGTCTAACGAACCTCGCGGAGATCGGGATCGGTTCCAGACTCTCGCTCGCATCCGAGAGCGCTTGTTAAAACGAGATGCCAGGAACGAGATTCTAGAGCTGGTCCCCTGAGATCCTCCCGACGCGCGCGCGATTTTCTTAATTTTCAAGTTGGTCGATCTGCTCGTTGATGAGCAGTTTGGTATCGCCGACGATGTCGATGAAAAGAACGTGCCCGATCTCAAAATTCACTTCTGAAGAATGCTCACTCACGGCGCTTTCTCCTGACAAATCTTCTGGAAACGCGGATCCATGAGCTAGCGGTAAACGGTCTTCGGCTCCAGACCCTGGAGCAGCTTCTGGAATCGCGGATTCCCGCGCAACGGGTCCCATTGCCACCGGAGCCGCAATTCTTGAAAAGTAATGCTTGGTTCGAAAACGCGCGTCGAAGGCCCTGCGGTGACGAGCAGACGCTCGATCAGCTCCAGCGCCTGGTCGGGCTCGCCGGAGCGTGCGTAGATCAGCGCGAGATAGGCGGAAACGTTGGGCCCGAAATAGGCATCGAGAGATTCCGGCAGTAGCTCGACCCCGCGACGACCTTCCCGAAGCGCATCTTCCTTGCGACCAAGGTAGCCGTAAAGCAAGCCCAACTGTGCATGACGGAATGCGTCCAACGGAAAATTACTCACCTCGGCCTCCATGTCGATGCGCGCGGCCTCGAAGAGTGGTTGTGCGCGCGTGGAATCACCGCGGGCGAGAGCGATACATCCCAGGAGGTAGCTCTTCGGCAGCGGCGTCGCTCCGAAAGGCATCAGCACCGTGTCTGCTCCGGCCGTTTCGACCTCGCGTTCGGCCGCGGCGAAGTCGCGCGCCAGCAAGGCCGCGTCCCAGCGCGCGAGAGTCACCTTTCCATCCGGATCTACACCTCTGGGGATCTCCGCCAGCGTGGCGCGGAGCGGTCCCAAGTCACCTTTGGACCAAAGAGCGACGTAGCTGTTCTCCACCCGGAGCGTCGGTATATCTGGAGCCAGCTGCACGGCGCGTTCTCCCATCCGGCCGGCGGCAGTCCAATCGCGCAACATGGCGTAGGTGTTTAGGAGTTCTCTCACAAAGGGAGCGTTGCGAGGATCAAGTGCGATGGCGTGGTCAAACTTGGCGAGCGCGTCGTTCCACCGCCCCTGGCGGCGGTAGATCGCAGCGGTGTAAAAGTCAACCTCCGGGTTGTTGGGAAGCAGACGACCGCAGGCCTGCAGTTCACGAAGACCGCCCTCGTAGTCCCGCTCCGTCCAGTAAAGGCAGAGCGCGCGCGCGAGGTGGCCCTCCCCTCCATCGGGTCGCAACCGCAGTGCTTCCTCAGCTTCGGCGCGAGCGCGCGCCTTGATCTCGGCTTTGGGTTGGAAGTTCAGATAGATATAGGCCAGCGTGATAGAGAGTCGCGCGTGAGCGAGGGCAAACGTCGGATCCAGCGCCAGCGCCCGCGTGTAAAGGTGCTCCGCTGTCTGGTAATTCTGGACGATATAGGTCGGGCGGTTTTCATATTCGCGACCGCGCAGATAAAGCATGTAAGCATCCGCGTTCTCGGTCGGCTGGGCTTCCAGGCGCGCTTTTTCTTCTGGGCTGAGGGTGGCGCGCAGAGCGGTGGCAATCTCAGTCGCCAACTCGCCTTGGAGACTAAGTGCATCGGCCAGGGTGCGGTCGTAACGCTCGGCCCAGATTTGGCGCTCGTTTCGTGTGTCGATGAGAGCGACGTTCACGAGCACCCGGTTACCTACTCGACGGACACTGCCCTCCAAAAGATTGGCCACCCCGAGTTGTTGTCCGATCTCGCGCAGGTTGCGCTGCGCGGTATCGCGATAGCTCATGACGGACGATCGGCTGATGACTTTTAGCTCCTTGATCTTAGCCAGGCTGCTCAGAACGTCGTCCTGGATACCATCGGCAAAGAAGGCGTTGTCCTTGTCATCGGATAAGTTCTCCAAGGGCAGCACAGCAATACTCTTTTCCGGGATCGCCGATTCCAGCGCGGGGGGGTTGGCTGAGGGAAGTGGATGAGCCGGTCGAAATGCGAACCACCAAAGCGCGCCGCCTAACGAGAGCAGGATGAGACCAATTATCGCCGGCCAAAGCCAAAGTGTGCCGACGCGGCGGGGTGCGACCGGCGATTCCGCCTTATGAGCCTGCAACTTCGACGGCTGCGCCGGATTTCCCAGGTCATTCGTATGGAGATTGACGAGGCCGATGCGGACGCCATGCTTCACCTCGACTTCGCCGAGGTCATGCAGGAGCGGCTGCCAATGCCGGTACTGCGCGAGATCGTCGGCCGCCCGCTTTGACAAGAGAATGTGACCAGCGTCTCCGTAATCCATGACCCGTTGTGCCGTGTTAATTCCCGCGCCCGTCACATTCATGCGCTCGTTCACATCGGTGACCTCGTGAATCGGTCCGCTGTGAATCCCCATTCGAAGTTGAAGTTCCGGATGCTCCTTGTCCGCGCGGCTGACCTCGAGAGCGCATTGCGCCGGCGCTTCGGGACTGTTGCGAAAGACCAGCGCCATTCCATCGCCGGTCGCGAGCCGTATCAGCTTTCCTTCCGCATCAGCCGCGCGGACCTGCTCCGAGCCGCGCACCATTTCCTTTAGATGTTCCAGCAGCTCGGTCTGTTCGTTGATGAGGAGCTTCGAATAACCGACGATGTCAATGAAGAGGACGTGGCCGATTTCCAGGGGTAGATCGCGTTTTTCGTCAGCCGGCATGCGCTACCATTATCATTTGGCATCTGTCGGCGCGAGATCGGGCTGGGATTCGGAGATTCGGGGTCAGAGATTCGGTGCAAATTCTGACAGAACCCCGGCGCCCGCGAGATTAGAATTCTGTTCTTGCTAGATCCTCGCCTGACTTAGTTAAACATCCGATCGAACTCGTTGTGGGTGCCGATCCAAAACCAGTGTTTCACCCAGCGATCGACCAGCTCTTCCAGCACGTCGAGCGGGACGGGGCCGTTGGTCAGGACGACGTCGT
The DNA here is from genome assembly GCA_046593335.1 of Chthoniobacterales bacterium. Lineage (GTDB taxonomy): Bacteria > Verrucomicrobiota > Verrucomicrobiia > Chthoniobacterales > UBA10450 > Palsa-1392. Next base: position 2,143 of record JBKJNW010000074.1, on the reverse strand, counting down.
GGAACTGGCGGAGGTCGAACTTGGCGCCGAGCGCCTGTTTCGCTTTGATTGGTCGCGCTGCTCCCGCACCCTGCGGGCTATCGTCCATGTCATGCCTTGCCAGCGCATTCCATTTTCGCGCAGCTCGAGGATTTTGATCATCCCGATCTTGTAGGCGGTCGCCTGGCTGGGGGCGACGATGTAGCGGTTGATCGCTTCCACGCAATCGCCCTCGGCGTTAGGCGTGTTCTTGACCAGGTAATCGATCGCCTGCTGGCGGGGCCAGCGTTTGGGAGAGAGTTTCGCCGGAAACAATTACCGGCTCGTCGGGAACCAGTGCAGGCTCAGCGGAGGCGAAAGCAACCTCAGCGGAGGCGAAGGCATGGCCGACGGGCGAACTAACGGAAGGACACGGAGACGACGACCGGGACGACGGAGTCGATTTCGGAGTTGTCGGGAACGAATACTGGGGCTTCGGCGCAGAATACGGAGCCGTCAGAGGCTAACACGGGGACATCGGAGAGGAGTTACCGGGGCTTCGGAGCGCCCAGCAGAGCGGGCGGAGGCGATTTCCGGGTTCGCGCCGCCCGGCGCCAAGCGCTGGGAGGCGAAGCTGGAGTGGTCGGAGCGCTCTGCATCGAGGGAGTAGGCGAAAAAGCTCCGGGGCGCCTTGCGAGCCCTGCTTTTCTCTCGCCCTGCGAGGATGCGTCGCGCTCGCGTTTTGCCATCGGGGGCCAGAGCCCGCTCTTGCGACCCCGCCCCACTTTTTAGACATCCTCCTGATTCGGTCTCGACGGTCGGCCCGGCGATATCGTTCTTCGAGGCCGGCCTCTCGTCTGCTCGGGGCCCGTTGGAAATGCTCGCGATCTGCGCGTTGGTTTCTACAATAGTTGGGTGACGGGGAAGCAATTCTACGATTGGCAGACGGTCGGCGGCACCGATGACGTGATGCGGTTGGTGGACACTCTGGAGCGCGCCGATATTCGTTGGTGCGCGATCGACGGAATCGCGGTCAATCATTGGGCCGCGGAGCCGATGGTGACGCGGGATGTGGATTTTGTGGTCGCGACGGACGCGATCGAACGCGCGGTGCACGCTTTGACCGAGGCGGGTTTTCGTTCCGAGAAGTTTGCCTGGTCGATCAACTTCGAAGGACGCTCGAAAGTGAGTCTCCAGCTCAGCACGGAGGACTTTTATCGAGATTTTCCGGAGCGCGCCCAGCCGGCCGATGTGCATGGCATCCTCCTCCGGGTTGCTTCGCTGGAGGATACGCTCAAGGGCAAAGTAAAGGCGTGGAGCGATGCCGAGCGGCGTCAAAGCAAGAGGCTGAAGGATCTTGGTGACATCGCCCGGCTGGTTGAGGCGCATCCTGAGTTATGGGAATCCCTTCCGGAAGCATTGAAACGACAGATCGAGCGTCCCGAAGAAGGCGGCCAGGTCTAAGAGGCCGGGTCAGGAAGGCGAGGTAGTGGCGAAAAGGCCAACGCGCCAAGGACGCAGAAGTGGAGCGTGATTTTGGTGATAAAGCGCATGAGGCGTTTACCGTCGCCCAACGAGCGGGAAGCGTCCATCGGGACGGGAGCAGCTGCTGAGCAAGCAAGCCTCAGCGGGGCGTTTGTTCGCTACCTTGGAGCGTGGCGAGTTTCTCTTCCGCGCGGGCGACGTCGGATTTGCGCGCGCTGCCTTGGGCAAGCAATTGCCGTTGCCGGCGAAGGTTCAACTCGGCGGCCTCTAGCTGCGCCTTGTCATAACTTTCGTCGGCGGCCTGCGCCGCCGCGCTGGCCTGAGCCAGAGTAGCCAGCGCTGCGTCCAATTCGGCCTTACTCGCGTGGCGGGCTTGCTCCGATGTGACCTGCTCTTGCGCTGCGACCATTTGTGCGTGTGCCAATTCCGCCCCCAGTCGGACCACGCGGAGCGCTCGCTGCTCTGCTTCGACTTTCGCGAGGACACCTGTCTTGACCAGCCGTTCCGCAGAGGCCGCGCTTTTCTTCGCTCGCTCCAGTTGTTGTTCGAGCTTTGCTGCATCCGGCCGCTCTTCAACGTCTCCTTCCACATCGCCCGGTGGGATGAGCAACGGCGGCTCGACCTCAAAGGAATTATCCGACTTCGGCAATTCCTGAGACAGCAGCGAACTCATTGGCAGGGTCAGCAGAGCAGCGAGGGT
>JBKJNW010000142.1:0-12262 GCA_046593335.1 Chthoniobacterales bacterium | reverse complement strand
GATCGAACTCGCCGCCTGCGCGGCGCAGCAGATTCTCCGCGCGTTCGATGGTCGTCTCCGTCTTCACGTCGAGGCCGCGCGCGAGATCGCGGACGAGCCGGCTGTTTCCACCGCGATGAAACCAGCGGCCGGAGTCCGGCAATTCGCGTCCCATTTCGTCCAGCACCGGAGCTTGCAGCTCCATCAGCGCATCGCCCGAAGCCGCCACCACCGCAGCGCGAAAGCGTTCGTCGCGGATGGTAAAATACTGCGCGCCGTGATCGACCGTGTGGCCTTCCCAGCTCTTGGTGGCGCAGCGGCCGCCGTATCCGCGGGATTTTTCAAAGAGGGTAACCGTGCAACCACGAGCGATCAGCGCATTCGCTGCGGAGACGCCCGCCATGCCGGCTCCGATGATCGCGATGTTCATATTCATGCTCAGTTCGCGCTCGCATTTCGAATCATTGCCGCCTGTTTCTGAATGGCGTCGCGCCGTGAATCGTCGAGCCGCGCGAGATTGCGCACCTGCATGGCCATGCGCTGATTTTTCCGCAGCATCGGCTCGTGCTGGAGCAGGAAGTCCCAATACAGCGTCGTGAACGGGCACGCCTTCGGGCCGGTCGCCTCGGAGGGATCGAAGCGGCAGCCGGCGCAGTAGTTCGACATGCGTTGGATGTATTTGCCCGTAGCGATGTAGGGCTTGCTGGCCATGAGGCCGCCGTCGCCGTGCTGCGACATGCCGAGCGTGTTCGGGAGTTCCACCCACTCGACGGCATCCACATAGACCGCGAGATACCACTCGTGCACTTCGCGAGGCCGCACGCCGAGCATGAGCGCATACAGTCCCGTGACCATGAGCCGCTGAATGTGATGCGCGTAGCCGAGCCGCAGCGTCTGCCCGATGGCATCGCGCAGGCAGGCCATGTCGGTGTCGCCGGTCCAGTAAAACTTCGGCAGCGGCTGGTCCGCGCCGAGCGCATTCATGTCCACATAGCCGGGCATGAAGCGCCAATAAATGCCGCGCACGTATTCGCGCCAGCCGAGGATTTGTCGGATGAATCCTTCCACGCTCGCGAGCGGCGCACGGCCATCGCGATACGCCTTCTCTGCTGCGGCGATCACGCGACGCGGATTGAGCAGTTTGAGATTCATCGCCGTGCTCAGGCGGCTGTGAAAAAGCCACGGCTCCGCAGTCCACATCGCATCCTCCCAGTCGCCGAATTCCGAGAGCCGATGCGCGATGAAATCCTTCAGCGCCAACTCCGCATCGCGCGCCGTCACCGGCCAGTCGAATTGCGCGAGGTCGCCGGGATGATCGGCAAAGCGCGCATCCACCATCGCGATGACGCCGCGCGTGATTTCATCCGGCGGAAAACTGCGCGGTGTCTTGTGCATCGGAGGCCCCTCCTTGCCGAAGCTCTTGCGATTTTCGCTGTCGAAATTCCATTCGCCGCCCGTCGGCTTTCCATCATCCATCAGCACGCCGTGGCGCTTCCGCATCTCGCGGTAGAAAAATTCCATCCGCAGTTGCTTCCGCCCCTCCGCGTGAGCCGCAAACTCCGCGTGGCTGCACAGAAAATGCCGATCCTCGCGAATTTCCAGCGGCAGTTCCGCTGACTCCATCGCTGCGCGGATTTCCTCGCGCACACTCCACTCCCCCGGCTCCACCATCACCACGCGCTGCGGCTTCAGATTCGCCATCGATTCGCGCAACGCGTCGGAAAAAGTATCGCCCTTTGCCGGCTTCGCACGTTCGTCCACGCCACGCCACACCGCGCCGTCCGCAGTCAGCTCCCGGTAGCACACGCGCCAACCGCGCGCCCGCAGCGCATCACGGAAATGCCGCATCGCCGCGAGGAAAACCGCGATGCGCGGCTTCGTGCTCCACACCTTCGTGCCCTCATGCGCAACCTCCGCCATCCACACGGCGTCCAGCTTTGCATCGAAGCCATCGACCGCCGCGGAATCCGAATCGAGCTGGTCGCCGAGGACGAGAATGAGGTTGCGCATGGGTGTTCGGTTCATCGTGCGGCGGCGAGGCTGCTTTGCTCGTTTAAATGACGGCTCATCTTTTCCCAGAAAGGAAAGAAGCCTGCGCCCGCGAGCGTGAAGACATTGGCATCCGACGCTCGACGGAGCAGCGTGAGCGTGACGCCTGCGGAGGTGAGGAGCTGGCGGAGACGCGGCACGAGGTCAGCCATGGGGCCAACGGTCGGGGCAAACGCGACGACTTCATCGAGAGCATGAGTCGCAGCCCAAGTGCAAAGGCTGGTCGCGGGGTCCGCATCCTTGCTGAACACGGTCGGACATTTGAAATGCGCCGCGGCCCGCGCGAGACCATCGGTCAGCGCTTCATCCAGAGCCGCGATGTGCCGCTCGCTCAGCGCGTAGTCATGGCGATAATCATGCTCGCTGGAAAACGCGGCGACGGTGACCGGCGTGAGTGCCGCGAGCGGCCCAGATTCAGGAAGTAAATCGTCGGTATGAAGCCAGAGCCCGAGCCGGCGGTCGCTGCGCGGAACCGTCGCCGGGAATTCTGGCAACGCCTGCCGGGCAGTATCGGCAAACTCGGTGGCGATCGTCGGCGAGACCGCTCCATCGGCGATGCGTTCGCTGCCAGCGCGATCACGGAGCAGAAATTCGGGCGCGTATTTTTCGATGTTCGATAGTCTGACCAAGTAAGTTTTCCCCGGAGTCTGCAAGCCTGCGACCCATCGCCACGAAAGCGTATTGCTCGCTGGATCGGCGTCCAGCAAGTGGCGAAAGAACAAATCCGCGCCGAGTTCCCAAGGCAGGCGCTCGACGTGAATCCAATAGCTGGCCCACCACGTGCGGGCGTGATTGTGAAGGTAGCCGGTGTCGATCAATTCACGCACGATGGCATCCATGCACGCCACGCCGCTCTCGCCTGCGTCCACGGCCCGCGCGCGCTGTATCACCGCCTCGGGCAGAGTCTTATTCAGCTCCCGCACCCGCCTGCGCCAGCTCCACCACACGTCCGGCCGCATCTCCAGCCAGCCCTTCCAATACCGCCGCCAGCAGACCTCCTGGAGCCATTTCTCCACCGCTTGGAATTCATGAGTCCGCAGCGTGTCGCCTACCACTTCGTCCTCCAGCAGCAGCCGGTAGCGCAGCGCGGCGCTGAGACGCGAGACGTTGCGATGGAGCGACTCCACATGATTTCGCCGCTGCGCATAATTGCCAAGGCCGGGCAGGAAGTTTGCCCAGGCAGTCAGCGCGTCGCGACGAGTCAACGGGATGAGAGTCATACAAAAGACAGCCGCTGGTTTACCTCGTCGCCGAGCGTTGCTCCGGTTTGTTCATACGGCAGCGGTCACTGCAAAACTTCACTTCGTCCCACACGCGCTCCCACTTTTTCCGCCAGGCAAATGCACGCCCGCAGGTGACGCACACTTTCTCCGGCAAGTGCTGTTTCTTCACGCCCTTCATTTTGCGGGCGTGCCCAGACTAGGGGGCAGGCAGCGCCGCAGCGGGTTTTGCTGCGCGGCCTTTGAATCCTGTGACTGCGAGGTCTGAAGCTTTCAGGCTGCGGTTCGTGTCCAGACCGACCATGCGCCAGTGATGCGCGTGCAGATCAAACGGCACGCGGATGCGCTCGTCAAAATCCGTCGGCCATACGATGCCACCGATGTTGCGGAAATTTCGGAAGGTCACATCGACCTCCGCGCCGCGCGTGCTTTCGAGGCCGCTCAGTGTCATGCGCACGCGGCGGAGTTGCTTGGTCGTGCGGTCGATGAAGAGGATGACGCGGTCTTCCTGCGCGATTCCAAATCCCGGCCGCAACACCGTGAGCACTTGATCGCACAGGGCCTTGTCCACGATGGCTTCGCCATTGGAAGCAAGCACGACGCCCGGTCGTTCGAAGTAGAATGGCCCGAGCAAAAACAGCGTGTAGGCATCCGCGACGAGGGCTGCGGCGCGGTTGGCTTCGGCGTCGTTCGAGACCACGCCGTTATAGGCGACTGCGACCGTGTCCGGCTTGCGGACGACGATCTTTTTTCCTCCCGGTCCGGAATGTTCCTGCATCATCGCGCGCGGCGCGATGAGCAGACGCTCCTCGGAGCCGCGGCGGAATTTCGTGTCGGCGAGCACCGGTTGAAACTTCGGTCCGACCGCAGCCCACTTGCCCTCGTATCGCACACTCACGTCGCGCACTTTCGAGAACGCCTTTTTCCCGTTGGCATCCTGCGACGCGATGAGTAACGCCTTTGCCGCAGGGTCGCTCTTCCCGATGTCACGTGTGCGAATCTGCGGCGACGCGCACGCCGAAAGAAGCCCCGCCACCGCGGTGAGCAGGAGTTGGAGTGCGGGGTTATTCATGGTGCTTGTCGATGCGGATCATCACTTCGTTCCGACGCATGAAGGTAGGCGTCCACGGCGGATCATAGTAAGCAAATGTCGGCGCACCTTTTCCCGTCAGCTTCTCCGCTTCGAGCCGCACCTTGAGTTTCTCGATGGCGGCCGTCTCGTTTTCCGCCGTGCGACCGCCGTTGAACCGCAGCACGGCGAATTGCGCCGCCTGCACTTTGCCGAGCGTCACGCTTTCCCCCGATGGCTTCGGTACGCCTTTCGCCACGGTTTTCTTCGGCATGATGAAGCTCATCGTCTTCTTGTCCTTCGTCGTGTCGATCAGGACCGGCGCGGTCATCCCGATCTTTTCCTTGGCGTCGTTGCTGCCAGTGATGAAGCGGAACAACTTTCCGAAGCCGCCGTTCATCGCCTCTCCCTCCATCGTTGTCGTAGCGACGGTGAGCGCCGGGTAGTCGCGGATCTCAAACTTCCCGGCGGTGCGGACGACTTTGTAGTCGGGAGTTTCCGTCGCGGCGCGCGACGTGGAGACGAGCCAGAAGGCTGCGAGAGCGACTAGCAGAACGATGGCAGTGATGAGGGGCATTTCAGGTTTCATAAACTTGGCGCAAAGTCCGTGAGAAGGCCGGCGCGCTCCCAAAGCCGCTGGAGCAGCCCGTGACGAGCCAGACGCGCGAAGGTGTCGTAGGTTCGTTCATGTGAGTCGCTTTCAAGACTATGGGGATACGCCCCCGCGAGCGTTGCGGACGCGCAATCAAGCAGGCGAACCCACTGGTTTCGGAGGATTGCAGATGCCAGCGCGGAGCGCGCGCTTCTCATTTCTACGACACGCCCCCGGTATCATGCCTTCTGCGCTTGAGTCCCCAGCCCACCTTCGAGTTCCACGATGCGATTCTTGAGGGGAGCGATCAAGGCTTCGACTTCCTCCAGGGTATAGCGCGGCGTGATGTATTGCTGGCAGTTCCAGTCGAAGGATACGACGTCGATGAAGACGAAACGTTCCACCACCCGCACGGCTTCCGGATTGGTCAGGGTCGCGAAGAGCTCGGGGTGCTCTTTTGCGTCTTCGCTGCGCGCGTGACCGATGATCTTGAGGCGCGTGCGATTCGGATAGTCCATCAGGAATAGGGTGACGCGATCATTTTCGGAAAGATTGCCGGTAGTAAGGAGCTGGCGATTGCCTTTGTAATCGGCGAAAGCGAGCTGCGTTGGACTAACGACGCGCAAAAAGCCGCGCCCACCGCCGCGATGCTGGACGTAGGGCCAGCCATCTTCGCTCACGGTCGCCATATAAAAAGAATCCCGTGCTTGGATAAAAGCGCGCTCGTCGTCGCCGAGCGGGTCACGCCCGGAGACGTGGTGCGACACTCGTTCCCGCCCGTAGTAGTGCGCTTGGGCGCGACGAACCGCCGGCGTGATCAGTGTCTCAAGGAATCGTTCGGCCATAATTTTCTCAAATGGATTGGCAGCGTCGCGAAGCCATCTTCGACCACGCCGCCGTTTGCTTACTTTCCGTTCTTGTTCACCAGGCCTGGCCAGTTCTTATTGGCGGTGGCGACGTTGCCGGGAAAATCGGCGTTGAATTTCTTCAGGATGTCAGGGTTCAGGTTCAGGTAGAGCCTGCCGTCTCTCACCTGCCAGGTGCTGATGTCCACGGGAAAGAGCTTGTCCAGCGCCACTCCGAAGGCGCAAAACCCGCCAAACTGCGGCGCATACTTGGCGGGAGTCGCCGTGAAGAGCTTTTTGTGCTCCTCGCTGGCGAAGAAGTAAGTCGCTCCCTGATGCTCTGCGGAGATGAAGGGCGATCCGTTCACTGGTTTGGCATCGGTGTGGAAGGCGACCGGATCGAAGCCGCTCAAGGCGGCATTGCTCGCGCCGGAGACATTCACCAGATCGCCGGCGAAGACGGAGGATGAGAGCAGCACCAAGGCTGCGATGGATTGGATAATGGTTTTCATTTCTGTTTCGTTTCTTGTTGCTGCGTTTTTGTTTCTGCTGGACGACAAACGAGTGCCGCACGAGAGACAGTAGACAGATCTGTCTACTTTATGTCAAGCACCTAAATAGACAAAGTTGTCTATTTCTTATTTGTCAGTGACGCCCCATCGTCGCACAGTGTCTGCATGGCCTCTCGTCAATCCGCCGCGCCCAAGTCCGCCAAACGCCAGCATCTGCTGGCGACCGCCTGGCGACTCTTTTACCGCGACGGTTACCGCCCGGTCGGCATCGACACTCTTCTGGCCGAGGCCGACCTCGCGAAGATGACCCTCTACAATCATTTCTCCTCGAAGGACGATCTGATTGTCGCGGTCATCAGGAAACGCAGTGAAGACGTATTGGCCGGGCTGGCCGAGGCCGTGAACGCAGCCGGGCGTTCGCCGGAGCGGCGGTTGCTGGCCGTGTTCGACTGGCTCAAGGTCTTGTTCGGCAGCGCTGATTTTAACGGCTGCGCCTTCATCCGAGCCCTGAGCGAGTTTCCAGAGCCAACCCATCGCGTCCATCGGGCGGCATGGAGCCACAAGCAATCGGTGAGGAAGATGCTAATGCGCCTTGCCGCGGAAGCCGGCGCGAAAGATCCGGGTGCACTCGCCGATGCTTTAAGACTGCTGATCGACGGTGCGCTCGTCGCTGCGCACGCCACCGGGAGCACCAAACCCGCTCGCTTGGCGCGTGCTGCCGCCGCCAGTCTCCTGAAGCAGGCACGACAAAAATCTTAGCGCACGCGCCCACCTCCGCCTACCACAACTCCAAATTTCAGCATCTCAGATTTTCAGCTTTTCAGCGTTTCTCTTCTCCTCTCCCACGGCGAATTCGATGGCCGCCGCCGCAAGCGCGTGCTCGTAAAGATCATCGGAGAGTAGCCCGCAGTTCTTAACGACTAGCTTGCCGAGAAGAGTCGCCACTCGCCGGGCACGCCCTTTAATTCATGCAGGCCCAGATCTTGGAAATTGATTCTCGAGCCCGCGACAAGATCCTTCACCGTCCGCGAAACGACCACGCTACCCGGCTCGGCTTTCGCCATGATCCGCGCCCCGGCATGGACTGCGATCCCGCCGATGTTGTCCCCCATCAGCTCGCACTCGCCGGTATGCACGCCGGCCCGGACTTCGATTCCGAGTTGGCGCACCGCGAGCGTAACCGCGAGCGCGCAACGCACCGCTCGCGCGGGGCCGTCGAAGGTCGCGAGAAAACCGTCGCCGGTGGTATTGGTTTCCTTGCCTCGATAGCGTGCAAGTTCCTTGCGCACGACGGCGTAGTAGGAGTCCAGGACGTTGCGCCACCCGGTGTCGCCCATGGCCGCGGCGCGCTCGGTCGATGAGGCGATATCGAAGAAAAGTACCGTCGCCAGCACCCGATCGAAGGAGTCGATCGGTCGCTCGCCAGTGATGAATTCGTGAATGTCGGAAAGCACGATGTCCATGTCGTCGAGCATCGCGGAGTGACTGTTGCCCGGATACTCGATGAATTTTGCGCCGGGAATCCGCGCGGCCATGTCGCGCGCCGCATCGACCCGAGCGCAGAGGTCGCCCGTGCGATTCATGACCAAAGTACGCGCCTGAATGGTCGGCAGGATCGGCCGGGTATCGATCTGACTATTCATCACCTCGTAGGCGTAAACGGCCGACGGACTCGCCGCGGCGCGCATGTAGCGAGCGACCGCTTCCACTGCTTCTGGAGGGGCGTCGGGCCCCATGCCGGCGCCGGGCCCGATGATGTAGGGAATGGACGGCCAATCGTCCTGCACCATCGCGAGCATTTCGTCGTTCTCCGCCTTCGTCTGTCCCCAGGGATGATCTTCCGACGCCATCCAGCGCGCTTGCGCTCCCCAGATCAAGAGGGACTCCACCCGCTCGGGATAAGTGGCAGCGAAAAGACAAGCCATCGAGCCGCCCTCCGACACACCGAAAATGTTGGCGCTCTTGATCCCGACATCGTCCATCACCGCACGGATGTCGTCCGTCCGTTCCTCGAGCGTCGCCATGTGTACTGGGCGATCGGAGAGACCGGTACCGCGTTTATCGAAGCGAATGAGCCGGCAAAATTTGCTGAAGCGCTCGAAGAAGAGCGCGCGCTGCGGGATTTCCCAATCCAGGTCGAGATGCGACATGGTCCCAGGCGCCCAGACCACATCGAAAGGTCCCCCGCCGGTGATCTGGTAGGCGATGCGGACATCGCCGCTGCGCGCATATTTTGTCTTAGGCAGAGTCATTGCTTTACGATCGCGGTTTGTTGTATCAGACCAGAGATCGAAAGCAAAGCTGAGCCAAGTCCGCTCCGGCACAATCGCACTGGCGAAGATAACGCCGACACCCACCGCAAACGCCAGAACATAGGCCGCGAAGTCGTCGCCGACGTGCCGCAAATTATTTCGGCGTTTCCGTTTTCAGCTTTTCAGATTCTCTTCTCACGACGGCCATCGCCGCAAACGCGCGCCGGTCAAGATTATCGGCGAGTAGCTCGACAGCTGCTCAAGCGTTGTTATTTCTGGAGATAGCCAGTAAAAGAAACAGCCATGCCGACCGATCCGATCGTTCCCCTCGAAGAACGCAGGCTCGCCGCCATTATGTTTACCGACATGGTCGGCTACAGCGCGCTGGCGCAGCGCGATGACAAGCTTGCCCTTGCCCTGCTCGAAGAACATCGGCAGCTGCTCCGCGAAATCTTTCCGCGCTTTCACGGCATCGAAATCAAAACCATCGGGGACGCGTTCCTGGTCGAATTCGGGAGCGCGTTGGAAGCGGCGCAATGTGCGATCGAAATCCAGCGGACCCTCGCGAAACGAAATCACGACGTCGCCGCCGACCGGCGCATCGAGCTCAAGATCGGGATTCACATCGGCGACGTGATGCATCGCGACGGCGATGTCTACGGCGACGGCGTGAACATTGCCTCACGCATCGAGCAACTGGCCGGCGCGGGCGGCATTTGCGTCTCGATGGATGTGGAACGGCAAATCCGAAATGCGCTCGAGGCCACGTTTGAAAAATTTGGATCGGCCGAACTAAAAAACATCAGCCTGCCGATGGATCTGTTCCGGATCGTGCTGCCGTGGGAATCGTCCACCAAGGCAGCCCTGTCGGCGTCGGCAAAGGCCTCCCCGAAAAGATCGCCCGCGATAGTTTTGATCGCGCTTCTGGCAGTGATCGGATTGCTCGGCGGTGGGTGGTGGCTGGTGGAACGCTCGCGGCGGAACCAAACCAAAAGCGCGACGCAACCGGCGAAGGCATTGCCAGTCGCTGAGGCAAGAGTGCCCGATCAGAATTCAGTCGCGGTCCTGCCGTTCGTGAACCTGAGTGATGACAAAGGAAGCGAATATTTCTCCGACGGCGTGAGCGAAGAGCTGCTCACTGTGCTGCAAAAGATTCCCGGGCTGCACGTGGCCGCGCGCACCTCGGCGTTTTCGTTCAAGGGCAAAGACGCCACCGCCCAGGAGATTGGTCAGAAGCTCGGCGTTGCACACCTGGTCGAAGGGAGTGTGCGCCGGTCTGGCGAGAGCGTGCGGATCGCCGCACGCCTCAGCCGGGTTGATAACGGAGAAGAACTCTGGTCGGAAAATTACACACGCAATTTGCAAGACGTGTTCGCGGTCCAGGCCGAGCTCGCGCAAACGATCGTCGCACAATTGCGCGGCCGATTCGCCGGCGCGGACGCAGGGTCCATCGCGAAAGAAAAGATCCAGGCCGAGGTGCAGGCGGCGACGAAAGGCGGAACCAAAAACGTCGAGGCGCATGAGGCCTACCTGCAAGCCCGTTTTTTTATCAACCGCCACTCCGAAAAGGAAACGGATCAGGCCCGGTCCGCTTTTCAGCGCGCAGTCGAACTTGATCCCAATTTCGCCCTCGCCTGGGCGGGGCTGGCCCAGACCCACATTTGGTATTGCAACTATGCCACCGAGGGGGGCCAGAAAGGGTTCACTGCTCATCTCGCCGCCGCCCGCGAGTCGGTGGAAAAGGCTCTTGCCCTCGAGCCGGATTTGCCAGAAGCGTTGTCGGCCCGGGCGATGATCAAAACCAATTTTGATTACAATTGGAAAGGCGCGGCCGAAACCTTGCGCAAGGCTCTCGACCTGGCGCCCGAAGATCCGGCCTTTCTCATGGAGATGGGAAATCTTGCGGGTATTCGCGGCGACGTCACGCGGGCTCAGGAATTCCTCCGCCACGCAGTCACGGTGGATCCGGTGAATGCCCTCGCCCGGGCGTTTTACGCGTCCAGTCTGGCGGCGTCAGGGCATTTCGCGGAAGCGCGCTCGGAATACGTGCGGGTGATCGAGTTGAATCCGTCGGCCCCAAACTCTCATGCCAGTATCGGGTTGTCCTATGTGATGGAAGGCAAACCGGAGGAGGGGGTCGCGGCCGCGCAACAGGATGCGGCCGGATGGGCACGGCTCCTCGTGGTGAGTTCCGCGCGCTGGAGTCAAAAGCGCATTCCCGAATCCGAGGCGGCCTTGAAAGAGTTAATCGCAAACTATGGCGAAACCGCTGCCTATCAGATCGCCGAGGCTTACGGTTATCGGAACGACAAGGATTACGCCTTCGACTGGCTACAGCGTGCGCGCCGGCAACGCGACGGCGGTCTGCCCAGCTTGCGCACCGATCTGCTCCTCAAGAATCTTCACAGCGACCCGCGCTGGAACGCACTTCTGCACGCCATGGGCCTGACCGACGACCAACTGAAGACAGGCGAGCGCTAAAGAAACGACGCCCTTCTTCGTCGTCTGGTGCGTTTGTCCGTTACCGCAGATTTAATACACTCGCGCCGCTCGCTTGCGCTACGCTCGCGGCGCCCCGTCTATATTGCTCATCACACGCTCCATTCAGCTTTCAGTTTTCAGTTTTGTCCCTGGTCATCCCGATAACGCCGTCTGGAGCGCGACAAAGTACCAGATCCAGCCGCCAATTTGAATCGCGAGCGCCAGGATTTGCACCCACCGGTTGTTAATGAAAATCGCGGCTACGGCCGTCGCGATAGTCATGGGAACGATCACGATATTTTGCGCCGACCACTGCGACACGCTGCCCCCTTGGCCAAGTACGGCATTGGCCACCACCGTGACCACGCCAAGGATCGTGTAGGCGATAAGATATTTTCGGCCTTCCTCGCAATGAAAACGTTGCAGGTCGACCTCGCCGCTCTCCGGAATGCGCGGCGAGACGAGACGCGCGTAGAGATAAATACCCGACGCCATCGCGAAATAGAATGCGATCGACCCGATGCTCCAGGACGTGACTGCGTGCAAATCCCAGAGGCCTATCCACCACGCGCAGGTAAAGAGCAGCGCGACCAACATCCAGCCCGCGTTGAACCACGATAGCCGGATGCGCTTGGAAGCGATAATGATCTCGCCCGCCGTCGAGAGCACATGCGTCACCGCCGCCGCGTAGACGAACGAGAGTAGCACCAGGATGAAATCGAAGGCGTGCATCGTGAGAGCGCGATTATGCTGGTCTGACGGCTAGAGCGAAAGGAAAAGAGACAACTGTATTCCGGAAATGCGAGTTGGTTCGGACCACCCCGGGCCTCGCCGCATTCTGGCGTACACGCACCAAACCTCATCCGATAACGCCGTCTCCAGTGCGTTAGAAAGCCTGGCCTCCATGGCAGCAGATCGTCTCCATCGGACGTCACCTTGGGGTCTCCGAATAGTATTGACGTGCGCTGGCCAGCTATCTAGCACGGATCAACGTAAACAAGCGGGCATCCGGTTTCCTTAACCGGTTCAGCGGCAACAACCAAAAAGACCATTGCCGCGGCGGGTTAGACAGTGGGCTTGGTCACCCCAGACACACCGGGGTTTTCCCGGAGGAGAATAGAAATGAAAAAACTAATGTTCGTATTCATCGCGTCTGCCTGTTGCTCGGCTTTCGCGCTCAACGCGTCGGCTCAACAGGCCGACCAGGAAATCGCCGATGCGGTGATGGCATCGGTCAAAGCGCAATGGGCGGCGGATATCAAA
>JBKJNW010000086.1:0-7881 GCA_046593335.1 Chthoniobacterales bacterium | reverse complement strand
CTGATGCGCTCATGTTCCAGCTTCTCGATGAATTCTTTTGTTCGCATAATTTTACCAACTCGATCCCGCGCCTCCACCGCCGAAACTTCCGCCGCCGCCGCCGAATCCGCTGAAACCCCCGCCGCCGCCGCCGGAACTACCGCCGCCGCCGCCGAAACCGCCGATGAAAGGCCCACCCCAGCCGCTGAAGCCGTAGCCACGCTTTTTCTTGCGACCGAAACGCGAGGCAATGATGAAAATAATGATGATCAGGAAAAAAATCAGCCCGACTGGGATTGGGCTCGAGTTACCACCTTCTTCCTTGCGGGTTTTGCCGGTGCCTTTGTATTCCCCACGCACCGCCTGCATCATCGCCGTCACGCCCGCCTTTAGCCCGCCTGTGTAATCCTGCTTCTTGAAATACGGCGCGACCAGGTTGTGCGTGATGTCGAACGCGGTCGCATCCGGGAGCGCCCCTTCCAGGCCGTAACCGGTCTGGATAAACATCTTCCGGTCGGCCACGAAGACGAAGAGCACCGCGCCATTGTTCTTCCCTTTTTGCCCAACCCCCCAGGTCTGGGCGATCCGCTGCGTGTAATCGGCCACATCCGATTCGCTCTGCATCGAGCGGTAAATCGCGACCAGGAGCTGGGTCGACGTCTCGCGCTCGAATTGGGCCAGCTCCTCGTTCAATTGCAAGGCGGTCGCCTGGTCGATCACCCCCGCATAATCGTTGAAATAACGATCCGGTTTCGACGGCATCGTCTCCGCCGCCAGGGCGCCGATCATCCCCGCGAAAATCGCGAGGAAGACAAACCATGAACGAAGTCGCGTCATTTCCAACCCCGAGCGCTCGCGGCCCGCGGACACAATCCTAGGGCGTTGCCGCGGCAGTCGCGGCTGGAGCTGGCGCGGGACTTCCGAAATCAAATTTCACCGCCGGCGCTTTCTCACTCCCCGGCTGCGCGGTGAAGAACGGCCTTTCTTTGAAGCCAAACATCTTGTTCAGCATGTTGGTCGGAAATCTCTGCATGTAGGTGTTGTACTCCTGCACCGCGGCGTTGAAATTGTTTCGCTCCACCGAAATGCGGTTCTCCGTCCCTTCGAGTTGCGCCTGCAGGGCCTGGAAAGATTCGGTCGCGCGAAGTTGCGGGTAATTTTCACTCACCACCAGCAGGCGGGAGAGGGCGTTGCTCAGTTGCCCTTGCGCGGCTTGGAATTGTTCGAGCTGAGCCGCGTCGGTTGGCGCCTTGTTCGGATCGAGCTTCACCTGCCCGACACTAGCGCGCGCGTTCGTCACCTCGGTCAGGGTCGACTTCTCGAAGTTCGCCGCGCCTTGCACGGTGCTGACGAGATTTGGAATCAGATCGGCCCGGCGTTGATAGACCGACTGCACGTCGGCCCACTTTTTGTTCACGTTATTCTCGAGCGCGACGAGCTTGTTGTAACTCCCGCAGCCGGTCAGTCCGAACAGCATCAGCGCTGCGAGCAGCGTTCCAAGAAATCTAAGAGTTTTGTTCATCGTAGGATATTTAACGGGAGAATCGCCTTCCCGGCGGGAATGTCACGCTTCAACTGCTGGCGAAGAATCGGCCGGCTGGCTTTCGGTTTCGGCCAGCATTGCATCCTCCGCCGTTTCCGGGGCTTCAGTCTGGATTAATTCCGGCGTTTCGCTCGCAGCCGGGACCGGCGCCTTGGGCAAATCGCGCCGCTTCAGTTCCTCAGAGTTCGGGAGTTCGTCGAGATTGCGCAAACCGAAATGCTCGAGAAAAAATTGCGTCGTTTCGTAGAGCAGCGGGCGCCCCGGGATCTCGGCTCGGCCCGCGATTTTCACCAACCCGCGCTCCATGATGGTTTGGAGCACGCTGTCGATCGCAACGCCGCGGACGGCTTCGACATCGGCCCGGGTGATCGGTTGCCGATAGGCAATGATGGCCAGGGTCTCGAGCGCGGGCGGGCTGAGGCGGGACGGTTTGGCGGCCGGAAAAAGCTGCCGCACCCAGCGAGCAAATTGCGGGTCGCTCGCCAGTTGCCAGCCTTCCGCTTTCTCGAGGAGCTGAAAAGCGCGCTGCTGCTCGATGTATTCGATCTTCAACTGCTCGAGCGCGGCGGCGACCTCGGCCTCGCTCGTTTTGGCAAATTCGTTAGGGGTGAGCTCGTCTTCGGCCCCCGCCCCTTTGATCGCGACGACCAGCTCGCGCGCGGTCAGCGGTTTTTGCGCGCTGATCAGGAGTGCTTCGACGACTTGGGTAAGGTTCATGAAGGCGCACTAGAAAAGCAGGCGGCGGGGTTGGGCGCAAGAGCGATGCATTTGTAGACGCTTCGCTCTGCGAAGCGCGGGATGGGGGACGCGGCGATTTCACTTGCGGGCAGATCCCACGGCCGCGCTTCGCAGAGCGAAGCGTCTACAATCCGATCGCCGCCTCGATCGCGCGCGCGATCCCGTCTGCCTGTCGATCGATTTGGCTCTGTTCGCGGCCCTCAATGAGAAGACGAATTTTGGGTTCGGTGCCGGAGTAGCGCAGGAGCACCCGGCCGCGGCCCCTCAATTCCTTTTCCGCCGATTGGACCAGCTTCTGCACCTCCGTCAATTCCTCCAGCGGCTGCTTTTCTTTCACCCGCAGATTGCGCTGCGCCTGGGGATATTTCACCAGGCATTTTTTCAGTTCGCTCAACGGTTTTCCGGTCGCCTGCATGATGCGCAGAATCTGCAGCGCGCTGATGATCCCGTCGCCCGTGGTCGTGAAATCGCGAAAGATCATGTGCCCGCTCTGCTCGCCGCCGAGGTTCAGGTTTTGCCGCACCATCTCCTCGATCACGTAACGGTCGCCCACTTTCGTCCGGATCACTTTCCCGCCGTGCGCGGTGAGGGTTTCGTCGAGCCCGAAGTTGCTCATGATGGTGGCCACGAGCGTGTCCTGCCTGAGTTCCCCCCGGCCTAACAAATCGACCGAGGCGATGGCGAGAATCTCGTCGCCATCCACCAGCTCGCCTTTTTCGTCGCAGAGCAGGACGCGATCGGCATCGCCGTCGTTTGAGATGCCGACCATAGCGCCGCTCTCCCGCACGAGCCGCTGGATTTCCTCCGGGTAGGTGCTCCCGCACTGGGCGTTGATGTTAGTCCCGTTCGGCTGGTTGTGCGCGACCGTCAGCTCCGCGCCGAGTTCCCGCAAAATGCAGGGAGTCGATTTGTAGCCGGCGCCATTCGCGACATCGACCGCGATCCGCATTTTCTCGAGCGACATTTTTCTCGGAAAACTCGCCTTGGCATACTCCACGTAACGCCCGAGGGCGTCTTCGATCCGGGTGGCGCGCCCAATTTTTTTCGCGGTCGGCCGGATGGAATCGATCTCGCCGGTAAAAACGAGCTGCTCGATCTTGCGCTCGATCTCGTCATCCAACTTGTAGCCGTCGTGCCGGAAAAACTTGATCCCGTTATCCTCATACGAGTTGTGCGAGGCGGAGAGGACGATCCCTGCGTCGGCCCGCAGAGACCGGGTGATGTAGGCCACGCCCGGGGTCGGGAGCGGACCGATCAGGAGGACATCCACGCCTAACGACGTGATCCCGGCGACGAGCGCATTCTCCAGCATGTAACCGGACAGCCGGGTGTCTTTGCCGAGGACAATCTTCGGTCGCAGCCCTGGCGGGTGCGCCTGCGGATTGAGCGTGGTGAAGACATGGGCCGCGGCCCGCCCCAGCTTGAGCGCCGTCTCCGCCGTCACCGGCTCGACGTTCGCCACCCCGCGGACGCCGTCGGTCCCAAAAATTTTCTTCGGAATCATTTCGCCGCGCCTCCGCTGGCTTTTTCGCGGTCGACGTCGCTGAAGAAAACGCACTCGCCTTCCGGTCCGAGGAGCGACGCCCAGGGCAAGGCGAACTTTTTCAGATTGAGGCTTCGCAGCACTACCGTGGACCAGTCTTTGTATTCGCCTTTCAAAATGTCGCGCAGTTTATTCTGCGCGCCGCTGATTGGCGTCAGATAAATTCCATTCACCGGTCCGCCCAGCAGCTTGTAATCATTCAGCTCGTTGAAATGGTTGATCGTGTCCGGGAGCCAGACGGCGCGCCGGTCGGCATACCAGGCGACGGCCCAGGGCATGTCGCTGGCGATGATTTCGTCGGGCTTCATCCAGGTATTGATCATCGCGATATAAGGCGGCGCGTAAGGCGGCCAGCGGACCGAGGCCTTCGCCCGCGCGAGGGTCAGGTTGGAAATCATCGGCCAGGCGCACAAGAAAAAAAGTGCCGCCAAAAAACCAAGGCGCGGCAACCGCCCCGGAAGTCCGATGCGGTTCCATTGCACGAGAAGATAGGCGAGTCCGAAACAGGTCATGATCGGGAGAAAAAGGAGATGGAGCTGGTTGGCCGCGACTCCCTGTTCCTCGTCGAGTCCGTAGATCACCATCCCAACGAAAGCACCGGCCCAGAGCGTTAGAATCAGCCAGCGCGCGCGCGCGGTCGCCACCCGGCGGAAAGGATGGAGGAGCGCCGCGAAAAAAAACAACGCCACCACGCTCCAGCCAAAATATCGGAAGAGATCGCCCGTTTGCGCGAGCAGGTTGTCATTAATTTTTGCCCGCACCCCGGATGCGCTCAGGCTGTGCCAATCGAAGACGAGCGACCGCATCACTCCAGCTTCGCTCGAGCCGAATTGGCCGACGAGCGCGTATGAGGCGATTCCGCCGGGGCTGCCGGAGACGAGATAATTGCGCAAGAGCCACGGGCAGTAGAGCAGCAGCATCGGCGCGACAAGCCAGGCCGCAGCCCGCAGGCGCGGCCGGAAATGAACGAGCACAAGCCCCAGCGCAGCGAAGAAAATCCAGATCGTTAGGGCATGGGACAAGGCGAGCAGACCAAAACCCGCCCCCGCTGCGCCGAGCCAGCGCAGGGCCGGTTTTTCCTCCGCCTCGGCCTCCAGCGCCCGCACCAGCGCGTAGAGGGTCAGGTTAAAAAAAAGCAGGAGGAGCATCTGCGGCAAACCGGAGAGCGAGTACTCCCAAAAGATTTGGCCAAGCAGGACCATGGCGCAGCCCAGGAGCGCGAGTCGTTGATCAAAGAGGCGGCGCGCGATGAGGAAAAGAACGACGATCGAGGCCATGAACAGGATCATTGCCATGAGCACGATCATGCGGTCGCCGACATAGATCGGATCGCGCGATTTCACTTCGAGATGAGAGCGCGCCGGCAAAAGCGCAATCGCGTCGACCAGGGACGGAAGCGGCGCGTTGTAGGTGTCGGTCCAGATTTTGGCCGCGACATTCTTGCCGTGACGCTGCAATTGCCCGGCGGCGAGCGGACGCGCCAGCTTGGTTTTCCAGAGATGTCCATGCAGCATCTCGCGCCCGATCTGCGCCTGGTCCATCGCCTGCGAAGTCGCCAATCCGCGAAATTCGTGGAGCAAAAAGAAAACCGCCAATCCGACCACGAGGACGAGGGCGAGCGCGCGCCGCACCCAGACAACGGCCCAGCCGGCCTCGAGGGTGTGGACGAGCCGCTGAATCGCGTCGGCGCTACCAGGCATCGGTGGGAAATTTCGAATGTCGAATATCGAAATTCGAAACAAGCTCGAAATCTGAAAGCCGAAAGTTCGGGGCGGCGTCGCTCAAAAGTCTCGAATTTTGAATTTTAGTCATTCGAACTTGTTTCGGATTTCTCCTCATTCATTTCATTGATCTTCCGATGGAGAGTGCGCCGGCTGATGCCGAGCTTTTTCGCAGCGGCCGTGATGTTGCCTTTGGTCGCGGCCAGAGCTTGGGCGATGAGCCGCTTCTCGGTCGCGTGCAAATCAAGCGGGCTGGCGGTTTCGTCGAAGGTATGCGTTCGCGTACCCGATGCCGGCGCGGCTTTGCGGACCGCGGCCGGCAGATCGCGCAACGTCACCTTCGCGCCCGTCGCCATGACCACGCCATGCTCGATCGAAGTGCGGAGTTCGCGCACGTTGCCCGGCCAGTCATAAGCCAGCAGCGCATTCATGGCGTCGGTGGTGAGGTCGAGGAGCGGCCTTTCATTCGCCTTGGAGAAGTGCCGCAAAAAGGCGCGCACGAGAAGCGGAATATCTTCCTTCCGGTCGCGCAGCGGCGGCATTGTGATCTTGACCACGTTGAGCCGGAAATAGAGATCGTCGCGAAATTTTCCCTCGCTCACCAGCGTCTCGAGATTCTTGTTCGTTGCCGCAATCAGACGCACATCGGCGTGCAAAGTCTGTGTCCCGCCGACCCGCTCGAAGGCGCGTTCTTCGCTGATCACGCGCAGCAGTTTGATCTGGGTCGTGGCATCGATCTCGCCGATTTCGTCGAGGAAAATCGTGCCGCCATTGGCCTGTTCGAAACGCCCGATGCGGCGCTCATGCGCGCCGGTAAAAGCACCGCGCTCATGGCCGAATAATTCACTCTCGAGCAACTGCGGCGAAAGCGCCGCGCAGTGCACGGTGACGAACTTCCCTTTGTGTCGCCGGCTCAGGTTGTGGATGGCGTGCGCCGCCAGTTCCTTGCCTGTGCCGCTCTCGCCCTCGATCAGGATGTTGGCCGAAGAGGGCGCGACCTGCCGGATGGTATCGAGCACTTCGCGGAGCGCGACCGATTCACCGAGGATATTTTCCAGCCCGAACCGCTCGTCCACCTGTTTGCGCAGGGAACGGTTTTCCTGCTCCAGCCGCCGGCTCCCGAGCGCGCGCGCGATCAACATCTCGACCTTGTCGAGATTGAGCGGCTTGGTCACGAAATCGTAGGCGCCGCGTTTCATCGCTTCGACCGCGGTGTCGACCGAACCGTAGGCCGTCATCATGATGCAGACCGGCGGATGCGGCAGCTTGAGCGCGCGCTCGATTAACTGCATGCCGTCGTCGCCGCCGAGCCGCAGATCGGTCAGGAGGACGTCGATCTGGTCGCGCTGTAAAACGTCGAGCGCACTGGCCGCGTCGGCCGCGACATAAGTGTCGTAATTATCGCCCAGCAACGTGCGCAACCCGTCACGAGTGTGTTTTTCGTCATCAACAATCAGGACCGTCGGCTGCATTTAGAAAGGATGAAGGCGGAAGGATGAAGGATGAAAATCAGCGCCGGTTTTTGATCTTTCGGATCATTGTCACAAAGATAGAGATCAATTCGTCGATTTCTTTCCGTAACGGTTCGACCCGGGAGGATTTTAGCGTGCCTGCCTCTCCCAACAACTCCAGCCAGAGATCAGTCTCGTCGAGTTCTTGCAAGGCGCCTTCGAGTTTAGTGACGAAATCAGGGTTCGACTTTGCCCGGCACGCTTCACGATAGTGTGCTGCGACCGAGGTGCCGGAACGCAGCAGCTGCCGCCCCAGAACCTGCGCGACTCCATCTCCTCTGGGCAGAGCTTGATAAAGACCAATCACCCGAAGCGCGAAATCCTTCGTGCGCGGTCGCAAATCGCGCAGCGCCTTTCCGCCTTCATCCTTCATCCTTCATCCTTCATCCTTTCCTTATCCGGCAACATCCGCACCCGGCGATCCAGAAACGGCAGCCGGATCGTGAGGGTCAGTCCCTTCCCTTCGCTGCTCTCGATCGCCAGCTCGCCGCCGTGCTCGCGCACGATTCGCCTAACGATCAGTAAGCCGAGCCCCGAGCCGCCGCTCTTGGTCGTAAAGTAAGGCTCGAAAACCCGGCTCAGGTTTTCCGCCGAAATCCCGCCGCCGGTGTCGGTGAAGCTGATCGTGACGTGGGTGTCGTCGCGATCGGTCCGGATGCGCAGAATCCCGTGCCGCTTCATCGCCTCGAAACTGTTTTTAATCGCGTTGTAGAGAGCCTGCTTGATCTGGTCGCGATCGAGCTCCAGGAGCGGGAGATCGGAGCGCAGTTCGGTCTCGACCACGAGGTCGCGGTCGGTGATTTCTGGCTGAAAGAAACGGACCGCTTCCTGCACGATCGCGTTTAC
>JBKJNW010000209.1:0-26026 GCA_046593335.1 Chthoniobacterales bacterium | reverse complement strand
GGCGGAGTCAGTTTCGTCGGGCACGACGGAATGCAGCATTTCGTGGTAAAGGACGTACTCGAGAAACCAGCGCGGAACGAAGGGCTGATCGAGCAGCGGGTGAATCCGGATGACACGGTCTTCTTCCTGAATGGAACCGAAGATGAAATATTCGCGCGGCCGTTCTTTGCGCCGCCGGCCCCAGACGACTTTGTAACCGCGCAGTCGTCCGCGAAAATGTCGCGCATTCACGCGCTCGAAGATTTCCTGGAGATCGAAACAACGTCCTTCATGACGAAGGTTGAGGTGACGCTGCATCGGCAGCGTTGGCCGGGCCGCTTTTCGTTTTACCTTTTTCTTCGCCATCGAAAATCTTTCGCTGCGGTGGGAACGGCTACCAGTTTAGATTGGCCGTCAGGGACTGACAAGGACCAGCATCCGACCAATTCGGTCTCGAGAATGTAAATAACTGGTAATCAGGAGGATAAAATTTCATCGGAATCGATTGTGACTCCGGCTGGACTTCCGCGAATGAGCAAGCCATCTTAGCGTTTCCGGGGTCGGATTCTGCTGATTTATGACGCCTTTTCTGCGAAAACTCCTTGGGCTGAACTGGCTCCTCCTCACCGTCATGCTGGCGCTGGCGGTTTTCGGCGTAATCGCCATTTACAGTGCTACTTATATGAGACAGGACCCGGTTTCGACCGAGTTTTGGCGCAAACAGGCCAGCTGGGTCGCGGTCGGTTTCCTGGCGTTCATGGTCGCCAGTCTGATCGATTATCGCTGGGTCAAATGGGGCGCGTTACCGATGTATCTGGCCGGTCTTTTCTTTCTCATCCTGACCCGGTTCATCGGGACCAAGGTTTACGGCTCGCGCAGCTGGCTGCATCTCGGCCCGATCAATTTCCAACCGGCGCAGCTGGCCGTAATCGCCGGCATCATGGTGGTCGCGCTTTTCCTGAGCCAATTCCGGCAGATGCATCCGATGCTCCGCCTGGTCATCTGCGGCGCCATCGCCGGCGCGCCCTGCCTGTTGATCCTAATGCAGCCCGATCTCGGGGAAACGATCATCTGGGGCCCGGTCCTGCTGGCGCTGCTTTTCGTCGGTGGAATTCCATTGCGCTATTTGGTCTGCATCGTCCTGATCGTGGTCGCGTTCATCCCGATCGCCTACATGGGATTGAAGCCCTATCAGCAAGAGCGGATCACTGCGTTCATCAATCCCGATATCGACCGGCAAGGCTCGGCCTGGGCGATCAACCAGTCGCTCATCGCGATCGGCTCCGGCGGCTGGGCGGGAAAAGGATTCAAGGCGCCTAACACTCAGATCGAGCTCGGCTTTTTGCCCGCAACGGCGGTGCATAACGACTACATATTTTCCGCCATCGGTGAGCAATGGGGATTCATGGGCGGCATCGCGCTCCTCAGCGCGTTTGCCCTGCTTTTGCTGACATGTCTCTACGTCGCCTACAAGGCGGCCGACATGTTCGGCCTCCTCCTGGTCATCGGAATCAACACCCTCATCTTCACTCACATCTTTCAGAATGTAGGGATGACGATCTCGATTGTGCCGATTACGGGACTGCCGTTGCCGCTCATCAGTTACAGCGGTTCTTTCGCGCTCATGATAATGTTTGGGCTTGGGATCGTGAACAGCGTCTGGGTCCATCGCAAAGTCCCGGTGCGCTAAACCGGACACGCTGGCTTCACCGGTGGACAAAGGGCCGGCTTTGGCCATATTGCCCGTCCCAATGACGATTTTGATCAATTCCCTGCTCGTGCTCGAAACGCTCGTGGCCGTGCTCATGATGTTTGTCATCCTGATGCAGCGACCGAAAAGCGAGGGACTGGGCGCGGCTTTTGGCGGCGGGGTGACGGAAAATATTTTTGGTGCGCAAACGACTACCGTCCTGACCACGGCTACGACCTGGCTGGCCAGCATTTTCTTCATCCTAGTCCTCCTCCTTTCCGTTCTCTACGCCCATCGCGGCGCGCCCAACTCGGCGCTTCGCCGTGAGTTAATGAAAACGTCCGCCCCGGCCAAGGCCGCTGCACCCCTGCCGCCGAAAGTGGCAGCCGAAAAAGCGGCGGCCGACGCAAAAGCCAAGCTGGTGCCGGTGCCGCAAGGCACAGTCCCTCCGGGAGCAGGCACGGCCTCGTCGCCTTCCGCGGCGGCCGCTGCAGTGGGCGTCGTTCCGGCCGGTGCGCCGGTGGCGACTCCGGCGGCGAGCGTGCAGCCGACTCCGTAAGCGAAGCTCCTTCGGGCGGACGGGCGAATCGAAACGATCGGCCCCGGGATCCTGCGCTGACCGGGGGAGCGGTTCCGGACTGGAGCGTTTCTCGCGCGCGGCGGAAAACCGGATCGAGATTTTATCGGGCAGCGAGGGCACCCTGGCCGCGACCTTTTCCGCCGAACTAGGAATCGTTTCCCTGCCGCGCGACAAAGGTCCTGGGCTCAGCTCTTTTGCCTCCGTCGCCGAGGCGATGCAAGCAACCGTTGCTGGCCGACGCCCTCGCCGAAAAACGACGCGCTCCTAGGGAGTCGGAGTCGGAGGATTCGCGCCCGGCGTCGATGCTCCGGCCGCAGGTGCGGGCGGAGCGCCGCCCGGAAGTTGGGCGTCCGTAGGGACCGCGAGCAGATCGGGCTCGGTCCAGGATTCCGTGCGGCCGGCAAGCTCTTTACGCAGGGCTGAGATTCCTTCGGCCGCAACTGGCCCTCCGGTATTGCCCCAATCCTGCCGGATGTAGGTTAAGACGTCGGCAATCTTTTGATCGTTTAACGTTTTTTCCCACGGCTGCATGACGGCGGAACCATATTTCTGGCCTTTAACCGTGAGCGGACCCTGCAGGCCCTTGAGCAGAATCATCCCAAGTCGGCGGGTGCCCCCATCGACATATTCCGATCCCGCGAGGGGCGGATACTGACCCGCGACTCCGAGTCCATTGGCCTGGTGGCAGGTCGCGCAGTTGGCCGAAAAAATTTTCTTTCCTTTTTCGGCCGGAGTTAACTCCGCGGCCTGTTCGGCCCCACCGGCGCTCGCCTTGGCCGCGATACGCGGCGCGCCGCCCATGTAATCGAGCCCATCACCGCTGAAATTTCCCGCGTAGCGCCCGAGATATGCGCCGCCAAAAAAGACGGCCAACCCGTAGGTCGCGATCAGCCAGAGCGAGAGCGGTTCGCGTCCCACGCGCGGCTCGACTTTTTCGCGATAGATCGCGGCGTGCGTTTCCTGTACTTCCTCGGTTTCGCCGTAATCCATTCCCTGACGCGGCCGGTTTTCTGGCGGTGGGCCGGTCATTTCTTTTCCTCCTTGGCGGGGGCGGCAGCGAGGGCGACAGGCGATTTGGCTTCCTTCAAAGGATGAGATTGGTTCAGCGACATCAGATAAGCGACGAGACACTTGGCGTCGTAGCTCGGGATAATTTCCCAGTCCATTTCCGGTTCCTCACGATCGCCCGCGAAGTTAAGCGCGTCCGGCGACGCTTTCCCGCTGATCCGGCGTTTCTCATAGAGGAAACGATAAGCGGGCATGTTGGAATTCTCCGCGATGCTGCGCGGATTATACAAATGCCGGTGATGCCAGGCCGCGGTGTAGGGAATCGGTTTGCCGTCCTTGGTCAAGGCCTCCACATCCGCCACCATCGATGGTGCCGATGTGGGCACACTGGCTGCGGGCACATTTCCGGTAGGCGGTAACGTCGCCGGCGCCCCCGGCGCGACTTCCGGTGAAGCTGCCGGCGATGCTGCCGTAACGGCAGCGGCCGGACTCGCAGCAGGTGCAGGAGCAGGAGAAGCACCCGCGGCCGCGGGACTGGCTCCAGACGCGGGCGAGGTCGCCGCGACAGCTATCGCGGGACTTCCAGCAGCGGCAGAAGCAGGAGACGACGCGGGTGCAGTTCCGCCGGCGGGTGCCGGAGCAGCCGGACTGGCTCCGGGAGCGGGCGCAGCGGCCGGGGCGGGCGACGCTTCGGCGTCGACGAGACCAGGCCGGTGGCCGACATTTGCGAGATCAGGACCGGTCCGCATTTTGCCGAGAAGAACGATCGGCTGGAAAATGTAATCGCGCGGAGCGCTCCGCCGATCGCCCCATTTCCGCTCGAGATCGGAGCCACCGTACTCCGGACGGACCTGCTGGGTGTGGCAGTAAACACAACCGTTCGCGGCGTAAACTTGCGCCCCGCGCAGCGCCATGCCGGAAGGCGGCATCGGATATATATCCGTGCCCTCTTCGTCTGACTGCGGATCGAGACTGCCAATCTGAAGGTTTGGCACTACCGTCATCCCCACCCAGGAAAAGGCGAAGATGCCGAAGATACCGAGGAAGAGCGGTTGCAGTCCTTTCATCAGTGTCCGCCTCCTTCACGCTCGAGTGGATTCAAAAAGGTCGGGACACTGGCGGTGCGGCCAAAGCCGAGCAGCATCAATCCAAAATGAAAGGCAAAAACGAAATGCGACACGCTTAACAAGATCCAGGAGAGCGTGCGTCCTCGGAGATAAGGCATGATCGTGTCTGTGCTCTCGGCGAAGGAAAGGGTCGGATCGTTCAGGCTCAAACCCTGCGCGAAACCGCCCACGAGCAGAAGCAGGACCATCAGGCCAATGCCGTAAGTTGAACCCCAGAAGTGCAGCTTAATCAGCGACGCATAGCGCCATTCCCGGCCGACCAGTCGCGGCACGATGTAATACATCGAGCCGAAGATGACCATGGTGAAGAAGGCATAGAGCCCCATGTAGGTGTAGCCCATGCTCACTTCGGTGAAATGGACGATCCGCGACATCGAGCGCAGTGAAATGATCACCCCGACGACACTGAAAGCGGTGTAGGCGATCGCGCCGAAAACCGTAAAGCGCAACGTCGGGCTGTAGCGCATGAGCGGGAAATGATCGCGCATCGTCATGTGATGATTCAGTCCAACCGTCGCGACCGGAATAATGCTCAGGATCATGGCGGCGATGCTGGCGGTGATCATCCAGGCCGGGAACGGCCCATCGATCAGGCGCTGCATTCCCGTCCAGCTCGAGAAAACGGCGAAGCTCCAAAACCCGATCGCGGCCAAATGATAACTGTGCACCGGCCGTCCAATCACTTTCGGGATCATGTAATAAGCCGTGCCGAGCCCGATCGAGCCGAACCAGAGGAAGAGCAGATTATTGCCAAACCACCAGTTGACGGCGGCCTGCATCACACCTTCGACCGGGACAATAAAAAGCATGACCTGCGCGGCCGCGTAGAGCCACGGGAACCAGAGAAACGCGCCTAACAAATACCATTGCGTGATGTAAACATGACCGCGCCGCCGGTAGCGGAACATGATCAAAGTCCAGGTCATGATGAGCAGGTAAGCGACGAAAAGTGTGAGCGCAGAAAAGCTTGGAAACTCCAGCCATTCATAGCCGGTGGACGCGCCCGCGAGGATTCCGCCGATTCCCATCAGCACCCCAAGATTCCAAAAGGCCGCGCCCGCGATGAGGAGGAGCGGATGTCGCAAGGTGGTGCGACAAAGCCGGGCCATGAGCCAGATCGCGGTTCCCATCCCGGCCATCGAGCCCCAGCCGTAAATCAGGGCGTTCAAGTGCGCCGGGCGAATCCTGCCCCAGGTGAGGAAAGCAGCGTCCGAGAGAAAATCGGGCGAGTGCATCTTGAACGAAGTAAGGATTCCAAGAAAAGTCGCGAGCAGCAGCCAGGCGATGGCCGAAGTGTAAAAGACCAGCACCGGCAATCGGGTCGAGGCATCGATCAGGGCGCGCTCGACTCTCTCGACGTCACTCGTCGTGACTTCCACGTCAGCGGAAACTTCGGGATTGGTTGTGGCAGACGGATTCATGAACGTTCAGGAGCGGCCTCCACCGTACGCACGAGCTTGCGCCGGGCGCGGCGATTGAACCAGCGCCGGTCCGGCAGGACGAGGTCGGTCGCCTGCCCGATCGGCTCGGCGCGATCGAAAATAATGGTCGCGTTTTGATCGTAGCTTTTCAATTTGGCGAAGAAATTGGCGAAACTCATGGCGTCGGCGTGACTCCTGCCGCCGGGATCGGCGTGCCTGGTGGTTTCAAAAACGGCGTGCCCGTGGGCTGGACCGGAGGAACGTCAGAGCGCGTCTTCGGCCCCGCCGCCGGGGTGGCAGCAGCCCCCGGTTGCGTGCCGGGAACGGCGTTGGGCAGATTCGCAGCGGCCGCGGGTTGAGCGCCGATGGCGGATCCCGGACCCTCGGCGGTAGTAGCCGGCGGAGGTTGCGAAGGGCCAGGCGCGGAGACAGGCGGGTTGGCCGGTTGTTCCGCGCCAGTCGCAGTCACGGGCGGAGTCTCCGCGGCCGGTGTGGCGATGGGGCCGGCAGGCGCGGGTTTCTGCGCCTGCAGAGCGGCCAGTTCGAGTTCCATCGCGCGATGGACCGGGATGTGGGCGAGGCCTTTTTCCTTATCGACCCAGCCGTACTTATTCAATTTCGTGTCCCATTCCTCGCGCGCTGTCTTGAGTTTTTCCGTCCGCGTCTTCGCCCGATCATCTTCGTAAGCGGACCCGCGATGCATCGCCCCGAAAGTGATGGCCACGATCGCGCCAAAGAAAACGAAGAGCACGACCGCCCACAACCATGCGGAAAGCAGGAAGCGCGGTTGCTCAGGATGGGCAAGTATCTCGTCGTTAGGCACGGCTAGTTTGTTATGCGAAGGGACTCGATCAGGCGCGGATCACGCACCGGAAAGAGTGAGGTTTTGCCAATCAGCCAGAGGTACAGAAAGGCGAGCGTTCCGCCGATTCCGATCAGCGGGAAAAAATCGATGATGCTGAGACGCACTCCGGTGCCGTGGAGCGCCGGTAGGACAACGATATACATGTCGAGCAACTGCATGCAGATGATCCAACCGGCGAGCGTGCAGAGCGCGGTCAGGTTCTTTTTCGTCGCGCGCAAAAGGAGAATTCCGAACGGAACGAAGAATCGTCCAATGACCAAAAACCAGGAAAGCACGTTCCAGGATTCCGTATTCCGAATGATGTAGTACTGCGTCTCTTCCGGGATGTTGGCGTACCAATAAAGCATGTATTGGCTGAAGCCGATGTAGGCCCAGAAAACGGTGAAGGCGAGGAGCCATTTCCCCATGATGTGGTAATGCTCGATCGTCACCATGCCTTTGAGGTAACCCGCTTTTTGCAGCGAAGCCGTGACCAAAATCAACAGCGCCATCGAGCTACCCGCTGTGCCGGCGAAAATATACGGGCCCCACATGGTCGAGAACCAGTGCCAGTTCAAGCTCATCACCCAATCGAAGGCCCCGAAAGTGAGCGACAAGGCAAAGACCGGCAGCCCCACAAAGGCCGCTTTCCGCATCCAGAGAGTGAACTTCGGATTGCCATCGCGATCCTGGCGGACCGAGAAATGGCGCAGCAGGTAGGCCACGAGCGTCAAGACCGCGAATAAAAAGACCGCGCGGAAGAGGAAGAACTCCCAGTTCAAATAAGCGCGCTTCGCATCGAGGAGCGGATCAACCCCGAGCGGCAAATCCATCCAACGGTAGAGATATTTTCTCCAAAACCAGATCGGCAAAAAGAAGAGGGCAAAGAACGGCAGGAGGAGCGCGATGTTCTCCATCTGGCGCCTAACGACGACAGACCATTCCGCATCGACCACGTGATGCACGATCGTCCAAAAGAGACAGCCGATGCAGAGGGTGAAGAAAAAGAAAAAGCCGAAGAGCCAGGAGAAGCCGAACTGGGCTGGCGACATGTAGCCGGCGACGAGACTGAGCGCGAGGCCGACAATGCCAACTAACCCACAGACCAGCGACAAGCCAGCGAAGCGGCTGTTCTCGAAAAATTCGCCTTCCGGCGCGGGCTGGACGTGCGTTCGATCGCTCATTTCTTCTCCGGTTCCGCCGCTTTCGCAGGCTCGGCTTTTTTCTCCAGGTCGGCCTGATGTTCCGGCGGCACATCGGCGGCGCTGGCGTGCTGGCTCCGTTGCAGGGCGCGCAGGTAGCTGATGATGGCCCAGCGATCGTGCACCGTGACGCGTGGCCCGTAAGCCATCATCGTGTTTTTGCCGTGGGTGATGGTGTTGAAAATTTCGCCGTCCGACATTTTGCGAATCCGGTCGTCCTGGAGGCTCACGACCGTGGCCAGGCCGTAGCCTTTGACGATCCCGTCCCCCGCCGCCAGCGGCCCATGGCAGACCGCGCAATTAATGTTGAAGCGCTGTTCGCCGCGCTGCATAAGCGCGGAATCCACCTCGAGCGCAATTCCGGTGCCCCAGTTCGCGCCCATTTTGCCGGTGTTGTAATAATCGGTCCCTTCGCTGAAACCGAGCCGCGCTTCCATCTTCATCTCGCCCGCCTGGTCGACCGCAGTTCCCTGCTCGTTAGGCAAAGGCATTTCGTAACCCAGCGGCACCGTGCCGTCGACCGGTTTGCGGGCGCCGCGCTGGTCGGCGAAAAAATTGCTCTCCGCTTGCGCCCGCACTTTGGGCTGCCGCACCATGTCGGGGAAAATTTCGATCTCCGGCCGGCTGCTTTTCTGGCCGCGGAAACCGAGGACCGCGACGCAGGCGATCGAGACGAGGGCGAAGATGAGGAAGAAAGCGCGCAGCATTTAGGGCTCCTCGTGCACCACGGTGATGTGCTGACCGCCGGTCCGCTCCAGCAGTTCGCGCGCTTCGTTTTCACTAAAGCGCGGGTCGCGCGCTTCCAAGACCAGGAAAAATCCGTCGTTAGTCACCCGCTTGAATCGCTCCCAGTTAAACATCGGGTGGTTCCAGCGCGGGAGGAGGTTCATCGTCAGCATGGCGATGAAAGCGGAGAAGGCGCTGAACAAAATCGTCAGCTCAAACATGATCGGGAAAAAGGCAGGCACCGTCCAGAAATTGGTCGGTTTCCCGTGCACGATGAGCGGGTAGAGATAGGACGAAGGGCCGAATTCTAGGACGGCCGCGGACAGCAAGCCGGTGATACCGCCGATCAGCACGACCGCGCTGAGCCACGATTTGCCGAGCCCCATGGCATCATCCATTCCATGAATCGGGAAGGGCGAATGCACATCCCAGCGTTTGAAGCCGGCGTCGCGCACCGCCTTGGCCGCCTCGTAAAGCGAGGAGGCGCTGGCATATTCCGCCGCCATTCCGTAAACACGATTGCCGCTCGGCGTAATCACGTGCGCTCCTTTCCGCCGGCCTGGACGACATGATGTTCCTCAGGCGTGGCGTGATGCGGATCAGCTTCGGGTAAAACAATCTTCACTTCCGACATCGCGATCATCGGCAGGAAGCGAATGAAGAGGAGGAAGAGCGAAAGGAAAATTCCAAACGTCCCGACAAAGGTCCAGATATCGACCCAGGTGGGAGTGAAATAACCCCAGGAAGAAGGCAGGAAGTCGCGGTGGAGACCGCCGACGATGATGATGAAGCGTTCGAACCACATGCCGGCGTTGACGCACATGCAGACGAAGTAGACGACGAAGATGTTGCGCCGGCACCACTTGAACCAAAAGAGCTGTGGTGACAGCGTATTACAGAACAACATACCGACCCACCAATACCACCAGTAAGGACCGAAGATGCGGTTATAGAACGCGTATTTTTCGTACTCGTTCCCGCTATACCAGGCGATGAAAAACTCCATCGCGTAGGCATAGGCAACGATCGAGCCCGTGAGCAGGATCACCTTCGCCATTTTGTCGATGTGCTGCGGCGTGATGATGTCCTGCAGCTTGAAAATGGCGCGGGCCGGAATCATGAGGGTGAGCACCATGGCGAACCCGCCGAAGATCGCGCCGGCGACGAAATAGGGCGGGAAGATGGTGGTATGCCAGGTCGGAATCACCGAGGTGGCGAAGTCGAAGGAAACGACGCTGTGGACCGAGAGCACGAGTGGCGTCGAGAGACCGGCCAGGAGCAGATAAGCCATCTCGTAATGCCGCCAGTGACGGTTCGACCCGCGCCAGCCGAGCGCAAAAATGCCGTAAAAGAACTTCTTGATCTTGGTCGTGGCACGATCGCGCAACGTGCCGAGATCGGGGATCAAACCGGTATACCAAAACAGGACGGAAACCGAGAAGTAGGTTGAAACCGCAAAGACGTCCCAAAGGAGCGGGCTGCGGAAGTTCGGCCAGATCGCGTATTGGTTAGGCACGGGGGCGAGAAACCACGCCATCCAGACGCGGCCGACGTGGATGCCTGGGAAAATGGCGGCGCAAATAACCGCGAACAGGGTCATCGCCTCGGCCGAGCGGTTAATTGAGGTGCGCCACTTTTGCCGCAGCAAAAACAAGATCGCGGAAATGAGAGTGCCAGCGTGACCGATACCGATCCAGAAAACGAAGTTGGTAATGTCCCAGGCCCAGCCGACCGGCGAGTTCAATCCCCAAACGCCGACGCCGGTCGAGATTTGGTAACCGATGCAGGTGAGACCGAAGGCGGCGATGGCCGAGGTGATGGCAAACGCGACCCACCACCAGCGCGGCGTCGGATTCTCAACCGCGC
The DNA here is from genome assembly GCA_046593335.1 of Chthoniobacterales bacterium. Taxonomy (GTDB): domain Bacteria; phylum Verrucomicrobiota; class Verrucomicrobiia; order Chthoniobacterales; family UBA10450; genus Palsa-1392. Next base: position 15,583 of record JBKJNW010000209.1, on the reverse strand, counting down.
CGGAAATACGATTGGTCACCCAATCGAAATTGCGCTTGTTCAGAACGAGCGGGACCCGCGCGAGCGGTCTTGCGACGGAGGCCGATGCCTCGCTCCTGATCACTTCTGGTGCTGTCGGTGCGCCGTCCATTTACGGTTTGGCCTCCGGTTGCATGGCGCGTTCGTGGTGATGCTCGGGCTCCGCGTGTGCGCCGTGTCTTTCTCCACCCCCGTGGCCCTGTTCGTGGCCGAGACTCGCCACCGCGATCCGACCGGCGTCCGGCATTTTGGGGTTGGGATTGCGAATTCGCGCGAGGTAACTCGTGCGCGTCTTCACGTTGAGATATTCCAGCAGCCGATAATTGCGATTCTCGGCCTTGATCTTCGAGACGCGCGTTTCCGGATCGGCGATGTCTCCGAAAACAATCGCTTCCGTCGGGCAGGCCTGCGCGCAGGCGCTCGTGAACGAGTCGCGCGGGATGAGCGTTTTGTCGGAAGCGCCTGCTCGGACATGCGCGGCGATTTTTGCTTCTTCGATTCGCTGCACGCAATAGGTGCACTTTTCCATCACGCCGCGCATCCGCACGGTCACGTTCGGATTCTTCTGCAGCTTGACCGTATCGGCCGCGCCCTTCTTGGTAAGTGGGCCAAGGTATTCCTGATAAACCGAGAAGCCGGCAATCTTCTTCTTCCCGATCGGACGCTGGGTGTAATCGAAATAATTAAACCGGCGCACCTTGAAGGGGCAGTTGTTTGCGCAATACCGGGTGCCGATGCAGCGGTTGTAAACCATCACGTTCAGACCCGACTCGCTGTGGATGGTGGCGTTGACCGGGCAGACGGTTTCGCACGGCGCATTTTCACAGTGCTGACACATCATCGGCTCGTGCACGAGCTCGGGATCTTCCGGCCACTGACCCTTGTCCTGGTCGAATGGCTTCGCGCTCGCGTAATAGCGATCGATCCGGATCCAGTGCATTACGCGGCCGTGCGCGACCTGCAACTTGCCCACGATCGGGATGTTGTTTTCCGCCTGGCAGGCCATAACGCAGGCGCTGCAACCGGTACAGGTGTTGAGGTCGACCGTCATGCCCCACTGCTGCGGGGCGTCGAGCTTGGGATGGTTGTAAAGCGAAGGCAGCTTGGCCGGCAATTCCTCATCTCCGCCGAGTTTCTTAACGAAATCTTCGTCGCTCCGATAACGCTCGAGCGTGGCTTCTCGCACGAGGGCGCGGCCTTCAATCGAGAAATGTTCCTGGGTGGTGGAAAGGTCGTAATGGCCCGGCACTTTTTTCACCGAAACGCTCCCGACTCCTTTGCCATCGGCGACGATGAAATGCGGATTGGAGCTGGTGCGGAGAAGGTAACCATTGAAGCCCGCTTCTTCGCCGACCGGGCCGGTATGCTTGCGGCCGTAGCCTAACGGAATCGTGACCGAATTGTCAGCGTGGCCGGGCACAACCAGGGCCGCGATCACGAGCTGGCGCTCGATCGGTTTACGCGCGGGCGCAGGCTTCGGAGCGGGTTTACCTTTCACCACCACCGGCGGCTTCGGCGTCGGCTCGGTCACCGTCACCTGCACGAGATCGCCATCCTTAACCCCGATGTGCTTGGCAAACGCTGGGCTCATCATGGCGGCGTTGTCCCAGGTCAGTTTCGTGATCGGGTCCGGCATTTCCTGGAGCCAGCCGTTGTTGATGTAGCGGCCGTCGTCCATCGAGTAACTGCCGACGAGCACGATCTCCGGTGAATCTTTCGTGGGGACAGTGGCGTCATTTATCCAAAGCGTATGCGCGACCCCGCCGGCGGTGTTGCCGTTGAACTTCGGCGGCTGATCCTTCGGCATGACGTGTCCGGCAAAGCCGTCGTGCAGAAATTTGTTCCAGGCCGAATCGAAATCCCCCGGGGGCGCGGTCTGGCGGAAAGTCTCCTGCACGAGCTGCGGTCCATCCGCTTTCGGCTGGCCGAGAAGAATCTGGAGCATGTCCAGCTCCGACAGGCCCTCAAAGAGCGGCAGGATCATCGGCTGCATCGCGACGTAAGCCGCGCTCGGGGTGAGGCCGTCGCCCCACGATTCGAGGTAATGCGCGGCCGGGATATGCCATTTGCTTAAAGCCGAGGTGGCATCTTCATAATGCCCCAGCCTAACGACATCGGGCACGCGCTTCTGCAGCTCCGGCCAATCGAGCGGGAGTTTGCTTTTGCGATCGAGCGTGATCGAGCGCGGCGCGCTGTAAACCGGGTCGCCCCCAAATATGAAAAGCTGTTTCACCCGGCCGGAATCGATGTCGCTCGCCAGTTGCAGGATGCTGCTGCTGCGCGAGGTCGGCGGCAGAGAACGCAGCAGCGCGGTCGTGCCGATATTTTTCAGCGCCGCGTTCATCGCGTAGACCATCAATTGCACCACCACGGGTTGATGCGGGCCGGCTACGATCAGGCTGGCGCCGGGTTTCGACATCAGATCGGCGGCGGCTTCCTCGAGCCATTTGGCATCGTATTTTGCCGTCTTGAGCGGAGCCTTGAGGGTAATGAGAACGGAAGAGAGGCCCGGGTCCCTGGTCGCGACGGCGAGTTTACTCGCGAGAGCGTGGGTCAGTGCCGGAATCTGGCTCGCCGGGAAACGCAGCCGGTGATCAGCCATCGCTCCAGTGATGGTAAAATGATTTTCCACCACATAGAGTCGGTTCATCGAATCCTTCGCCTCGCGCACCCGGCGCCGCGAAGTGAAGGCGCGAATCGAGGCGAGATCGCCTTCGCCGCAATTCAGAAAATCGCTGTCGAGCGAGAGGATGACGTCGGCCTTGTCGAACTGCGGAATGAGCCGCGTGTTGTCGCCAAAACTGATCTGGGTCGAAAAACGCTGCGCCTCGCTGAGGAGCGGATCGTAGACGCACCAACGCATCCGCGGGAACTGCTTCTGCAATTCGGCGCGCAGGCGGTCGCGGGTAGGCGAGTGCGTTTCCTCGACCAGAAAAGCGAGCCCGGCCCCGCCATTTGCGGCCATCTTCGGACGCAATTCGGCGATATATTTCTCAAACTCCGCGTGGCTGGAAAGCTTGTTCGCCTGCACGAAACGCTGCGAGCGCGAAGGATCGTAAAGATCGAGGACCGAAGCCTGAGCGAATGCGTCCGTCGCGCCGTTGCTGTCGGGATGAAATGGATTGCCCTCGATTTTGATCGGGCGGCCGTCGACGGTGGATACGACCAGGGGCATGGCGCCGTGACGCCGCGGCATCGCGGTCGCGTAGTAGAGCGGCTTGCCCGGGATAGTCCACTCCGCGCTCTTGGTGAACGGGACGAGATGCATCTCCGGTTTGCGGCAACTGCTCAAGCCGAAACCGGCCAGCGCCATCGAGGCGCCCATCAGTTTCAGGAAACTGCGGCGCGAAACTTCATCGGCTTCCATTTCCTGGGCGCCGGCGGGGAATTCCCGCTCCAGCCAGCCGCGAAATTCCGGCGTGTCGCTCAGTTCGCCGAGACTGCGCCAATATTGTTTCCCGGTCTGATCGGCCGGCGGGTGTTGCAAAACGCGTTTCATAGGAGCACGGGCATCCTGCCTGTGTGGATTACAGGCGTCTCGCCTGTCGAGATTGGCGGCCAATAAGCAGGCGAGACGCCTGTGCTCCGGTCCTGTAGCGTCGTCGTCCTCATCGGTGGCACCCCTGGCAATTTTCCGGCGGCTTAATGTCCCAGCGCTGTTTCAATGTCAGGCCGATCTCCCGCTGGGTAAGATTTTTTTTCTTCGACCAATCCTCCGTCACCCCGGCCGGTTTCCCGTATTTCGCGACGAACTCTGCCGGATTCACGTCGGATGGTTTCCAGTCGAGATTAGTGATCTGATCGATGGGGCGAAGGAAATTCTCGGGAGCGCGATGGCATTCCAAGCACCAGGCCATGCTGTGCGGCTTGGCGTGATAAACCACCGGCATGTGATTGACCTCGCCATGGCAGCTGTAACAGCTGATGCCGCGATTCACGTGCGCGGAATGATTGTAATAAACGTAATCCGGGGTGCGATGAATCTGCACCCACGGCACCGGTTGCCCTGTCGTCCAGCTCGCGCGCACCGGCTCGAGTTTCGGGTTCTCCTTTTGGATCTGGGTATGGCAATTCATGCAGACCTGGGTGTCGGGCACGTTGGAGTGGGCCGCGACCTCGACCGCGTTGTGGCAATAACGGCAATCCATCCCCAGCTGCGTGACGTGCAAATCGTGCGGAAAGGGCACCGGCTGCACCGGCATGTATCCGACGCGCGTGTATTTCGGCGTGTCGTAATACCAGGTCGCGCCGACCAAAGCGGTCACGGTCACGATTCCGCAGATCATGATCTTGAGCGGTAGCCAATTAGTCCAGCGCGGAAAGAAATTCGCCATAACGAACTAGCGCAGACTAGACCGGCACTCGCACAGCCGCCAACCCCTAAAAGCGTGGACTGAAATGAAAGGCTGTGGCGGCTTCAGAAAAATGGAAAACAGGTTTGCTACTCTATTGTCGGAGGTGCGCGAGGGGGCAATTCTATGAAGGGGCGTTTGCTTGGCAAAATAATTTTGGAAAAAGAATTCAAAAATTTCCGGGGCCGCTTTTTGCCGGGCTGCACCGTTTCGAAAAAGGCCCGGAATCGCGCGCCTCGACGTTGTAGCCGGGGTCGCTGACCCCGGAGAGGGAAAGCGGTGGCCGCGCGCCATACCGGCCGGGGTCACCGACCCCGGCTACAACCAGCGCCCTAACGACTCGGTCTGGGAGCGAGACTTGGAATCTGTTATTTGCCTGCTCCCCAGTAGCGCTGCTGAAACGAGGCGCGCCCGGATGCGAAATGATACATCCCGTAAGCCATCCGGTTCTTCAGGTAATACTTCTGATGGTACTCTTCGGCGGGCCAAAACTTGCCGGCGGGCAGAATGACAGTGGCGATTGGTTTGGAAAATCTGCCCGAGCTTTGCAATGCCGACTTCGACGCTTCGGCCGCCAGTTTCTGCGCTTCGTTATCATAAAAAATCGCGCTCGTATATTGCTCGCCCACGTCCTGAAACTGACCGTCGCGCTGGATGGGACTAATGTTGCGCCAGAAGACCTCGAGCAGTTTGGCGTAACTGGTCTTCGCTGGATCGAAGGTGACCTCGATCGCTTCGCGGTGACCCGTCTCGCCCGAAGAGACTTGCTCGTAAGTGGGATTGGGTTCCGCGCCGCCCGCGAATCCAACAAGGGTGGAGATGACCCCGGCGGTATGATCGAACGGCGGCTGCATGCACCAGAAACATCCTCCGGCAAAAACCGCCTTCTCCGGCGGGGCGGGAACGATCTGCGCGGACACTCCGCCGGCCGCCGCAAGGGCAAAGCAGAGGAGCAGAGTCAGCCTCATCTTCATGCAATTGAGAGAGATGAATCGGCCTTCTATTCCGAGAACCTCCTCAATCATTTTGCCGGTTGCCTGCGCTTGAGAAATTCGCTGATTTTCGCGCCGTCGAAGATTGGCGCGGAACAACTCCGGTTAGCGGCCGTAATATTTTGTCACGGCACGGGCGGTAGTCTTGATCCACTCCAGCGCGAGCGGGCGGAAAATCCGCATCGTTAGGCGGGAAAGAAATCTCGATTCGGCCGCCGCCGATGTCGGGAGAGCGTGGACCAGGAGAATGAAAAGGCACGTAAAAAGAAGCGAAGGTCCCATAAACGTTCGGCCGGGGACAGCGTCCCCGGCTACAGCTAGTGCCGAAAGATCGTTAGCTCACCGGCAAATCGCCAATCGTCGGCTGATTTTACGAGACCGGCTCGGACCGGGTTATTCCGCACGTAATCCCACTTTTGATCATAGCTTTCGTCCGAGCGAATCAGATGATCAAAAAACTCCGCCTGCCAAAAAGGCGAGGAACAACGGCCGGCAGTTGTAGCCGGGGACGCTGTCCCCGGCCCGACGAGCTTATTGATCCGTCGGCTCGTCCATCGCTTCCAAGCGCCAACGAAATCGGAGAGAGATCTGCCATCTCTATCCGGGGTACAGAAAAAGTGCACATGATCCGGCATCACAACATAGCGACCGACAACCCAACCGTGGCGTTCTTGTGCGGCTCGCCATTCGTCGACCAGGACCTCCACGGCCGATTCCCGTGCCAGGAATTTGCGCCTCTTTTCCGTGCACGCGGTGAGGAAATAAATCGGCGGCTCCACCCAGACTCGCTCGAGCCGGGTAAGATGCTTGTGCATTGTTAGGGGGACCGGGGACAGCGTCCCCGGCTACAACAATCAGCGCGAGGGCTCGTAATCTTCGCTCTGCGAATGCGACTGTTCCGGCGCCTGGGGCTGATCGCCCCCGCTGCGCGGTTCGTCGTGCCGGCGTTCCCGGCGGGGGCCGCGTCCACCACCACCGCCACCGCGGCGTTCGCCGCGATCGCCACCACGTCCGCCACCACCGCCGCGATACTCACCGCGCGGTTCGCCGCCATCACCCCCGCTCGGCGGAGTGAAGGTCTCGGCTTCGCCACGATCTTTCATCGCTGCTTTGCGGGAAAGTTTCACCCGGCCCTTGTCGTCAATGCCAATGCATTTCACCCACATCATTTCGCCGACCTTGGCGACGTCTTCGGTTCGGTTCACCCGGAAATCCGCCAACTCCGAAATGTGGACGAGTCCGTCTTTGCCTGGGAAGACTTCGACGAAGGCGCCGAACTCCTTAATTGAGACGACCCGGCCGTGGTAGATCTCGCCGATCTCCATTTCCTTGGTCATGCCGCCGATGATTTCCTTCGCCCGCGCCATGCTCTCGCCGCTGGTGGCGTAGATGTGGACGGAGCCGTCGTCTTCGATGTTAATCTCCGCGCCGGTCTCGGCCACGATCCCCTTGATCGTCTTACCGCCCGGCCCGATAAGGGCGCCGATTTTCTCAGGATTAATTTTGATCGTCTCGATCCGCGGCGCGTATTTGCTCAGCGATTCACGCGGCTTGTCCAGCGTCTCGGCCATGATGGCGAGGATCTTGGTGCGCGCGTCTTTGGCGCGGTGAACCGCTTCGCCGAGAATTTTGTGACTCACACCGGGGAGTTTGAGGTCGAGTTGGAATCCGGTGACGCCATCTTTGGTGCCGCAAAGTTTGAAATCCATGTCTCCGAAATGATCTTCGGAGCCGATGATGTCGGTGAGCAGGTTGTAACGCTTCAGGTTGCCGTTTTCATCGCTCTCACTCACGAGACCGACGGAAATGCCCGCGACCGGCGTCTTGATCGGAACGCCCGCGTCCATCAAGGCCAGCATGCCAGAGCAAACACTCGCCATCGAAGTCGAGCCGTTCGATTCCATCACTTCACTCACGATGCGGATGGCATAACGAAAGTCTTCCTGGCTTGGGACGACTGGCTCCACGGAACGCTCCGCCAGAGCGCCATGGCCAATTTCACGTCGGCTCGCTCCGCCGAATCGGCCGGTCTCGCCCACACTGAAGGGCGGAAAGTTGTAATGCAGAAGGAAGCTCTTCGAATTCTCGCCGCCGCCGTAAGCGTCGATGTTCTGCGCCTCTTCGATCGGGGCGAGCGTGGCCAGCGCCATCGCCTGGGTTTCGCCGCGCTGGAAAATCGCCGAACCATGCACTCGCGGAAGGACTCCGACTTCGCAGGTTATCTTGCGCAGATCGTCGTAACCGCGGCCATCGACCCGCTTTTGCTTGTCGAGGATGTTGGAGCGGAAAGATTTTTTCTGGATGTAATCGAACGCTTGGTTGATCGCGAACTTATCCGAGTCGGGGAATTTCTCGAGCACCGCTGCTTTCACTTCATCGCGCAAACCGCCAACGGCCTTGCTGCGGGCCACTTTGCCTTCGGTATAGAGAGCGGCTTCGATCCGATCGCCGGCGACGCGGTCAGCGATTTCGAGAATCTCCGGCTGCACTTCGAGGAGCGGCATTTCGCGTTTTGGCTTGCCGACTTGGGCCGCCAGTTCCTTTTGGATGCGGATCATTTCCTTGGCGTGTCCGTGGGCGAACTCGAGGGATTTTATGAACTCGTCTTCCGGCAACTCGTCAGCCGCGCCTTCGATCATGATGACGTCGTTCTCGGTGCCGACATAAACCAGATCGAGATCGCTCTGTTCACGCTCAACGTGGGTCGGGTTGGCAATGAACTCGCCGTTCACCCGGGCGACCCGGACTGCGCCGATCGGGCCTTTAAACGGAATATCGGAAACGCAGAGCGCGGCCGAGGCGCCGTTGATCGCGAGGATATCAGGATCATTTTCGCCATCCGCGCTAAGGAGGATGGAAATGATCTGGGTGTCGTAAAGATAGCCGGCCGGAAAAAGCGGGCGGAGTGGCCGATCGGTCATGCGCGAGGTGAGCGTTTCCTTCTCGCTCGGACGACCTTCGCGTTTGAAATAACCGCCCGGGAATTTTCCGACGGCGGCGGCTTTTTCACGGTAATCGACCGTGAGCGGGAACCAGTCCTGGCCTTCCTTCAGGGAAGTGGCCGAGACGGCGCTGGTGAGAACGATCGATTCACCGCAGGAGACGATGACCGAGCCATCGGCCAGCTTGGCAATCTTGCCGGTTTCGATGGTGATTTGCGTGGACCCGATTTGGGCCGTGACCTTGTGTTGCATAACTTGGATTTCTGGATGTGCGAAACCCAGGCCGGTCACCCTGATTGTAGGTTTTAAATCCGAGGTTGCTCGGAGCTAAAACCTAAACTCAAGGTGCACTGACGGCCTGGTCGCCGGTTGTGTTGGTTTCCCGAATGGCGCGAGCGGCGCGCGCATGAACGCGAGCAACGCCAGAGATAGTTCCGCGGTTATTTCCGCAGGTTCAGCTTCTCGATCACCGTCTTGTAGCGGTCATTTTCTGACCGGCTCAGGTAATCGAGGAGGCTGCGGCGCGTGGCGACCATTTTGAGGAGGCCGCGGCGCGAGGAATGATCTTTGGCGTGACTCTTCAGGTGTTCCGTGAGCTGGGAAATCCGGCGCGTCAAAAGTGCAACCTGCACGTCCGCGCTTCCGGTGTCTTTCTCATGGAGCTGGAACTCCTTCATATTCATCGTGTCACTGCTTTCTGCCATAAGCGAAGCGGGACAGTAGATGAAGTTGGCGGTTTGGCAAGGCACCGTCTTTTGGCCCTTCCTTCACCGCGATAACGCCGGCGCTCCGCCCCGGTTGCGGAGAAAATTATCCGCCCGGAAAGCGACCGAACGCCCGCGGCGTACCTTGCGAGTTCCGCGTCCGCAAGACGTCGAGGCCGTAGATGCTTTCCCGGTGCCGCCGCGCCAGGCGCGCGTCCGCATTATTAATCGCGCTTTTCGCGGCTTCCGCCCGCGCCACCAGCGAATTGGGGTTAATCCGGAGCTGCAGAGAAAGCTCAGCCCAGGTCCGGGTCTTCGCGCGCAGCGTCAGGATCCGGGCAAAACTTTTCCCGCTCCCAACCGCGAGCGAATCCGCCACCAGCAATTCGCCATAGCTCAAACCCGTTTCGGCTTGCTGCGCGACGAGAACTTCGATCGGCAACTGCGTCTGGGCCGAGACGGCCGCCGGCACCAGGCCCGTGCCGCGCATCACTTTGCCCGCCTGCGCGTCGAGCGCGTCGATCGCTTTCCGGAAAGCCGGTTCCTCCCCCGTCATGGTGCGGGCGTAAAGCCGGACCTTGGCGGCACTCGCGATCGCCGTCGTGTGCTCGTTCATGTTCGGCAGTTTCGAATTCTGCGCCTGCGCCGCGAGCGCAGGAAAGAGGGCCACAACGCCAAGCAGGCTTAACCGCCGTAACGTCTTCATGCCCGGAGCGTAGGCGGTGGACATTTTGGAGACAAGCGTGGAATTACCTCACATTCGGCCGCGTTTCTTATAAAAGCGGTAGCGATCGATGATCGATTCGACGTAATTTTTCGTGCCCGGGAAATCGATGTTCTTCTGGAACGTCCGGGCCAAGATCGGGCGCTTGCCGGCGCCCCCGGCCCAGCGCTGCGCGCGGCTGGCGCCGGCGTTATATTCCGCCAGAGCGAACGGCACCGGATCGCCCGCTTCCTGCCAATGCAGCATGGCCCGGCGCAGATACCAGGAGCCGGCTTGCAGATTCGTCTTCGGATCGAACAGCTCTTCCACCCGGAAATTCTCCACCCGGTTTTCCGCCGCCCAATCCCGGGCCGCGATCTCGCTCACCTGCATGAGCCCGCGCTCGCCCGCGCCCCCAAGCTTTTGCGGATCGAACCGGCTCTCGCGCCAGACGACCGCCTTGACCAACATCGGGTCGAGTTTGTTGGCGGCGGAGACGGCCCGAATAAACTGATCGTATTGCTGAAAGCGCGCTGGGCTGAGCCACTCGTAAACGGTGTAAACGGGATCGCCTGAACGAAAAGCGAGCAACCCCAGCCCGACCACCGCGGCCAGGAGCAGGCAAATGATGAACTTGAAAAGAAAGCGGATCATTCAGGACCGCTGGATAAGTTCCTCGGCGCGGGCAAAGTCATCGGCAGAATCAACTCACGCAAGATGAGCGTGAACAACAAAATTTGCATGTCCCCTTTTGTCCGAGTCATCGTCGACCGCTCCATCCGCCGCGAGTTGGACTACAGCGTGCCCGAGACTCTGGCCGGCAAAGTCGGGGTCGGTTCGCGAGTGCGGGTCCCATTTCGCGACAAGACGCTTCTCGCCACCGTCGTCGCGACGCTCTCGGAAAGTCCGGCCGAAGGGATCAAGCCCATCCAGGCGTTGGTGGGCGACAAACCGGTCCTGAGTCCGACCCTGATCGAGCTCGCCCGTTGGATGGGAAATTACTACTGCTGCCCGATCGAAACCGTCATGCGCAGCCTTCTTCCCCAGGTCATTCGCAAAGCCGAAATCGGCTGGAAGAAACAGCTTTTCGTTAGTCCGGCGCGGGCCGCGAGCGCGGAGGAAATCGAGAAGCTTCGCCGACGCGCTCCGCGCCAGGCCGAGCTGCTCGAGGCCGTCGCCCAACTGCGCGCACCCATCGCAGCCGCCGAGCTGCTGCGCCAGACTTCGCTCGACAACGGAACCCTCCGCGCGCTCGTTAGGCGCGGTTTCGCCGAGCTACGAGAGCAGGCGGTGGCGCGCGATCCGCACGGAACGGAGGAGTTCATCGCCGATGCCGACCTGTCGATGAACGAAGAGCAAATCACGGCCCTTAAGTTGATCGAGAGCGCGCTCGAAGATCCGGCAACGCATCCGCCGATTCTGCTCCACGGCGTGACCGGAAGTGGCAAAACGGAAGTTTATTTGCAAGCCATCCGCGTCACCCTCGCGCGCGGCAAAACCGCTATCGTCCTGGTCCCGGAAATTTCCCTCACCCCCCAGACGGTCGAGCGTTTCAAGAGCCGCTTTGCCTCCCAGCCCGACATGGTCGCAGTCCTGCACAGTCACTTGTCGGAAGGGGAGCGGCACGATGAATGGCACAAGCTCCATGCCGGCCGCGCCCGCATCGTGATCGGCGCGCGCAGCGCGATTTTCGCTCCGCTCGAAAACCTCGGCCTCATCGTGGTCGATGAAGAACACGAGACTTCCTACAAACAGGAGGAGGCGCCCCGCTACCAGGCGCGCGACGTCGCTGTCGTTAGGGGAAAAATGGAGAAGTGTGTCGTCCTCCTCGGGACCGCGACCCCGTCGCTTGAGAGTTACTACAACGCCCAGCGCGGCAAATACGTTCTGAGCACGCTGACCCAGCGGGTCGATCAATGCCAGATGCCGCTGATCCGCATCGTCGATCTGCGAATGGAACGCCGGAAAGAAAAAGCGGCCGCGATTTTATCGGAAAAATTGCGGACCGCGATCGCCGGGCGGCTGGAGAAAAAGGAACAGACGATCCTCTTTCTGAACCGGCGCGGCTTTTCCACTTCGCTCCTCTGCAGCAGTTGCGGCAAAGCGCGCGAATGCCCGAATTGCAGCGTCGCTCTCACCTTCCACCGGACCGAAGCCCGCCTCAGCTGCCATCTTTGCGGCCACAGCGCGGCGGTGCCAAAGCGTTGCCCCGAGTGCCGGGAAGATGCGCTCATCTACGCCGGCTTCGGCACGGAAAAAGTGGAGGCGAACGTCTCCGCCATCTTTCCCAAGGCGGTCGTTAGGCGGATGGACGCCGACTCGATGACGCGGAAGGACGCCTACCGCGACGCGCTGCTCGCTTTTCGATCCGGCAAGATCGACATCCTGGTCGGTACGCAGATGATCGCGAAAGGCCTGCACTTTCCCAACGTCACCCTGGTCGGCATCATCAACGCCGATCTCGCGCTGCACATGCCGGATTTCCGGGCCGGCGAGAGGACCTTCCAACTCCTCACCCAGGTGGCGGGCCGGGCGGGGCGCGGTGAAGCGGCCGGCGAAGTTTTTGTCCAGACCTACACGCCGTTTAGTCCGTCGATTCAGTTCGCGCGGCACCACGATTTTGCCGGCTATTTCCAACAGGAACTCGAATTCCGGGAACGCTGCGATTTTCCACCATTCAAGCACGCCGTGCTCATCACCGTCCGCTCCGAACACCAAGAGCGCGCCAGTTTCTCCGCGGAGACTTTGACCCGACGCCTAAAGGAAGCGTTGCCGGAAGAATTCCAACTCGGAGCCCCCGCGCCCGCGCCGCTCGAAAAACTGCAGCGCCATTACCGCTTCCACATCCTGATTCGGGGCGCAGCCATCATGCGCCTCAGTCGCCTCATCCGCGAAACTCTCGACAAACTCCCCTTCCCTGAGGATGTCGCGGTCAGCGTGGATGTGGATCCGTATTCCCTGTTGTAGCCCCGCCTAACGATGAGCCGGCGACGGTCTCTAGCTCTTGCAGCAAATACCGGCCGATGGTTGGCAGGAGCGTCTTCTCGTCCGCCGGTCCGCGCGTGAGGATGACGATAATATATTTTTTTTCGTTAGGCAGTTCGACGTAGGCCGCGTCGTGGCGCACCTCGCTGGTGTCGCCCTCCTTCGACCAAAGCCGGGCATCGGGCGGTAGCGATTCGCCGAAAAAATCCTTCACCTGGTTTTCCTCCGGACGCGGCGGAGCGAGCGGGCGCTCGAGCAGCCCCATCATCGATTTGCTGGCTGAGGTGGAAACCGCTTTGCGCTGCACAATCGAGAAGAGGAGCGAGGCAATCGCGTTCGCGCTGGCGCGATTCCGGTTCTCCTTTTTCTCGCCCATGATCTGCATGTCGCGCCCAAACGGGCCAAAGCTCCAGGGCTTGATGAAGACGCTGACGTCATAACCCTTGGAAGCGAAATAGCGGTTCAAGCTGCGCCGGCGTTCCAGGAAATCTCCCAGCGCCTTGTCCTTCAACTCCGGTCCGCTGGTGGTGTCGGTCAGGACATCGACGAGGAAGGCCGCGGCATCGTTGTCCGAGACCCGGATCATCTCGCGCAAGGCGCGCTCCATTTCGGGCGTAAGACGATCCTGCTGAAAAGCCGCCAGCATGAAAAAGAGCTTCACCAGCGAGGCCGGATAGAACGGCGTGTCGCCGTGATAATCGGCGCGAATCACGTTCTCCGGCTTCGAGAGGTCGATCACGCTCAAAGCCAGGTTATCGGCGGTGAGTTTGGGGAAATCGCGACGCGAGAGTTCCGCGACGCGCGTCAGCTTTTCACCCAAGTCACCGTTTGTCGGCAAGGCCCGAAAGTCTTGAAAATCGCCACGCATGGTTAGAGGGGCGGCGGCCAGGAAAAGCAGGACGAGTATCCACTTGAAAGGTCTATCATTCAAAAAACGCATCTCCTTCTGGTCTGGCGCACTTAGATAAGCGCCTACTATAGATGGCGACGAAGATTGGAGTCTCATGCATCTGGTGCCACCAAATCCTGTCGCATTCGGCTCTTCTCCGCTTCCAATTCCGCGAGCACTTTATCCTCGGAGCCAGATAGCGCATCCAGTTTCGCGATTGCCTTCACGATCGCGATCGCCTTTTCAACATTTTCGATACCTTCCGTTTCTCGCCCTTTCTAAAATGCGCCACGGCGGCGAGCCGGTAAACGCTCGAGAGATCCCACTGATGGGCGGTTGACTGGAGATCCAACTCGCTCAGGCGACGGAGGAGTTGCTCTGCCTCCCGCAAGGTTTAATGCCCGCGCGACGTCCCACTGTGAGACCGATAAGTCGTACTCGAGTCGGCGATTATCGCGACGCTCGATCCGGGGAGTTACACTGCCATTATGAGCGGCAAGGCGGCACCGGCGTCGGACTGGTCGAAGCCTATGACCTCGCTCCGGACGTGGCTTCGGAACTGGCCAACATCAGCACCCGCGGCTTTGTCGCAACCGAAAGCAACGTCATGATCGGTGGCTTTATCCTCGGAAGTGAGAGCGCTGTCGTGGTCCGCGCCATCGGGCCTAGTCTGACTCCCTTTGGCGTGCCTGATGCCTTGGAAGATCCGAGGCTGGAGCTACGCGACGTCCAGGGCACGCTGGTGCGGAGCAACGACAATTGGATGGATACTCAGCAAGCTGAGATCGATGCCACCGGTCTCGCCCCGCTGGATGATCTAGAGTCAGCCGTGTTCGAAACCCTCAGCCCGGGTGCCTACACTGCAATTATCGCCGGCCAGGGCGGCACTACCGGGGTCGGCTTGGTCGAAGTCTATCGGTTGCCTTAAGCTCGTTAGGCCGGCTCAACGGCGACGCCCTTCCAGAAAGCGACGCGGCCCTTGATGTTGGCGGCCGCCTCCTTGGGCTCGGAATAATACCAGGCCGCGCCTTCGTTCACCGCATCATTCACAACGACGTCGTAATAGCTCGCGTCGCCCTTCCACGGGCAGTGCGTGTGCCGGTCGCTCGCGCGAAAATGTTCGCGCCGAATCGAGTCGGCCGGGAAGTAATGGTTGCCTTCGACGACGACGGTGTCGTCGCTCTCCGCGATGGTGGTACCTTGCCAGGTTGCTTTCATAATCGTGATCTCCAGTTGAGTTAATTTCGACCCGCCAGCAAACGCACGCCGTCAATCAAACGCGCGACTTCTTCCTCCGTCGTGTAACAGGCGCAGCCGGCTCGCACCAGCCCGTCCGGCGCCAGGCCAAGGCGCTCGACCACTGTCGTCGCATAAAAATCGCCGTTCGAAACAAAGACCGCGGCTTCGCCCAGGCGCTTCGCCACCTCGGTCGAGGAAACACCGGCAACGGTAAACCCGATCGTCGGTGTCCGGGGCTCGGAGGGCGCAGGACCGAAGAGCTTGACGCCGTTGATCGCTTCCAATCCTTCCCAAAGCTGCCTAACGAGTCGATCGCCGCGGGCATGCAGACCGGCGAAGCCCTCGACCAGCGAAGCGCGGCGCGACGCACCGGGAGCGAGCGACGCCAGAAACTCGACGGCAGCCGCGGCCCCGGCGATGCCTTCATGGTTCTGGGTGCCGGTTTCCGCGCGCTCCGGCGCCTCGTTAGGCGCAGGAAACAATTTCGGAAAATCGAGCGCCGCGAGGAGACCGTGCCGCCCGTAGAGAATGCCGAGGTGCGGTCCATAAAATTTGTAGGCGGAACAGGCGAGGAAATCGCAGTTCATCTCCCGCACATCGACCAGTTGGTGGGGCGCGTAATGGACGGCATCGACGAAAATTTGCGCGCCCGCCGCATGCGCCAGTTGCGCCGCCCGGCGGACGTCGGTGATCGTGCCGAGGGCATTCGAGGCCGCGCCGATCGCGACCAGCCTGGTGCGCGAACTCAATTGCCGCTCG
>JBKJNW010000262.1:0-4288 GCA_046593335.1 Chthoniobacterales bacterium | reverse complement strand
CGAAAAGGGTTACGGCCATGGTTGCGACCGCCACGCTCCAAAGAGCGACCCGGGCGCGGAAGGTGAGCCGTTTCATTTCTCCTCGCGCAGCACGTAGCCGGTGCCGCGGACGGTCTGGAGCAATTTTCTCGAGTAACCGTCGTCGATCTTGCGCCGCAGACGTTGCATGCAGACTTCGACCACGTTGGTGCCGGTGTCGAAATGATGTTCCCAGACGTGCTCACAGAGCGATGTCTTGGTGATCACGCGGCCCGCGTGCGCCATCAGATATTCGAGCAAAGCAAACTCGCGGTTCGTGAGTTCGACCTTCTGGCCGTCGCGGCTGGCTTCGCGCGTGACTACGTTCAAAGATAAGTCTGCCACCTGCATGATGGTGGCGTGTTCACCGGAGGCGCGGCGCAGGAGCGCCCGGACCCGCGCGACGACCTCGGTGATCGAGAACGGCTTTGGCAGGTAATCATCGGCGCCGAGATTCAAGCCTTCGACGCGTTCGTTGAGATGGCCGCGTGCGGAGAGCAGGAGCACCGGCGTGTTAATGTGCTGCCGTCGCATCTCGCGCAGGACGCTGAGTCCGTCGCGTCCCGGGAGCATGATGTCGAGCACGATCGCGTCGTAGGAATGAGTGAGGATTTGATCGAGCGCGACGTCGCCCGCGTGCACCAGATCCACGACGAGGTTTTCCTGCGTAAGTCCCTTGCGCAGGAAATTCCCGAGCTTCTTTTCGTCTTCCACCACCAGCACCCGCATGCTTTCAATTTAGCCATCCGCCCAGCGGGAAGCCAGAGCCCGGGCGCAGATAACAGATTTGTCAGCGGAGCGAGAGCTTGTTCGACAGCTTTGTCCGCTAGGCTTGAAACATGAAAACAACCTATCGAACCCTTCTCAGCGGAGTCATTCTCGCTGGCCTGTGCACTTCCACCTTGCTCGCCGCCGGCGAGAGCGAAGCGGAATTACTCAAGCAGGCGAAAATCTCCAAGACACAAGCAGCGCAGATCGCGCTGGCCAAAGTGCCTGACGGAAAGATCCAGGGCGCAGAGATTGAGAACGAGCACAACGCCCTCGTCTGGTCCTTCGACATCACAAAGCCCGGAACGAAAGACATCACCGAAGTGCTGGTGAACGCCAAGACCGGGAAGATCGTCGACCTCAGTGTCGAGAATCAGAACGACCAGGCGAAAGAAAAAGCAGCGGACAAAGCGAACGGTCAGCGGTAAGACTTTCCGTCGCGTTCGGCTGGACCGCCGTCCGGGACTAGAGATGCACAAAATACTCTTCCTGCTCTGCCTCAGTGCGTGCCTTGCCTTCGGGCAGGGCGGGCCGCCGATGCTCACGGACGATCCCGGGACACCGGGCACCGGCCGTTGGGAGACTAATCTCGCGACCGTCTTCTCTCATCTGCCTAACGAATGGGCGCTCGACGCTCCGGCGATCGATTTGAATTATGGCTGGGGCGATCACATCCAGCTCACCCTGCAAACTTCCGTCGCGCTCTTGCAACGGAGCGATCACGGTCTGGTCGGCGGCCTGGGCGGAGCAGAGGCCGCGCTGAAGTGGCGTTTTCTCGACGCGGAGACGAGCGGCGTCGATCTGTCGATGTTCCCTCGCCTTCTCTTCAACGTCCTCCACTCATCGGTCCGACGCGGGTTGGCGGATAACGGGACACGTTTTCAAATGCCGTTTCAGGTGGCGAAGAAAGTAGGACGATTCGGTCTCGGCGCGGAGTTCGGGCCGCTCATCAGCTCGGTTGGTCGCGGCGAATTGATTTACGGGGTGATCGCGGGAACGGAAGTAACGAAAACCACCTCGCTCATGGCAGAGGTGCACGCGACTTCCCAGATGGATCTCGGCCAGGATGTGATCGCTCTTAATGTCGGCTGGCGTCACATTCTAAACGAACACGCCATCTGGATCGGCTCGTTCGGTCACGAGATTCATTCGGGCGACCAGCAGCCACTGGCGCTGATTGGCTACTGCGGCGTGCAGCTCGTCTATTGACGATTGTGGTGCCGCAGGTGAATAGGCATTCCAACTTTTGAAAGTTAACATATGAACAAACACGTATCGGAAGCAGTCGCTAAAGTTCCGCAGGTAACTCTTGTTTTCTGGATCATAAAGATCCTCGCTACCACGCTAG
Source organism: Chthoniobacterales bacterium (assembly GCA_046593335.1). Lineage (GTDB taxonomy): Bacteria > Verrucomicrobiota > Verrucomicrobiia > Chthoniobacterales > UBA10450 > Palsa-1392. The sequence goes on along the minus strand of JBKJNW010000262.1, from coordinate 2,154 downwards.
GCGAAACCGGCGGCGATGCCGTCACCATGTCATGGCTGGGCGAGACGACCTCAGCCGGTAATGGCGCTGGCTATCTCATCGGCACGGCCATCTTTGGTGTCATTTTCATTGCCGCTGTGCTCGTGCAGATCATGGCGAAAAAGTTTCACCCCTTCCTTTACTGGTTAACCATCGTCGCGACGACGACGGTCGGGACCACGCTGGCCGATTATTGCACAAGGTCACTCGGCATCGGCTACACCGGTGGCTCGACTATCCTGCTCATTCTCGTGATCGCGTCGTTGCTGACCTGGCGCTGGTCGACCGGGAGCATCTCGGTCGAGACCGTGAGCACCCCGAAGGTCGAGATGTTCTACTGGGTCACGATCATGTTCTCGCAGACCCTCGGCACGGCGCTCGGCGACTGGGTCGCGGACACGAATAACATGGGCTATCTCGGCGCGGCCGCCATCTTCGGCGGGCTTCTTGCGGTAACCGCGCTGGTCTACTACTTCACGAGTTTGTCGCACGCGGTTTTGTTTTGGGCGGCATTCATCCTCACCCGGCCGCTCGGCGCGGTGGTGGGCGATTTTCTCGACAAACCACACGCGAAAGGCGGCCTGGCTCTGAGCCGTTACAGCGCATCACTCGGGCTTCTGGTTGTGATCGTCGCCTTAATCCTCTTCATTCCGCAAAAGCCGGCGTCGAAGGCACATTGATTGAGGTGCGTCGGGCGCAGGCGAGGTCGGACGGAATAGCATCTCTTGTCCGAACTTCATAGCACCCATAATATAGCGGAGTAACTTACGCCGTTGAAGGCGGCGGCCGCCATGCCCACGGCTGAGCAGGCGAAATAGGCCGCAAACGCCAAGGACCAGCTCAAACCCAACGCGGAAGACATTGGTGACCGAGGGGTCTGTGAGATGGAACGTGAAAAATCTTGACAATTACTGCGGCTAACGGTGCAATCAGATGAAATCCAAATTGCTTTAGCGAACTCGGCCAAGCTGACTTCGGCTACCAGTTAACGCTCCCTATGAAATATATCCGATCCGTGCCGCACTGCGTCTTGCGCCTTGCTTTCGTCTGTTTTGCTCTTGTCCCTCTCGCGTCCTTCGCAACAGGCTCATTTTCCTTCGTGGAAACCGGCCCAGTCGCGACACCGCGGGCTTATCACACCGCGACGCTGCTGCCCGACGGCAGGATCCTCGCCAGTGGTGGCAACGACGGCGTGGACGTCACCGCGACGGCTGAGCTTTACGATCCGACCACCGGTCTCTGGACGCCAACCGGCAGCATGCGTGACGCACGTTACCGGCACAGCGCGACCCTGTTGCCGAACGGGCTCGTGCTCATGGTCGGCGGCTTGGCGCCCAACAACGACGCGCTTATCTCGGCCGAGTTATATGATCCGGCAACTGGAACGTTTAGTGGAACGGGAGGGCTGCACGAGAGCCGGGCTACCCATAGCGCGACGCTCCTGCCCGATGGCCGAGTGCTTGTCGCGGGTGGCGGCGGCACGAACGGGAACGGATCGCTCGCGAGCGCGGAACTCTACGACCCGGCAACGGGAATATGGACTCAGGCCATGAGTATGTCGGTGTCGCGGTTCCGGCATGAGGCGACCTTGCTGCCAAATGGGCTGGTCCTGGTGAGCGGCGGTAATGGACCGCGCGGACCAACAGCGAGCGCGGAACTCTATAACCCGGGAACCGGCGTTTGGACTCCAACGGGAGGGTTGAGGTTCGCGCGGTTTCGCCATACGCAAACTTTACTCGTCAACGGCCTGGTCCTGGCCGCCGGAGGCCTCGATGCGCAGCTAAACGTGATTGATACTTCCGAAATTTACGATCCCGCTGCTGGGACTTGGATGCAGACGGCTTCGCTCAATGTCGCGCGCGCGCAGCACACAGCAACGCTGATGCCCAATGGCCTGGTGGCGGTCGTTGGCGGTGAACACGGCCCCACCCCGACGACCGAACTTTACGACTCCTCCAATGCGACCTGGTCATTTAGCGGCAACCTGCTCGAAGCGCGATCGGCCCATCAAACGGTGCTCATGCCGAGCGGCGATATTCTCGTCGTTGCCGGTTTTAATGGCGCCCCGCCCGCACAGGATTCGTTGTCTCCGGAATTCGATCATCACTCGCTCACGAATGTGGAAATCGGCACTCT
>JBKJNW010000191.1:0-49410 GCA_046593335.1 Chthoniobacterales bacterium | reverse complement strand
CGAGGTAGCGGAATGGAGCGCGCTGGGAAGCCGCGACATAGACGGGAGCCCCAAAGGGTAAGCGGATGGGAAATGCGCGAATCAAAGCGAGTCGGGAGACGAGCGAATCAATACCAGAAGAGCGGCAAGAAGCTCGGCATGGGTCCGTAACGGCTTGCGGAGCAAACGGCCGGGCTTTCAAAAGGTTGCGTCCGTTTCAAAGCGCTGGAGGATCTGGCGCTCGACGTAGTCGGCCGTATCGTTGTGCGCGCGTCCGTGGAGGAGCACATGGTCAACTACCGAGCGGCGAGAGCGATCCTGGGCAAGGGAACGAGCGGCGCCAAGAAGTCCGCAGTGAAGAAGGCGAAACCAAGTAAGTCAGCTAGGTAGCAGCGCCGCTTATTCCGATCGTGATAAGCCAGTGCGGCTCGCACTTTGCGGAGCGTTAGTTCACGCGCAATATGAACGATGCGATCGCATGATTCCTCCGGACAGAGCGGCGTGCTGGTGTTGCTCGGGGTGTTGTTCACGATCATCCTTGCTGGTCTCGACAACACAATCGTCAGCACGGTGATCCCGGTGGCGTTGCCTGAGCTCGGCGGCGCGCACTTATACGCGTGGACATTTGCGGCCTACATGCTGGCCGCGGCGGTATCGATGCCGATCTGGGGACCGGGGTCGGATCGATGGGGACGCCGGCGCACATATCTCGTCGGGATCGTCGTGTTTACCGTAGGCAGCGGACTCTGCGCGGTCGCCCGCACGATGGTGGAGTTCATCGGCGCTCGTGCTATCCAGGGCATCGGAGCGGGAGCCGTTGCGACTCTTCCGTTTGTTCTGCTGGGTGTTGTTTACCCGCCTCACAAACGCGGCCGGGCGCTCGGCGCGGCCAGCAGCGCTTGGGCCGTCGCGAGTGTCGCCGGACCACTCCTCGGCACACTGATCGTGACGCATGTTTCATGGCGCTGGGCATTCCTGATCAACGTGCCGATCGCAATCGTTGCTGCTGGCCTCGTCATCGTCGGAATGCACGAGAGCGTCGGGCAGAGCGTCGGCCGATTCGATTATGCCGGCGCCCTTCTCGCCGGCGCCGGCGGCAGTTGCCTGATGTGGGCTTTTGTGGATCTCGGTGAGGGAAAGATCGGTCTGATGCAGGCCGCGCTCGTGGCCGCCGGAATTATTCTGCTCGCCGTCTTCGTTTGGCATGAAGGGCGGACGCCGCATCCGATTCTGCCGTTGAGCTTCTTTCACCACACCGGCTACGCATCGTCGATCTCTTCGTCATTCCTCGCCTTCTTCAGCGGCTTCGGCCTGAGCTCTTATCTGCCGCTCGCCACCAATGCCGCGTTTCATGGAAACCGCGCCGTCGTCGGCCTGGTGGTGGGCTCGTTCACCATCGCATGGAGCGGGTTGTCGTTTATCACAGGACGATTGGTCCATCGGATCGGAGAACGGCTTCCGAGTGTGATTGGAATCGCGGTCCATATTCTCGGACTTCTCCTTTTCATGGTGGCATTTGAACATGGACTCGGTTGGGTCATCGCCGCGTCGTTAGTCGCCGGCGCCGGCATGGGACTGATCTCGCCTGCACTAACCGTCGTGGTGCAAAACAGCGTCCCCGTCGCGCGGATGGGCAGCGCCACGACCAGCCAGCAATTCATCCGCCAGGTCGGTGCTGCACTCGGCGTCAGCGCGTTCGTTTTGGCAGCGACTGTAGGTGGATTTCGCCTGGGCCTGTTGTTGATGATTGCGGTGAGTGCCGGAACATTCGCGTGCGTGCTCGCGCTGCCAGCGCACAGCCTGCACAAGGCGCACGAAGTTGGTGCTGCGAGTTAAGGATAATTCGGAGCCGCGGCGTGCCCTTGCCCGCGTGGAGACAGGCCGCACTTACTACTGCGTCGGGCGAAATGCTTGCGACGCCTGAGGTAACAACGATGCGCTATGGCGTCGGCGGAGTCGGAGCGGCTGGCGCCTTCTTCTGCAGCGAAGCGAATTCAGACTTCTTCGTCAAACCGACCGCCTGCAGTTCGTTGGAATCCGCGCCGTATTGCGCCTTCACCTGATCCTTCGCGCCGAGGAACGAATTGTGGAAGGCCCATTCCGCTGCGGTGGCTTCATCCCGAGCCGTGTCCAGCTCCGCTTGCTTCTGAGACTCGATATCGCGCTTCTCGATCAGCGCATCCTGCGCCGCCTGAATCTTCGCGATCGTGAACTCGGCATTCGCTAGTTGCAAAAGTCGGCGTGATGACCGCCGACGTGAAGCGTCATCTCGGAAAGTAAAAGAGGTGCTGGTGGACTAGCGACCATCGGGACGTCGCGCTATGTAAGATGGCGATGATCACTTCAGGCCCACAGAATCCGCGCCCGGGCACGCTTAAGAGAGCTGGCGAAGTTGCCTCGGCCGTCGGTATCGGTGTGCAGACGCTGCATTATTACGAGCGGATCGGATTGCTGCCGAAGCCGCGGCGTTCCGCGGCTAACTACCGCCTTTACGCCCCTGAGGTGGTGCGCCGAGTGCAGTTCATCAGAAAGGCACAGCTACTCGGGTTCAAGCTAGCGGAGATTAAGCAGATTCTGGAAATGAAATCACACGGACACCCGCCGTGTCATCAAGTCGTCGAACTCGGCGAGAAACATTTGCGGGAGGTCGATAAGCGGCTCGCCGGTTTAAAGGATTATCGCAGCGCCGTCGCAAAGTCGCTCAGCACATGGCGAGAACAAGACTCGCCGAAGCGCAGATGCGCGGGTGAGTTTTGCGATCTGATCGAACAGTTTCCCGATCCTGCGATTTATTTTACGAAACCGTTTGACCCTCTACCGGACTAGAGGGTCGAGCATCGAGGCATGGAAGCAAAACATGCCAGTATCCTTTCAGCCATTCTGGGCTCGCTTTGCTGCGTCGGCCCGCTGCTTTTCATCGCCCTCGGGCTCGGCACCGGCGCGGCTCTCATCGGTCGCTACCACTGGTTCTTCATCATCGCGGCGATGGCTCTCCTTGCCTGGTCGTGGACCAAATACCTGCGCGCGAAAACCGTCTGCGATTGCGAGCACCGGCCAATGGACGGCCGTCGCAGCAGCTTGGTTAGCCTCGTCATTGCGACGTTGATCGTCGTCGGCTTCGCGGGATTAAACATCAGTCGCTACGTTTTCGCAGGCACGCCTCCTCCGCAGGCTGAACAAGCCGCCGATGGACGCGAGCGTGTCGTTCTCCGCGTGGAGGGAATGAGCTGCGCGACGTGTGAGATCGCCGTCCGCAGGGCGCTTAAACAAGTGGATGGCGTCGCGTCAGCGGATGTGAGCGTCGCCACGAACAGCGCGACGATTGAGTTCGATCCGCGCAAGACGACTGCGGACAAGTTCGTTGCCGCAGTGAACTCGACCGGCTACCGCGGCTCACTTCCAAGTAAGTGAAGGCACTGTTCACCGACCCATGCTGCATTGCGCTGATCGTCGGCGGCGTGCTTGCCGCGCTAATTTGGATTGTCGGAAAGGTCCGGCGGAAATCGTGAACAGCTCAAATATATGACTAACAACAAACAGTTCGATCTCGTCATCCTCGGCTCCGGTTCCACCGCGTTCGCGGCGGCCATACGCGCGCAGGAACTCGGCAAGACTTCCGTGATGACGGAGGAGCGCGCGATTGGCGGCACCTGCGTTAACCGCGGTTGCCTGCCGTCAAAAAATCTAATCGAGGCAGCCAGGATCATCCACGATGCGCGGCATCCTCGTTATCCCGGCCTCGCGCCCGCGGAGATCAAATTGGATTTCAAAAAACTGATCGAGCAGAAGGACGAAGTCATACACGGCTATCGCAAAAAAAAATACGACAGCCTCGCAGGGGGACAGTTCACCGTTGAAGAAGGTCACGTTGAGTTTGTTGATCCCCACACGGTGGAAATCAACGGAAAGCGGTTGTCCGGTGGTAAAATCCTCGTCGCGACCGGTTCGCGGCCGGTCATTCCAGAGATCGACGGTTTGCGTGACGTTCCTTTTTTGACTAGCGATCTGCTCACGCATGATGAGGCGATGGAGATGCGCGAACTGCCACGCTCCCTCATGATTCTCGGCGGCGGCTACATCGCGTTGGAGCTGGGCCAAATGTTTCGGCGCTTCGGTGTGGAGGTCACGATCCTCGATCGCAACAACCAGCTACTCGCGCACGGCTATGAACCCGAAGTAGGTGAAAGCATCGGAGAAGTTTTTGCCAAGGAGGGCATCAACGTTCTTACGAATGTGTCGGTGCGCTCAGTTCGGCAGGAAGGAAAAGAAACGGTCGTAATGATTGAGTCCGACGGCAAAACTCGTGAGGTGCGCGCGGAGAAATTGCTCGTCACAACAGGCCGACTACCGAACTCGGACAAGATCGGAATCGAGAAGTCAGGCGTCGCGCTCGGAGAGCATGGCGAGGTGCGCGTAGACGAATTCCTGCGCACGAATGTGCCGCATATCTACGCGGCCGGCGACGTGATCGGCTGCGAGCTTCAGGCGCAGATGGCTACGCCAGTCGGAAGTCAGGACGGCGGCATCGTCGCGCATAACGCTTTCGCGGATGAGGAACCGCGGCGCGTGAATCACCGCGTCATTCCGCGCACGATCTTTACCGATCCGCAGGTGGCCGTGGTGGGTATGACCGAAGAAGAAGCGCAAGCCGCAGGACACAAATGCTGGTTTAACGTGGTGCCGATGGCGCTCGTCCCGCGCGCGGGAGCGATTCGCGACACCGCCGGCATGATCAAGATGATCGCGGATGATGAAACCGAAGAAGTGCTCGGCGTCTCGATGGTCGGGAACAGCGCCGGTGAAGTCATCCACGAAGCAGCGATGGCGTTGCACTTCCGCGCAAAAGTTCACGACTACATCGACATGCTCCATGTCTATCCGACGATGGCCGAAGCGCTGAAAATCGTCGCCATCTCGCGCTTCAAAGATCCCGCGAAGCTTTCCTGCTGCGCGGAGTGAAAGGATTCGCAAATGAAGACTGAAACTTTCGCCGGAGACGTAATCAAAGGTGCTGTCGCGGGAGCCGTCGCTACCTGGGTCATGGGAAAGGCAACCACTTGGTTCTGGGAACATGAGAGCGCAGCTTCGCAAGCCAAGTATAAGGAAGTAACCGGCGAGAAATATGTGCCTGATCGTGCGGCCGAGAAGCTGGAAAACCTTGTCGGGCTGCATCCCTCAAAAGAGCAACACCAAACTCTTGCCCAGGCGAATCACTGGGCCATCGGCATCGGAGCGGGCATCGCTTATTCCCTGCTCAAGCGACAGAACAACATGGTCTCGGCGGGACGCGGCCTGTTATTCGGGGAAGCCTTTTCCGTCTTATTCGATGAAGGCCTAACTGTGGTTACCGGCCTGGCGGAACTGCCGCAAAAATATTCGTGGCAAGCACACGCGCGCGGACTCTTCGGGCATCTCGTTTACGGAGTCATTGCCGACCCCACTCTCAGCGTGCTGGAAAATACAAACTATGAACACAACTATTGCTCTGAACGGAATGATGGGCGGCATGAGCGGCTGGATGCTGCTCTGCTGCGTCGGCGGAGTCTTACTTCTGGTTCTCCTCGTCGTTTTAATCGTGAAAATGTTGAAGTGACCCGCGACATGGCAAAAACCACAAACGAAAGCTTCTGGAGTAAGCACATCGACAAACTCGGGATCGGCGGATCACTCTTCGCCGCGCTATGCTGTCTCGGCTTCCCCGCGCTGCTCTCAATCCTATCGGCGATCGGACTCGGATTCGTCGTCAACGATGCGATCCTGATTCCACTCCTTATTCTCTTCTTGTTGGTAACGTTAGGCGGGCTTTATCTCGGCGTACGTCATCATGGATCGTGGCTCGCCCTCATCGTCGGAACGACTAGCGCAATCGCGACGTTTGTTTCGATCGCTGTCGCCGGCAGCAAAATGATCGCCGGCATAGGAATCGCGGGACTTGTAGTCGCCGGTGTTCTCAATGTCTGGTTACAATCCAAAAAGGGGCGCTAGTCCTCCGCTCTGACGCGCGCGCTACCGTCCACGTAAATCTCGGGGCCTTGCTCGGCGAATTGTTTCGCTTTTTCAACCATGCCTTTCGCCATAGCCTCTTCTTCCGCGCTGCCTTGCTCGGCAGAGTATTTGCGGACGTCTTCGGTGATTTTCATCGAGCAGAAGTGGGAACCGCACATGGAGCAGCCTCCTCCGCCGAGGCTACGGCGGGCCAGAAAAATGCGCTAAGAAGGAACTCAGTCACTTCTTCGGCGGTAGCTCGCGGATGAATGACCAGGAAACTTCGGCGGTCTGACCGTTGTCGTAATGGACGAAGAAACCACTGCGGGTGGTCCGTTCCAATTTTACTCGAACCGGCAGAGCGCTGCGTGTGATCTTATTTGCCTTGCGGATCGCCGCGTGTGTTTCCAGAAAAGCGATGCCGTCTTCAAATTCCACCTCGAACGCGTCACGCCACGTGAGGTAACGAGCATCGCGAAGCCGGCAGAACTTCGCGGTTCCGAATGGCACTTTCAGCGGATTAGCAATCGTCGTCCCCAATGCGCGATTCTCAGCGCGGAGTTTGCGGGCGACACGGCTGAAGGCGCGTTCTGCAGCGGCGATAAAGTCGTCGTTCTTTGCTTCTCTCGCGGAATTCTTGTTCTTCAAGGAAGTCTATGATCTGAAGATGTCTCGCGCTTTTGCGAGAACTTCCTGCATCTTCGCGCCTCGAATCGCGCCGATGCTGTAGAGAATGACGCGTTGTTCAACCGTGAACAAGCGTTGTGGCCGGATGAAGCTGGACTGGTTTAGCTGCCCGCGTTCAAAGTCGGTGGTGTCGAGGGGAATCGACGAACTGTCGGAACGGTTGCGGCTCGTGATCTGACAGAGGATGAGATCGTCGCCAGGAAGATCGACGAGAACTAGCGCAGGTCGTCGCTTTCCGACGGTGAGATCCGTCTGTGGAAACGGGATGACGACGACTTCGCCGGCTACAGGTTTTGCCACGCAGCGTCCTCTTCCGGCGAGTTCCAATCGCGTCCGAGAACGGATTCGCTCAGAGCGACTCCGTTAAACGGCTCCTCGGCGATTCTCGTCTTTAGACCGACGGCGAAATCGTAAACTTTGCGTTGGAGGTCTTCCGGCAAATTGGCGATTTCTTTATCTATGAGTTCGCGAGTGCTCACGGGGATAATGTTATTTCTAATTTCGCCAATTGGAAAGTTCGTTTCCGCTGGCAGCCTGTGCTCCCCAGAAAGAGGTCACGCCTTTGCGTAGAGCTCGGCTCCTTGCTCGACGAATTCTTTCCTCTTTTCCTGCATTCCTGATTCAAGAGCTGCTTCCTCCGCGATGCCTTGTTCGGCGGCGTACTTGCGCACGTCTTCAGTGATCTTCATCGAGCAGAAATGCGGACCGCACATCGAGCAGAAATGAGCAGTCTTGGCTCCTTCCTGCGGCAAAGTCTCGTCGTGATACTCGCGTGCGGTTTCGGGATCGAGTGACAAGTTAAACTGGTCCTCCCACCTGAATTCGAACCTTGCCTTCGAAACGGCGTTGTCGCGGTACTGGGCGCCGGGGTGGCCTTTGGCGAGGTCGGCGGCGTGGGCCGCGAGTTTGTAGGTGATGACGCCGGTTTTGACGTCGTCTTTGTTGGGTAACCCCAGGTGTTCCTTTGGCGTGACGTAGCAGAGCATGGCGCAGCCGTACCAGCCGATCATGGCGGCGCCGATGCCGCTGGTGATGTGGTCGTAGCCGGGGGCGATGTCGGTGGTGAGCGGGCCGAGCGTGTAGAAGGGCGCTTCGTGGCACCATTCGATCTGCTTTTCCATGTTCTCTTTAATCAGATGCATGGGGACGTGGCCGGGGCCTTCGTTCATGACTTGCACGCCTTTGGCCCAGGCGCGGGTCGTGAGGTCGCCTTGCACTTTTAGTTCGGCGAATTGCGCTTCGTCGTTGGCGTCGGCGATGGAGCCGGGGCGGAGTCCGTCGCCGATCGAGAAGCTGACGTCGTAGGCGGCCATGATGTCGCAGATGTCGTCCCAATGTTCATACAAGAAGCTTTCCTTGTGATGGGTGAGGCACCATTTCGCCATGATGGAGCCGCCGCGGCTGACGATGCCGGTCATGCGGCGCGCGGTCATGGGGACGAAGCGGAGGAGGACGCCGGCGTGGATGGTGAAGTAATCGACGCCTTGCTCGGCCTGCTCGATGAGGGTGTCGCGGAAGATTTCCCAGGTGAGGTCTTCGGCGCGGCCGTTCACTTTCTCGAGGGCCTGGTAGATGGGGACGGTGCCGATGGGGACGGGCGAGTTGCGGATGATCCATTCGCGGGTGGCGTGGATGTTTTTGCCGGTGGAGAGGTCCATGACGGTGTCGGCGCCCCATTTGGTGGCCCAACGCATTTTCTCGACTTCTTCTTCGATCGAGCTGGCGACGGCGCTGTTGCCGATGTTGGCGTTGATTTTGACGAGGAAATTGCGGCCGATGATCATCGGCTCGAGTTCGGGGTGGTTGATGTTGGCCGGGATGATGGCGCGGCCGCGGGCAACCTCGCTACGGACGAATTCCGGGGTGATTTCTTTCGGGATGATGGCGCCGAAGGATTCGCCGGGGTGGGCGTGGGATAGGGAGGATTGGGAGCGAAGTTCGTTGACGCGGGACGCGTCAACCGGCGGGCGGGACGCCCACCCTACCCGGGATTCTGATCGGCCCATGTTTTCGCGGATGGCAATAAACTCCATCTCGGGCGTGATGATGCCTTGCTTCGCGTACCAAAGCTGGGTGACGGGATGGCCGGCGCTGGCGCGGAGCGGTTTGCGTTTCGTGCCTTGAAAATGATCGAGGCGGTTTTTGCGCTCGGCGGTGCTGGCGAATTCTTCGTGGCCACGAGTGAGGTAGCCGTTGTCCTCGGGCTTGATCTCGCGGCCGTCGTATTCAGCGACGTCCCCTCGCCCGCTGATCCATTCGGCGCGGAGCGGCGCAAGGCCCTCGGCTGAGTCGGGAGAAATGCTCGGGTCGCCCCACGGGCCGCTCGTGTCGTAGACGCGGACCGGTTCGTTAGGCTCGAGGTTGCCGCTGAAATCTTTCGTCGGCGCGAGGCTGATCTCGCGAAAGGGGACGCGCACATCCGCGTGCAGCTCGCCCTCGACGTAGACGCGCTGCGAGTTGGGCATCACGTAGTCGGAGCTTTTCGGTTCGAGTGAGTCTTTGGTCGCGATCATAAGGTTGTAGGGCGGGCGCACCGCCTGCCGTTCCAGTCAACCGTCGGCAAGCGGAGCGCTTGCCCGACAGTGGAGAAAAGAATCGGCGGCGTGGTCATTAAAAATAAAAAAGCCATGCGCGGTAACGCATGGCTGAAATAAAACTCCTCGCTCCCTACGGCGGCATTACCCGCATCAGGTTTAAGGGGTCTCCGGTTCCGCTCTCGCGGCGCCGAACTCTCAGCACATGGCTCCCCCGCTCTGTCGTCTTGAGAATAGGGCGCAGACAAGTGAAGTCAACGCCCGGAACGCAGCGCGCCGCCCTGGCGCGCCGCGTCCGAATTCGTTAGGCGCGCTATTCTTTCTTCTGCGCGTCAGGAGCCATGGCAGTAGCCTGTTTCACATTGGTGTGAAAAATGGCCAGCCATTTGCCGGTCTCCTGTTTCCAGACCGAGCCGGCATTGTAAGTGCCGGAAGCGTCCTGTCCGTCGAAGGTGCCCTCGAGGGTGACGGTGTAGGTCGCGACGACGACGTCTTTCTCATCCGAGTGACTCTTGTAGTCGCTGATCTTGAACGATTTCATGTCCCACTTCTGCATGTCGGACATCTCTTTCGCCATGTCGGCGATGCCCTCGGCATAAACTCCGATCATGTCGTGGTCGACCACGGCCTTGAAGGCCCCGGCATTCTTGTCCTTAAACGCCTGCCAAGCGGCTGTCTCTTTCGTCATCATCTCGTCGTTGCTCGGCGCGGCGCTTGAGACGGCGATTGTCGCGAGGAGCACTGTCATTGTGAGGCTCAATAGTTTTTTCATCAGGTTCCCTTTGGTTGGTTGTTGAAACCCGAAGTTGAGCGAGTGGCACAAACTGGTCAATGCCATTCACATAGACGGCGCAACGCACCCAACGGGATCGCTGGATCGGAATGGGGAGACAGCGCGCGAGACCGCTAGTTGCTCGCCGGGATGACGACTGGCGCGACCGAAGATTCCGGCTTGGCGGGGGCGGTCGCGTCTTTCAAGACGAGCTGGCTTTCGCTTTCGCGCCGGTAATCCGCCACCATCGTGGGCCGAGTCTTGTCCTCGACGAGGCCCTTGTAATTCATGATCCCGGTGGCGATGGACTGCGCGAGGTTTGCGCGCCAGGTGCCCTGCGCGATGAGGCGGCTCTCGCCGCGCTCAGTCAGGAAACCGCCTTCGACGAGGATGGCCGGAATTTTCGTCAGGCGAAGCACGGCAAAACGGGCGCGTTTGATGCCGCGGTCAAACTCCAGGAGATGGCCGACGACGGAATGATAGACGCTCATGGAGAGCGCGAGGCTCGGGGCATCGACCGGGCTGCCCGCTTCCATGTTCATAAACCGTAGCGCGAGCGCGTCGTCGTCGGTCGACGGCGCGCCGCGCGGTGTAAGTGAGAAAATTTCGAAACCGGCGGCAGAGGGATTGGAGTTGGTGGCGTTGAAATGGATGCTGACGAAGACCGCGTCCTTGGTCGAGTTGGCGATGCGCGCGCGCAGCTCGAGCGGGACGAAGACATCGCGGTCGCGGGTCATTTTGACATTGATCCCTTTGGCCTCGAGTAGGGGCTTGATGTTGCGCGCGACATCGAGCGCGAAATCCTTTTCGTAGCCGTAGCTGCTGATTGCGCCCTTGTCGTAGCCGCCGTGGCCGGCGTCGAGGATGACGGTCTTAAACTGCCCGAGGTTAGTGATCATCTGCGGCCGCAACTGCGGTTCGAGCGTTTTCGCCAGGTCGACTCGCGAGAGCAGGTATTGGCCATCCTTTTCCTGGACCGGGAAGCAAAGCCAGCTCCGGATGCCGTTGATCATGACCTCCCGGCTGCCGAGCTGCACTTCGAGGGAGAGTTTGCCCCTATCGAGCCGGATGCGATTCTCGATCGGAGACACGCCGGTCGGGAGTCCGTAGAACTGCGCGACATTATCGAGGGTGAGATATTCGCGTCCGCCAACCTTGACGATTTTCCAGGCGGAGTCGGCCACGACGCTTCCGACAAGAAGAAAGAGGACGCTGAAGACGCGAACGATGGAGGCTCGGGCGAACATGAACCCGGATTATGGAACATATGGTGCCTAACGGCAATTAAAAATCCAGGCCCGCCCCTAACTGCCTCTCCCCCGGGGATTTTTTTCCACGGCGAAGCCCTCGTCCCTAGAGAGGTGGAGGCCGATTCATGCATCCGCTCCCCCCCTGCGCTCGGATCACCCCTTTGAAAACCCACAGCGATCCGACGGATCTTCGAAGGACGCTTTCTATTAACAAACACAGAAAGACAATATGAAAAAATTAGCAATCGCGCTGGCAGTGATCAGTGCATTTACATTCAGCGCCTACGCTGGCGACAAGATGGACCACAGCAAGATGGGCCATGAGAAAAACATCTACGACACGGCCGCGAGCACGAAAATGTTCAGCACCCTGACTGCAGCCCTCAAGGCCGGTGGCAAAAAGGAAATGTTGGAAGAGGACAAGGGCCCATTCACCGTCTTTGCCCCGACCGATGAAGCTTTCGCGAAACTCCCGGCCGGCACGGTCGAGACTCTCCTGAAGCCTGAGAACAAAGAGAAGCTCGGCAAAATTCTCGCCTACCACGTGCTCAAGGGCAAAGTGATGGCGGCCGACGTCAAGACGATGGAAGCCGACACCGCAGAAGGTTCCAAGCTCGACGTCAAGGTGGCTGACGGCAAAGTGATGGTGAACAACGCCAACGTCGTCAAGACGGACATCGCGGCGACCAACGGCGTGATCCACGTGATCGACACCGTGCTCATGCCGCCGGATCTACAGTAATTTTAGTTTAGGTTGATGCGCAGGCGCGCGACTTCGGTCGCGCGCCTTTTGCGTACGGCCGAGGGCCGGGCGCCATTCGTTAGGCAGAACGAGCGGGCCGCCGGAGCTCCTCCGGGGAGGACGGGCTGTCAGCCCGTCCTTTGCGGGAGTCTCCCGCAAAGCGCGCGAAGGGAGGCGCAGAACCCTGGTGGTCGCCGCGCGGAAGTTGCGCTGGGCGCAAACTGCATCGGGCGAGGCTCGCCGGTTGCGAACGGGCTGACAGCCCGTGCTCCCCAGACAAGAAAGCCTACGCGCTCTCGGTCTCCGTCGATTCTTTTTTTGCCGGGCGCCGCAGGAGCGTGATCTGCTTGATCCGCGATGAGTCCGACGGACTCCAGGTGGCGACTTCGGGGTCGTCTTTGAAGGCTTCGTGCACGATCCGGCGTTCGTAGGAATTCATCGGCTCGAGCTGCAACGGCCGCCCGGAGAGGCGGACCCGCTCGGCAAGTTGGCGGACGTGATGCACGATTTTGTCCTGGCGCATGGAGCGATACATCTCGCAATCCACAATCCATTTCGGCGCGTCGGGATTTTTCGCCTGCACCACTCGGTTGAGGAGGAACTGGACGGCGTCGAGCGTTTCGCCTTCGCGGCCAATGAGACGATCCGCTTCCTCGGTGTAAATCTGCAACGTCGAGCTGCCGCTCTCGCTTTGCGTCTCCTCAATCTCCACAACAAAGCCGAGATACCCGAGCATGGTGTCGAGCAGCTCCTTCGCATTGACGGCGGATTCGGCTTCGGTGCTCATCAGCGGGCTTTTCCTTTTCTTTTCGTCGGCTGATTCACTTTCTCCAATTTCGGCAGGGGCTGGTTCCGATTCTGATACAGCTGCAGAATCGTGAACAGGTTCTGAGTTGTATAATATAAAGCAAGGGCGGCGGCAAAGTTGTAGCAAAAAACAACGAAAATCAGCGGCATGAACAGCATCACCTTCTGCTGCGTCGCGTCGCCGCTTTTCGGCGTCACTTTCATCATCCAGAAGCTGGTCCCGGCCATGATCAACGGCAGGATGTTAATCGGCCAACCGATCCCGGGAATGTGCGCGATCGTGTCCGGCTGGGACAGATCGTGCACCCAGAGAAAGCTGGCGTTCCGCAACTCGACCGCCTGGCGCAGCATGGTGAAGAGACCGAAAAAGATCGGGATCTGAATCATCATCGGGAGGCAGCCGCTGACCGGGTTGATCCCGTAATCCTTGTAGAGGCGCATGACCTCGGCGTTCATCTTCGTCGGGTCGTCCTTAAACTTCTCGCGCAACTCCTGCATCTTGGGCGAGAGCGCGGCCATCCGGCGCATCGACTTGTTCGCCTTCGTCTGCAGCGGCCAGAGAATGAGCTTGATGATCGCGGTCAGAATCAAGATCGCGACGGCGTAGTTGCCGACAAACCGATGAATCAGGTTCATCAGGTTAAGCAGCGTCTGGCTGACCAGTTTCCAGAGCCCGAAATCCATGATCTCAGCTTCGTCGTGGGTCAGTTGCGCGAGGCGATTGTAAAGCTTCGGCCCGACATAGAGCTGGAACTGAACTGTCGCGGTCTGGCCTGGTTTTACGGTGAACCCCGGCATTCCCATCGCCCCTTCGATCCCATACTCGAGCGTGCCGTCAGGCTTCTTGTAGGACTCAAAGCGCTGCGCCCAGACTTCGGTCGCCTTGGTCCCGAGCGGGGTGACGAGGGTGGCGAAGAATTGGTTGCTCACGCCGAGCCACTCCGCGTTGTTTATTTTCTCCTGGAAGAACTGCTGCGCACCGCGTTTCTGCACTCCGATGACGGGATAATTCTGCTCCGCGAACCAGCTCACGTCGGTCGACTTGGTCTTGCCGTCGATGCACCAGGTCACGCGGGTGTAGTTCGGCAGATCGTTGTGATGAATCGGCGCCGAGGAGCCGAGCGCGACGAAATAGCCGGGATTGGTATAAGCCGCCGTGCCGTTGTTCTGAAAATCGAGCTCGAGCTGCGCGACGTAGTCGTCCTTTCCGTTAGGCGGAGCGGGCAGGCTAAACTTTTTTCGTAGCTGCACGTTGCCCGGCATGGCGCGCTCGAACTGCACGCTCCCCTGCCCCGGCACGACGGAAAATTCCTCCAGCAACGGCGTGGCTGGTTTCTCGACCAGGGCGCCGATCGGCAGACGCTGCAGCCTGCTCAGTTTTACCGGCGCACCATTCTCACCCTTGTGCCTGGGGAGGATCGCCTCGGCAATGCCGCCGCCGCGATTCGTCAGGAGAAGCTCGAGATCGGCATTGCGAAGAGTGGTCGTCTTCTCAACGAAAGCCGCCGGCGTCGCCGTGGGAGCGGGCGTGGCGGCGTCAGAGGGAGCGCCCGCCCCGGTAGGGCGAGACTCCGTCGAGCCAGGCGCAGCGCCCGGCCCCGGGCTAACCGACGCGGAGACCGACGGACTCGGCACGGCCACAACCTTGGCCGGCGGCGCGGTCGGGTGTTTGACCATGTAAACCTGCCACCCGATCAACCCGGCGATACAAAGGGCAATGGCAATCCAGGCTTGTCTGTCCATAAACTGATCCGGCGAAACTATTCACAGGCCAAAGCATGTGCCTGCTGATCGGAATGGGCCGGAACCGGATCCTCCCCCTGTCCACCCCAGGGGTGGCAGCGCCCGAGGCGTTTCACCCCCAGCCAGCTCCCGCGCAACGCCCCATGGCGTTCCACAGCTTCGAGGAAATACTCCGAGCAGGTGGGATGAAAGCGACAACCGGTGACCGGTCCGCCGAGCAGGGAAAGCAGGGGCGAAACCGTCCATTGGTAGGCGCGAATGAGGAAACGAACGAGCAAAACCATCGTCAGGGGCGTAGGATAGAAGCGCGCCCTACGCGACGCAAATATTCATCTCCCGGCGCGGCTTTGCGGCGGCGGCTCAAGAGCGATCTTTAGAGAATCTGCGCCCGTTTCGCCAACCGAAGCCATTCCGCTTCCAGCGCCGCCGAGTCGGCCGCGGCCGCGGGCGGGCGCGCGATCACCACCAGCCAGGTGCCGCTTGCCAAGGCGTGCTGGTTTCGCCGCACAATCTCGCGCAGGCGGCGCCGGACGCGGTTGCGCACGGTCGCTCCGCCCACTCGTCGCGAGGTCACGAGCCCAACCCGGAATTTTTCCTCATCCGGCACCGTGAGGACGCCAAACATGAGCAACCCGCCGCGCACCGTGCGGCCTTCTTCACGGACGCGTTTGAACTCGCGGCTCAGCTTCAGGCGCCGAGCTGCGGGAAAACCGAACCGCAAAGGTTGGCCTGTGGCGTCGCTCATCGGCTCGCAGCCTAACACAGGCTCTTCTGTGCCGGACACAGGATCGTTACGCGCGCGCGCTCGAATTTGCCTCGGTGTCGTGCCAATTTCTCCGCTCATGTCACACCGGTTCTCCGTTGCCGTCTCTCTCCTTTTGCTTTTCGCCTGCGGCGCGCGCGGAGCGGAGGAGCGCGGTAAAGCAGAGCGCGTCCTGGTCGTGGTCTGGGACGGCATGCGGCCCGATCTGCTGAAGGAGAAGAATGCACCCACGCTTTTCGCGCTGGCCAAGTCCGGCGTCGTGTTTAAGCAAAATCACGCCGCCTACCCGAGCTCGACCAACGTCAACGGGGCGGTCCTCGCGACCGGGGTCACGCCCGGCCACAGCGGAGTCGTCGCCAACCAGGAATTCCGGCCGGCGATCGACGCGCAAAAGGCGTTCGACACCTCCGATTTCCCGGCGCTCGATGGGAGCGATCCCGAGGTGGTGGCGCAGCTCCTCGCGGTCCCAACGATTCCCGAAATTCTCCAAACCGCGGGACAGTGGACCGCGGTCGCGGGCTCGAAACCGGTCGCGCAATTCTTCGATCGCGCGCGCATCCGCAAAAGCGAAGCGGCCAGGAAGTCGACCGCCATTTACCGCGGAAAAGTGCTGCCGGCAGAGGCGGCGAAGCGCATCACCGATGACCTCGGCCCCTTCCCGGTGCGGAAGACTTTCCCTAACGAGACCGAGGACAACTGGACAACCCACGCCCTAACGAATGTCCTCTGGCACGACGAAATCCCGAAATTTTCTCTTCTCTGGTTAAGCGAGCCGGATCTAAGCGAGCACGAGACCGCCCCCGGCGCGCCGACGGCCCTGGCCGCGATCAAAAGCAGCGATCAAAACCTGGCGAAAGTCCTGGCCGCGCTGAAGGCAAAGAACGCCCTAACGACAACCGACATCTTGGTTGTCTCCGACCACGGCTTCTCCACCGTCGATCCCGCGATCGATGTCGCGGCGAAATTGCGCGCCGCCGGCCTCGACGCGGTCCGCTCCTTTGCCGGCAAGCCGAAGCGCGGCCAGATCCTCGGCGTCTCTTTGGGCGGAACTGTGATCTTTTACGTCGCGCAACACGAGCCGGCGACAATCGGAAAGTTGATCGAGGTTTTGCAACGCTCCGACTTCGCCGGGGTCATCATGGCCCGGGGAAAACATCCCGGCACCTTCTCTCTCGCCGAGGCACAACTCGACGCTCCGCTCGCGCCTGATGTCATCGTCGCCCTGCACTGGGACGATCAGCCTAACGAATTCGGAATCGCCGGCCGCATGACCTCCGACATCGGCCGCACGGCCGGGCACGGCAGCCACAGCACGCTCAGCCCGCACGATCTGCACAACATCCTGATCGCGAGCGGGCCGGATTTTCGCCGCGGCTGGGAGAGCGAAACGCCAAGCGGCAACATCGACGTGGCCCCGACGGTTCTTTGGCTCCTGGGAATCAAGCCCCCGCACCCGCTGGACGGGCGCGTGTTGCGCGAAGCGCTGGTCGGCGGCGCCACCCCGCCGTCGGCGAACGAGAAAACCTGGGACGCAGAATGCGATCTCGGCGGCCGGGTTTGGCGCCAATATTTGCGCACCGCCACGGTCGACGGCGTCACCTATTTCCTCGCCGGTGACGGTGGCTGGCAGCCCGCGTCGCGCTAGTCGTTTTTTGCTTGCGACGCGCGAATTTTATTTACCTAGTCCGACCCCAAAACGCCCGCGAGTCCAAAGGCCAAGCCGTAGCAACCATAGGGAAAACCGTTGGCACGATCTCGGGTAGCGCACGCGTCTCGCGTGCTGGTCGCGCTGTCCCGGCGCGACAGACTTTTTTCATATCCCGGCTGACAAGTAGATTAACCCCTGCGAAAAAGTTCGTCGCGGCGAGACGCCGCGACCGGCACGCGAGACGCGTGCGCTACCCGGGCAGAGTCAGCCCCGCCAAGACTCTTCGATAGAGCATCTCATACTGCGGCACGATTTGATCAGCGGTGAAATGTGATTCGGCCCGCTGCCGGCCGGCCGCGCCCAGTTTTCCCGCCAGGGCAGGATCATCGGCCAGCTGCGAAAGGGAATGGGCCAGCGCCGCGACGTCGCCGAAAGCATGCAGAAATCCCGTCTCGCCATCGCTCACCACTTCGGGAATACCGCCGACACGAAAAGCGACCACTGGTTTGGCGTGGAAAAGCGTTTCCAAAATGCTCAGGCCAAAACTCTCACTTTCCGATGTGTAGAGCCCGGCATCGGCCGCGTTCAGGTATTCCTCCACCTCGCGCACCTGTTCTTTTACGATGACGCGCGCGCGCAGATCGAGCTGGTCGAGCATCGTCTCGTAGGGCGCGAACGAGCCGCCGGCCAGGATGAGGAGCCGGAGCGGCCGGGAGGTTTTCGCTTCGGCGAAGCTTTGCAGGAGCAGGTCGATACGCTTGAGCGGACGCACATTTGAGATGTGCACGACGAGGAATTCTTCCTTCGTTAGGCCAAGTTCGCGCCGGATCTCTGGCCGCGAGCGCAGCTTGCCCGAGGGCACAAAAAAATTTCGGATGACCTCGACCGGCCGCGTGAGCTGAAAGGTCGCGATCGTTTCCTGGCGCAAACTTTCCGAGACGGTCGTGATCGCATCGGAGTGCGAGAGCGCGTGCTCGATCGCGGGCCGATAACTCGGATCCTGCCCCAGCAGAGTCGTGTCCGTCCCGTGCAGAGTGGTGATGATTTTCGGAGCCCGCGCCATCGTCGCGCCGAGCATCTGGACCGCGAGATAGGCCGCGG
This sequence comes from Chthoniobacterales bacterium, assembly GCA_046593335.1. Lineage (GTDB taxonomy): Bacteria > Verrucomicrobiota > Verrucomicrobiia > Chthoniobacterales > UBA10450 > Palsa-1392. Next base: position 31,399 of record JBKJNW010000191.1, on the reverse strand, counting down.
TCGCGTGCGGCACGGCGTAGTGCACATGGAAAATGTCGAGCTCCGTCTCGTGTGCGATCTGGGCCATCTTCACCGCCAACGGCAAGGTGTAATCTGGATAGGTGAAGAGGCTATATTCGTTCACTACGACCTCGTGAAAAAAGATGCGAGGTTGCGCAAGATCGAGCCGGATAGGGCGGGCCGAGCTAAAGAAGTGGACGTCATGCCCGCGCAGCGCCAGCTCCGAACCGAGCGCGGTGGCGAGGATGCCGCTCCCGCCGATGAGCGGATAACAAGTGATCCCAATCCTGAGCGGGCGGGATTCTTCCATCCTCAAAAAAGACGTACCGACGCCGGCAGCTCGGCCAGGCTGGTCACGAGCATGTCGTCGATCGCGTAGAGAGCCTGCGCGTATTCCACGTCGGCCTCGATCCCGAGGAGGCGGGCCCGCGCGGTCTGGAGGTCGATGTAATTCCGGGTGCGGAGCTGGGTTTGATGGCACTCCATCAGCTCGATCCAGCGCGCCAACTGAGCGCTGACATCGACCCGGATGGTGAGCTGGTCGCGCCTCGAATCGGTATCGGCGGTGATGACGTATTCCAGATGATGACGAATGGCGTGCGGCGCCAGATCGCGCAGTTCCTCCAGGCCGCCGTAACGCGCGAGGCGCGCCGCGTTGCGGCAAAGCTGACTAACGACGGCGTGATCGGGGTGTTGATCGAGCGAGCCGATCGGCGCGAGGAGAATATCCGGCCGCGTCAGGCGAATCTGGCGGGCGACCGCGATGTTATTCGCGACCGCCGTTTCGAGATGGCCGTCGCCGCCGAGCTCAAGGAATTCGAGTTTAGCGCCGAGGAATTGCGCCGCCCGGCGCGCTTCCGCTTCCCGTTCGTCCGGCGTGCCGTTGCTGCCCGCCTCCCCCCGCGAACAGACGCAGAGGGCCAGCTCGCTGCCGCGGGCAGCTTCCACGAGCAGGATTCCGCCGCAGCCAAACTCGATGTCATCCGGGTGGGCGCCGACGGCGAGGATGCGAAGATTGGATTCAGACATCGGGAAGACATGCGCGATCGGATTCCGATATTTCGTCGCGCGTGATGAATTGGACCCCGGGCGCATCCTCCGTGTTCAGATAATCGATCTCGCTCGCGCCCGCGACGTAGTGCGTGCAACGAATGACTGACTGCATCCAGCGCAGGCGCGTGTCGCGCGTCGGGCTGATCTGAGCGGCTTCATAGTCCGGCAGAGGCAGCTTCAGAAATTGTCCGCCGCCCTTGTGCAGGAGCAGCCCGTCAGGGCTGACGCGCGCCCGCACTAACTCCCCTTCGTAGTGCACATCGACGAAATAATCTTCCACCGCGACCGCGCGCCGCCGAAATTCCGGGTCGCCGGAGCGCACCACGCGGATGCCGTCGAGCAGTCCGAGCCCCCGATACATCTCGAGGCAAAAATCCGCCACGTTCTGCGCCTCGACCTTCTTAAACAGCTCCACCAAGTCTGCCTGGACCAGGTTGGGCAATTGCCGCGCTGTATTTTCCTGCCATTCCGGCAGGACGCGCTTGGCGAAAAGCGGCGAAAATTGCTTTTGCAGCTTGTTCGCGAACTGGAAATTAATCCGCGTTTCTTCGCCGCTGCGCAGATCGCGCAGGATGGTCATCGTCTCACGCGGATCGTGATCGCTGTCGTGACAAAAAAAGACGATCTCGCCCCCGAGCTCACGCTGGAGACGCCGCGCGGTCTGGATTTTCGAGAAGAGAAACCGACGCGGGAAGATCCCGCACGGTTGCTGTCCGAAACAAATGATCGGTGCAGCCATCTCGTTAGGCGAGGCTACGCGCGCGAAAAATGGTTTTCTCGAGGAGCGCGGAAAGACTGAGGACCACGACGCAACCGAGGACGTTGTACCAAAGGTAACCGATCTTCGTGGTGTAGAAGAGAAACAGGACGAGCGCTTGCGAGGTGAGCGCCGCAACAAAAACGGCCGACCCGCGCACGAAGCGAAGAAAGAACGCGACCAGGAAGATGCCGAGGATGCTCCCATAGAAGATGGAGCCGAGGATGTTAATCGCCTGGATCAGGTTCTCGAGCAGATTGGCGAAAAGCGCGAATGAGATGGCCACCCCGCCCCAGGCCGCGGTGAGCAATTTGGAGACGAGGAGGTAATGGTCGTCGCTGGCATTCGGATGGAGCAAAGGGCGATAGAAGTCGACCACCGTGGTCGAGCCGAGCGCGTTCAATTCCGAGGCGCTGGAAGACATGGCGGCACAGAAGATGACCGCAATGAGCAGGCCGATCACGCCATGGGGAAGATAGTTTAGAACGAAGCTGATGAAGACGTAGTCGGCGTCGCCCGTGGGAATCTTGGGGTCGGCGGCCTTCAGCGCCTCCTTCACTTCCCCGCGGATCGCCTCGATTTCCTTCTGCGGTCGCAGCACGGCGCTGGTCGCGCTTTCGATCGCCGGCTCCGAGTGCGACGCGAGCGCCGTCGTTAGGCTGCGCACGGCGGTCTGCTTTTGCGCGAAGGCCTGGTCGTAGCGCGTCTGCAAACTCGCGAGGCGGGGCGCCTGTGCGCTCTGCGTCGCTCGCTCGTAAGCGGGTTGATTGAAGAAAATCGGCGGTTTTTCGAATTGAAAGAAGATGAACACCATCACGCCGGTGAGGAGGATGAAGAATTGCATCGGCAGCTTGAGCACGGCGTTGAACAGAAGACCGAAACGGCTGCCGACAATCGAGCCACCGGCGAGGTAGCGCTGGACCTGCGACTGATCGGTCCCGAAATAGGAAAGAGCGAGGAAGAAACCGCCGAGCAGGCCTGACCAAAAGGTGTAGCGCGTTTGAAAATCGAAAGAGAAATCCACCGCCTCCAGCTTTCCCATTTTACCGGCGACCGAGACGGCCTGCAGAAAAGAGAATCCGTCCGGCAAACGGTAAAGAATCATGCCGAAGGCCACCCCCATCCCGGCGAGGATGACGGCCATCTGCCACTTTTGGGTGTGACTGACCGCAGTCGTGCCGCCGGTGGTCGTGTAGATGACGACAAAGAGGCCCGCGAGTAGAATCGTCAGGCGGAGATTCCAGCCCAGGAGCGCGGAGAGAATGATGGCGGGGGCGTAGATCGTGATCCCGGCGGCGAGACCGCGCTGGAGCAGAAAAAGGAACGCGCCTAACAATCGCGTTTTCTGGTCGAAACGCTGCCCGAGATACTCATAGGCGGTGACGACCTTGAGCCGATGATAAATCGGAATGAAGACGAGGCAGACGACGATGAGCGCGAAAGGCAGGCCGAAATAATTTTGCAGAAAGCCCATCCCGCTTTCGTAAGCCTGCCCAGGTGTGGAGAGGAAGGTGATCGCGCTCGCCTGCGTCGCCATGACGGAGAGCCCGATCGTGCCCCAGCGAATGCTGGAGTCGCCCTGCAGGTAATGCCCGAGATCGTGATCGGCGCGCGTCTTCCACCATCCGTAGAGCGCAATCACGAGCAAGGTGCCGATGAGCACCGCGTAATCGATCCCGCTCACGAAAAATAACGGCTAACGAAGTAAAAGAACGCGACCTCGACCACGAAAGCGGCGACGACCGCGAGATACGCGCGGCGCCAAGTGCCGAAAAGTGGAACGCGAGTCTCCGATTGGCTGTCCGGTTTAGGCATGTCGTTCACGTCAAGCGCTCCTGGAGGGACGGGCTCTGTTCCGTCACAGGCTCAGGCTCGGACGACACGGAGGTCGTCCCTCCAAGCAAAAATGTGATCGTCGCAAAACTGGAAATGTTTTCATCAAGGCGCTTTGCCTAACGAAATCATGTTGGCGAAGATCCGGTAGGCGCCGGGGACGCCGGCGGGCAATTCCCGGAACCAGGAGTAGCCGGTGTAGATGAACCAGCCCTTCTCGACCCGGGTCACGAGCAGGCCGCCGTCGCGTGGCGGTTCGCCCGGATCGTTGCTGGAAAGGATCGGTGTCCAGGCCGCGTCCCACTGCTCGGGAAAATAGAGTCCGCGTTCCTGCACCCAACCGGCGAAATCCTGCGCGGTGATTTTATTCGGAAAATTCAGGAGCGGATGATCGGGCGCGAGGAGGCGGACCTCGGCGTTTTCGTCCGTCACCCGGTCGCGCGACACCTGCAAAGGGTGCGGCAACTCGTTAGGCTTGGGTCCGGGCGTGGTGTTGTATTGGATGACGACAACACCGCCCTGTTTGGCGTAGGCGAGCAGTTCCGGATACCAGGCGCCGATCCGTTCCGGATGCACGTTGTAGGCGCGCACCCCGAGCACGACGGCGTCAAATGGCGCAAGGCTGGCCGCTTTCACATCCTGGTCGGCGAGAATCTTCACCTCGGACCCGATCTCGCGCAGGCTCTCCGGGATGGCGTCGCCCGCGCCCGGGATATAACCGATCGACGGCGCCTTGTTTTCGATTTTTGCCCTAACGAGTTTGGCCTGGGTCGAGGAGATCAGCGTCTGCGGCTCGATGTGCGGGTAGTCGATTCGCTGCCGGCTGTAGGCCTCGGTGCGTTCGCCGGCAGACATGAAAACGGCGCGCAGCATTCCTTCACTTTCTCCGGCCGGCGGCGTAACCCGGAAGACGCAGTTCGCTTCGCTTTCCACGCCTTCGAGTTGCACCGGGATCGACGCAGGCTCGACTTTCCATCCCGCCGGGACCGCGAGGGCAATGTTGCTGCTGAACTTTTCCGACGCGGCCACGACACGGACGTTGATCGTCTTGGAGTCCGCGCTGCCGAAAATGAAAACCGGACGGGGAAACTCAGCGAAGGCGGCGGGCGCGATGACGAGTGGCTCGCTCACTTCGCCGGCCACCCGATCGACTTTGCGGAAACGCGGGGACAGCGAATAGGTGATGGTCTCGGCGCCGATTCGAAGGCTCACATTCACCGGTAACGTCGGCGGATTTTCGGGCCGGCCGATGAGGGTCTGGTCAGCGACGGCGTAAGTGCCGGTGGTGCCCGGCTGGCGCAACCAATAAGGCTGAGAAAAGGGCAGATCCTTGGGCAGCGCGACGCTCGTTTTCTGGATGAAGAGTTCGTTAGGCGGCAAATCTTTTCCCACCGCATCCGGAGTGCCGCCCGGCAGAACGCGCAGTGATTCGAATTTCACCGGCACCGGCGAGCGATTGATCACTTCGATTTGAAGGGCCAGATTTTCACCCGGCGGCGCCATCGCTTTTTCCGTGATCGCCTCGAGATGCAAACCGAGGCAGGCGGCGATGATTCCGTCGACGTCGGATAGCTTTTCCTTTGCCCATCCGTTGTCGCCGAGAGCGCGCAGGCTTTTGCGAAGTGCGAGCAGCGCGGGGACGGAGGCGGACGGTTGGGTGGCGTCGAAGTCGCTGAGGATTTTTTTGATCGTGTCTCCCACCTCCGCAGCCTGCGGAACGCGCGCCCAAGTCTGGTCGATGCCGTCGGAAATGCCGCCGCCCTCCTTGACCGGTTCGCCGTCGAGAAACTTGAAATATTCTTTCCGCTCGCCGCGCTCGATCTCGACTCCGAAGCCCTGACTCTTGTGCATGCTGCGGCTGGCCGCGGCGATCTCCGGATAAGACATGCCGAGAAGCGGCTGGTAACCGCCTGCCTCGAGCGGAATCAAACCGGCAACGTCGATAGGCTCTTTGCGCTGTTGCGCGCGGAAAGCGGCCCAGGAATTCCAAAGCAACCGCTTCGGTTGCCATGGCTCGACATATTTGAGCTGCTCGGGAAAACGCTTCGGATCGGCCGCGTCCCGAAACGCTTCCCCGGCTAGGATTGCCGACGCGGTGTGATGCCCATGGGTTTCTTTGTCGTCGGTCGGGAAACGCGTCACCACCAGGTCAGGCCGGAATTTTCGAATGACCCAGACTACGTCGGCCAGAATTTTGTCGCGGTCCCAGATGCGCAGTGTTTCCTCGGCTGATTTGGAGAAACCAAAATCGTTCGCGCGGGTGAAGAATTGCTGCCCATGATCGATCCGGCGCGCGGCCATCAGCTCCTGGGTGCGAATGACGCCGAGCTGATCGCGCAGCTCCGGCCCGATCAAGTTCTGGCCGCCGTCGCCCCGGGTGAGCGAGAGATAAGCGGTGTCGTAGAGCGCGCCGTTTGCCCAATAGGAAATCAGGCGCGTGTTCTCGTCGTCGGGATGCGCCGCGACGTAAAGAACGCGCCCGAGCGCATTCAGCTTCTCAAGCGCGAGCCGAATCAGGGCCGAATCCATCGCGGTGGGCGCTTCCGCCGCGTGCGCCGGGCTCGTTAGGCTAACGAGCGCACACACGATGAGACAACGGCACAACGGAACCATGAGGCTGCGCAGAAATACCCGCCCGGTCCTCGGCTGCTACTTCAGGCCGTCGATCAGTAACTGGCTGTTGCGAATGGCCGCTGCGTCCGGATTTTCCCCGGCTTTCAGGAGCTCGATCGATTTTTCGGCGGCCGCTTTGGCTGCATCCTTGTGGCCGAGCTTGGCCTCGATTTGCGCCTTTTTGTAATAGACGAAATAGCGCTCCGGTTTTTGCTTCTCAATCGCCTGGTCGACCCACTTCGCCGCCTTTTCCAAGTCCTTGTCGTGGTCGTAATAGAAGCTGGCCGCCTGGTAGTAGAACATCGGCTCGAGCGAACCGGGCGACTTGAGCGCGGTCGCGATCTCCTGAACTACTTTTTCCATCGTGTTGGTCGTGAGCTCAACCGGCACGCGCGTCTTGTCCCATTCCAACGCGATGGTGGCGCCATTATCTTTCAAATCGTCGAAGCCGATCGTGAATGACTCCACCGGGTTGGCCAGCGTGGTCGGCTGGACCTCGACGCGGAGCGCGTCGGTATCCTGTTTGTAATCATAGGCGCCCCACGTTTTCACATTCTTGGAAAAAATGATGGTCCACTTCTCCTTGCCCGGAATGGTGAAGAAAGCGTATTCCCCCGCGGCCAGATCCTTGCCGCCGACTTTAACCGCGTCGCTGAATTTGATCCGGGTCGCGGCGTTCGCACCGGTCCGCCAGACTGTGTCAAAGGGAACCAGGCCGCCGAAGATTTCGCGACCGCGCACGTCAGGCCGCGAGTAATCGACCGAGACATCGGTCAGGCCGATGCGTTGTGTGATCGTGGCGTGCTGGCTGGCGTCGGGAAATTGAACTTCCTTTTCCGCGGCGCGGGAAACGGGCGCGAGGGCAAAGGAAGAGACGAAAGCAAGGCCGGCGGCGGCGCGCAGAGAGAGCGAAACAGGTGAAATCATAATAAGAATGGAAGTGGACTGAACCGAGAGACGAGAAATTGGCGAGCGCCAACTCCGGTAAACAGGAGACGGAGACGGGGGGTGAGTCAAATCGGCAGGTTCCAGACGCGCGTGTTCGATCTCTCGGGTAGGGTGGGCGTCTCGCCCGCCGGTCGCAGCGTCCCGCGGCGACGGACTTTTGCATTCGTCCGGAGCTTTCAAAATTCGTGCCTGCAAGATGCGGGCACCGGCGGGCGGGACGCCCACCCTACCCGGGACTGGGTGGTCTGAGGCGAAGCTTCGTTAGAACTTGATCATTTGATAGAGTTCCGGCGAAGGCAGCCGCAGCAAGGTGACGTCGATGATGGTGGTGCGGTGCGGCTGGATCAGGTTCTTCACCTCTTTGCCGGATAGCGGGATGCGCAACGGCAGATAAGAGATGAGCGGGTTCTGGGTCGGCGCGGCCGGTTCGATCGCGGTGATCTCGAGCTCGAAATCGCTCACGTTGGCGAGCTGGTCGACCCAACCCTTGGCTCGCCGATCGAACTTTTGTGTCCGCACGTAGAAGGTGATGACGTTATTCGAAACGCCGCTCACAGTAGTGTGTTCGATGATCGTCTGGATCGGGATCGTTCCCCTTTTTCCCTGCTCCGAAACGAAAAAGATGTCCGAGCTGCCAATCGGAATGGGCAGCCCATCCTGATCGCGCAGGCGAAAGATAACCTGCGCGTGGGGATCGTATTGATTGCGCGGTTCGTTCAGGAAATTGAAGAGGCCCGGGTTCTGCATCGTGCGCGCCGACTCGTAAGTCGCGGCGGTTTCGCGATCGAAAGCGTTGACCGCGCGTTGGTAGGCGGCGGTGGTGCGTTCGGGTGTGTCGAGCGCGAGTTTGATCATCCGATCGACTTGCTCGCGCGGAATCGAGCCGGAGACGATGCCCATCTTGTCGCCGGAATGCGCGCAGCGATAAGGAATGCCGCAGGGCACAAACGGCCATCCTTCCCGGCAAAAGACTGAGCCTTGAGCGTATAATATTCCGGGAAGTTCGCCTTCACCGCGGCCGCCTTGACCGCGACGTCGATCGCCGTCCACGGGAGGAGCGCGGCGTCCGGTTTCGGCTCGATCACGAGATGATTGAAATTGAGATTGGCCGCGGCGACGCGTACGACGCCGTCGGAGCCGTCTTCGTGCGCATAACGAATCGGAAACGTGAACCAGCCGGGATCGGCTTGCGTGCCGATGACAATAAATTCCTGGACTTGGAAATCCTCCAGCATGCGCTGGCCGGTCTCGGCAAAGGAAAGATGGAGATTAATCGTCGGCCCGGCACCGATTTCGAGGGACTGAAGCACTTTGACCCCGCGCTGTGAACCGCGCTCGAAAACGAAGCGACCCCAACGCGCCACCTGCCCCTGCCCGATGCTGGCCCAGCCGCTCCCGAGGTTCGCTCCCGCCAGGTAAACCAGGTTGCGCACAGGCGAGGGTTGCGGACTGAAAAGGCGGATCCACGTCCGGATAACGAGCGCCCCGGTGCTGTGAATGACGACATGGAAACCATCTTTCAGCAGCTCCGGGTGCTGCTCGAGCAGAGCGCGGTTCAGGGCGCGGGCGATGTCGGCGATCGAGACGGAATCATTGAGCGAGATGTAACGCGAGAGGTCGATCTCGACCACGTTGTAGCTGTCGCGCAGGCGCTGAGGCAGATCGCCGTAGATGTTGGCGATCGAAGTTGGATCCGCGGTCGGACTTTCCGAGCTGTAGCCGTGAATGAGGACAATCGGTTTCATGTGGGGAAGCTCAGCCGTAGGTTAGCGAAGAGGCGGGAATCGCGGCAAGCGCGAATGTGGGAGGGGCCTTTGCGCCCCGATTCCCCAGTCGGCAGCGTCGCTCATCGGGGCGCAAAGGCCCCTCCCACATTTTCCTCATTCACGGGCTTGGACTTTCTCTCCGTTGAGAGAAAACTGGCGAAGTGAAAGACCGGCGCGGATGGGTGGAATTTTTTGGCCTGCGCCGCAACCTCGTCATTCTCCTCGTCGCCATTTTCGCCATCGGCGCAGGGGAGGAATTATGGATGCGTTTCATTCCGAAATATCTCCAGGCGCTCGGCGCGACGGTTTTCATCATCGGCACCTTTGACGCCTTGCGCACCCTGCTCGGTGCGGTCTACGCCTACCCCGGCGGGCTGGTGGTCGATCGCTGGGGATTTCGCCACGCTTTCATCGCCTTTAATGTTCTCTCCATCGTCGGTTACGCGGTCGTGCTCGCCGTTCCGCACTGGGGCGCGGTCCTCTGCGCGATGTTTCTCTTTCTTTCCTGGACCTGTTTTTCCCTGCCCGCGACCTTTTCCCTGATCGCCGAAACCCTCGAAGCCAACCGCCACTCGATGGGAATCGGGATGCAAGCGGTGATCAAGCGGTTGCCGATCATGATTGCGCCCTTCCTCGGCGGTGTCCTGATCGATCGTTTTGGCATCATCACCGGCGTGCGCATCGGCTTGGCCGTCTCCATCGTTTTCTCCCTCGCCACCATCGGCGTCCAACGGCAAATACGCACTGCGCCGCCGGCAACGCTCGCGCCAGCGAAGCGCTGGGGTTTGTGGCGTAGCCTAACGAACTTCAACGCGCCTCTCCGCCGTCTTCTTTTGAGCGACATTCTCATCCGCTTTTGCGAACGCATCCCTTTTGCCTGGGTCGTGATCTACGTCATGGATTATCTTGGCACGGATGCGAAAGGCGTCGGCCTCCTGACCACGGTCGAGATGCTCGCCGCCACTTTGTGCATCATTCCCGCCTCCCATTTCGCCGACAAATACGGGCGCGAACCATTCGTCTTTGTCACCTTCATCATGTTCACGCTTTTTCCCGTCACGCTCTGGCTTTCCGGGAGTTTCGCGATGCTGATCCTGGCCTTCGCGATTCGCGGTCTAAAGGAATTTGGCGATACGTCGCGCAAGGCACTCATCATCAGCTACAGCGATCCGCAGCGCCGCGGGCAAATGATCGGGGCATATTATTTGGTACGCGATCTCGTCGTTAGCCTGGGCGCCCTGGGCGGCGCCTTGCTTTGGAAGTATGGACCGGGAGTGAATTTCATCACCGCCAGTGCCCTGGGCGCGATCGGGACGATCTATTATCTGGTCACGCTCCGGCGCGAATCGCCGCCGCGGGCGGCCTGAAAATTTCTGGAGCCTAGGGGGTTCGAACCCCTGACCTCCTCAATGCCATTGAGGCGCTCTACCAACTGAGCTAAGACCCCGCGGGAGAACCCCGATTTTCGAGTCTGACCTGCCATTTTGCAACGAGAAGTTACTCCGGTCCGAGGAGGGCATGAATCAGCACCGGTTGCTGTTTGCCTTTGACCGCGACTTCGCCGAAGGCCCGGGTCCGGAAGGCCTCGCCGCTCTCGCGCAGGGTGGCATCACTCACCAGAATGTCGGTGCCGTATTCGGGATTGCGCGTCAGCGTTTGCAGACGCGACGCGACGTTCACCGCATCTCCGATGACCGTATAGTTGTAGCGTTCCGGCGAACCGACATTCCCCGCCACCACCAGTCCCGTGTGAATGCCGATGCCGAAGCCAAGCGTGTAACCCCTGGGCCGAAAAGTGCGTTCGTTCAATTGTGCGAGCGCGTCCCGCATCTCCAGCGCCGTCTGCAGCGCGCGCGTCGCATGGTCGGGCAGCTCCAGCGGCACGCCAAACAACGCCATCATCGCGTCGCCGATATACTTGTCGACCACTCCGCCGCGGGCATCGACGATCTGACTCATCGCGGTCAGATAGGTGTTAATCACTTCGAGCAATTCCCGCGGCTCAAGCGTTTCACTCAAGGCGGTAAAATTGCGCAGATCGGAGAAGAGAATCGTGACCTCTTTCTCCTCGCCTCCGAGCATCAATTTCCGACGGGTCAGCTCGGCTGCGATGGCGGGCGACGTTACTTTCCCAAGGAGATCGCGCACTTTGTCGCGCTCGGCCAGACCCTGGGTCATATGCTGGAAAGAACGGGCGAGCTGGCCAAGCTCATCGCGCCGATCCAGGTCGGCACTTGGTTGTGAGATGTAATCTCCGGCCTCAACCCGCTGCGCGTCATTCGCCAACCGGAGGATCGGGCGGCTGAGCGAACTGGCGATCCCGGAGACCGCGACCACGGATAGAAGAAGGCCGGCCAATCCGACCACGAGCAGCGCTCTCTCCAGGACGCGAAAGGGTGCGAGCTCTTGATCGAGATTGCGCTGCAAGGCGACCGCGGCGTTTCCGTTGCGAACCGGGAGTCGCTCCAGCAGCGTCAAGTAACGAGTTTTGCCGATCACCACCTGCGTCACCTCCGCGCTCTCCGCCGAACGCGTCAGCGCCGCCGACAGTTGCGGGCGGAGAGGAGGTGCAAAGGTTGAAGCAAGAATCTCCCAGCCCGCCGGACCGTTTTTCTGCGCGAGGAAGGAGACAGATTGCTTCGTCAGGCCGCCCAGCGCTTGCGCGAAGGCGTCATCGATCCGGAAACCGAGACAGATCCAGGCGATCGGCTCCGGCGCGAGCAAAGGCACGACAACAACGGCGTAAAGTTTTCCATCGCGCAACATGAAGCCGCGCGCTTCGAGCGAACGATCTTCTTCGGCAGCGCTGATCAGCCCCGGCAGATCGAAAGCCGAACCGTCGCGCTGCGGCTGATCGCTGTTATAAAGAACCTGTTTCTCCAGCGAGACCAGGACCATGAAGCTGGCGCGAATCCGGTCGCGCCAATTCTGCATCGCGAGGCGCATGGTGGCGCGGTCGTCCGCGCTGCTGCTGAAAGCCTGCTTGAATCCGTAATCGTAGGCCAGGAGCCGCGCCTGCTCGTTTAATTCATCCAGCCGTCGCTCGCTCAGAGTGGCAAAGATGCGCGAACCGACGTGCAGATTCTCTTCGATCTGGCGGGTGGCGTGGCGTCGATTGGCCTCGAGAACGATGAAAAAACTGGCCGCCAACACGACCGCGACGAGCGAGAGAAAGAAGAACGCGAGTCGTCCGCGAAAAGTGCGGAAGTGCATCATCCGCAAAAGTGGAGTTCAACGATAGCCATCACCGGAATCCGCCGGACTGCGCCGCAAACGGAAGTCCGGCTTGAGATCGAATTGAAAATTCACTTTGGTGCCAGCCTTCACGGCGATTTGTTGCCGCGGCCGCTCGGAGGAATTTCTGAGCCGCGGTTGCCATACTTCGACATTGTAACTCCCCGTCGGTAAATCGCGGAGTTGTGCGCTCCCGTTTACATCTGTCACGCGAAAACAGGGGGTCGGGACGACAAGGATGTAGGCGATCATCCAATCGTGGATGTTGCAGCCGAGGGTGACGAGGCCCTCGTTTTCAAACTTAATCGGCACCGGCGGCGTTCCGGCGTAGAGCGGCAACTCAAACTTCTTCGCCGGCGAGAAGGAGTAGAGATGATGCTTGACCGTGTCGCGGTTGGGAAACTGAACCTGGGTTCCGGTTTGCACCGCGCTGACGTAAGGCACGAACTGTTTGTTGCGTTGTTCGACCTCCGCCGAAAACTTCCGTGCGGGAGCCCGACCGGAAAGAGGAAGCGCATACACCACCGCGTCCTTCACTGGTTGACCGTTCCGATCCGTAACCGAAACGGTGAGATCGCCCGCGCTCGCGGTAGCGACGAACAGAGGCAGAAGGATCAATCTTTCAAAAAGCCGCATGGATCGAAAGTCGCAGAACATTATTGGTGTAACTAAGATGCGAACGGGTGGTGTATTGCCAATCATAGCGCGCATTGATTGAGAGAAACTGGGTTAGCGCCTGGCTCACGCCTAACGAAAGCGAGTTGGTCAGCGCGTCCAGGTTATAGGCGACGTAGGGCGGACCAAAGGTATCGACCGTGCGCCGATCGTTGGCCAGGGCGACGATGTCCGGCCGCGGCGGCACGGCATAGGAAAGCACCTCGCCGCTGCGTAGCTCGTAGCCCGCGCTCAACCGCGTTTTTCCCGTCAGGTCGAAGGAGGCGTGCAAAGCGAAGACGTGCGCGAAGCGGTCAAAAACCCGGATCTCGCCGCCGATCTCCTCGTAAAAATAGGAGGCTTCGAGCGCGAACCTTTCGGTCACCTTTTTTCCGACCGTGAGCCCGGTGCGAAAACGTCCGCCGCTCTGAAGCGATTGATTAAAAGCAGCGTAACCTCCGCTCGCTTCCAGGCGCAGAAACGGCGCCATGGCGCCGAGCCCGGCGCGATAGCGCAGCGCCGCGGTTGACCCAATCGTTAGGCTGGAAAAATCGTCGTAGCGCGCGAAAGCGCGCCCCTCCAGATCGGCCGTGACCGTAAGTCGCAAGGCATCGCTCAATTCGCCAAAACGCCCAAAACTCGCGCGTCCGGCAAAGGCGAAATCATCCCGCTGGTCGGCCGCGCGATCCGAGTTCGATAAATTATCGTCGTAAACAACCTCGCCGCGGAAATCCCGGATCCAGTCGCCCCGAACGGGGCAGGCTCCAAGCAGAACCAAAGCGACGCAGAACATTGCTGGGCGGCTCATGGCCGCATTTTTTACCTCCCGGGCGAGGAGGCGTCGATCCGAAATAAACGCCTAACGACCGACGAGCGAAATTTTGGAGCGCTCGGCGAGGTCGAGGAGGGCGGCCTTCTCGAGCAGGAGAGTGCGGCCGGCTTCCACCGCGATCGCGCGCACTTTCGCTTCCGTCGCGACCCGCAACGTCTCGGGCCCGATCACGGGGACGTCGAAACGCATGTCCTGGTCGGGCTTGGTCACCTTGATCACGATGGCGTTCTTTTTGCCTAACGAACCGCCGCGCCGGATGGCTTCGTTCGTGCCTTCGAAGGCTTCGACCGCAAGGACGGTGCCGTTTTTGACCACGATCGTCTGTCCGACATCGAGCGCGCTGAGCTGCTTTGCGATCTCGAAACCGAAGGTGATGTCTTCTTCTTCGCGCTCCTTCAATTTCGGACCGGCGATGTGTCCGGCGGGGGCGAGGAGATGATCGAGGAAAGTCGTGGCCGGGAGAAGCTCAACCCCGGCCTCGGTGAGCTGATCGGCAATCGCGCTGAAGATCGATTCGGCGTTGCGATGTTTCAGCCTGGCGAGGAGGAACATCGCCTTGAAGTCGGGGCGCAGGCTAAAGAGGTTATCCGGCGCGATCTGCCCGGCCATGATGGCGTGCCGCACGGCGGCGTCGCGGAAGAAATTCAGCAGCTTGCCCAGTTGCCCGACGCGCAGCCACTCGATCTCGTCTGCACGATTGCTGATCTCGGGGGAAGTCTCGTCGGTGAAGGCCGCGACGACGATTTTCTTCACCCCCGCGACGCGGGCGGCGTCGGCCAGGAGAAGCGGATAAACGCCGCTGCCGGCGATGATCCCGAGCGCGTCTGGCGTTTGCATGAATGCGAAAGTCTTAGCCCAGGATCGGTCGAAGGCGAAGAAGTTCTCGGCGAGGCGCCGAGAACGGCACGCGAGGCACGTGCGCTCCCCGGAGTTAAGGCCGACGCCGGCGCTTGACGTTTAACTGCGCGAGCGCCTTCTGGAGCGATGCCGAGACCGCTGCGATTTCTTCGCTGCCGAGATCTTCTTTCATCGCCGCCTGCGCCCGTGCGACGGCCGCTTCCGCCGCGCCTTCGTCGATCGCGGTCGATTCCAGCGCCATATCGGTCAGGACAGAAATCGCGTCGCCGGTGATCTCGGCAAAGCCTTCGCCGACGGCAAGAGAGGTTTCCTTGCCGCCCTTGAAAACCCGCAGTTCGCCGGGCTTAAGCGTGGTCAGCACCGGGACGTGCTGCGGATAAACGCCGAGCTCACCGTCCGTGCCGGGGAGCACGACCATCTCGACATCCTCGGAGTACGCTTTTGCCTCCGGGGTCACGATTTCAAGGCGAAGAGTTTTCGCCACTGCTATTCCTTGATCATGTCGATGCCGCCCTTCATGTAGAAATTCTGTTCGGCAACATCGTCATGTTTGCCGTCGAGGATTTCTTTGAAGCCGCGGACGGTTTCGGCGATCGAGACGTATTGGCCGGCCGTGCCGGTGAACACTTCCGCGACGTGGAAGGGCTGGCTGAGGAAACGCTGGATTTTGCGGGCGCGGAAGACGGTCAACTTATCTTCCGGGCTGAGCTCGTCCATGCCGAGAATCGCGATGATGTCCTGCAGATCCTTGTAGCGCTGGAGCACCTTCTGTACGCCGCGCGCGACGTTGTAATGCTCTTCGCCCACGATCTCAGGCGCGAGCGCCTTCGAGGTTGAAGCGAGCGGGTCCACCGCCGGATAGATTCCAAGCTCCGCGATGGAGCGCTCGAGCACGATGGTCGAATCCAAGTGCGCGAAAGTGTTTGCGGGAGCCGGATCGGTCAGATCGTCCGCCGGCACGTAAACGGCCTGCACCGAAGTGATCGAGCCTTTGTTGGTCGAGGTGATGCGTTCCTGCAAATCGCCCATCTCGGCCGCGAGGGTTGGCTGATAACCGACCGCGCTCGGGGTGCGGCCTAACAATGCCGACACTTCCGCGCCAGCCTGCGAGAAACGAAAGATGTTGTCGATGAAAAGGAGCACGTCCTGGTTACGTTCGTCGCGGAAGTATTCCGTCATTGCGAGCGCGCTGAGCGCGACGCGGAGACGCGCGCCAGGAGGCTCGTTCATCTGGCCGTAAACCAGCGCGACCTTCGACTTGCTCAGATCCTTCTGGTCGATGACGCCGGCTTCGCTCATCTCGGTGTAGAGATCGTTGCCCTCACGCGAGCGTTCGCCCACACCGGCGAAAACAGAGAAACCGCCGTGGTTCTTCGCGATGTTGTTGATCAGTTCGAGAATGACGACCGTCTTGCCGACACCGGCGCCGCCGAACGCGCCGACCTTGCCGCCCTTGGTGAAGGGACAAATCAAATCGATGACCTTGATGCCGGTCTCGAGAATGTTGGCCTGAACGTCCTGCTCGGTCAGCTCCGGCGCCTTGCGATGAATCGGGTAACGCTTGGTGAACGAGACCGGCCCGCGATTATCGACCGGGTCGCCGGTCACGTTAAAGATGCGGCCGAGAGTCCCCTCGCCTACCGGCACAGTGATCGGGCCGCCGGTATCCGTCACGGGCATGCCGCGCTTCAAGCCTTCGGTCGATGACATCGCGATGGACCGGACCCATTTTTCGCCGAGATGCTGCTGCACTTCGAGGGTCAATTTGGTCGGGTTGCCGTTCACCTCGTACTCGATCTCCAAAGCGTTGTAGATGCCGGGAAGTTTGGCGGCGTCGGCAAAGTCCACATCGACGACAGGACCAATCACTTGAACGATATTTCCAGTATTCATAAAAGGGCGACCCGCGGGGCGATTTGCCCAGCGCGCGGGAGTCCCAAGGTAACGAAGTTGAGCCCGCCGACAAGGGGCGAAAAAGAGAATTTCACACAGCTTTTAGCGTTCGTGTTTCCGTGGGCCGCTCATTCTGGCGGTCGTTTCGCCAAATTCCTGCCACATGTCCGATCACGCTTCCCGCTCGCCCTCTACCGCCTTGAAAAATCTGACGCCGCTGCGGTCGGAAATTCGTTTCCTGGGGGACGCGCTCGGCCGGGTGATCTCGCAGCTGGAAGGCAGGCCACTTTTGAGACGGTGGAAAAATTGCGCACGCTGGCGAAAGCGAGCCGCAAAGGCGAGGCCGGCGCGGCCGGCCAGCTCGCAAAGACGGTCGCGCGTCTCACCCCGGAAGCAGCAATCCATCAGGCGATGGCGTTCACTCTTTATTTCGAACTGGTGAACCTCGCCGAAGAAAATTTCCGGGTCACGCTCCTCCGACGGCGACGGGCCGCCCAGGTCAATCCAGAGGGTCGGCGCGCTGGCGAACCGATCCGCGAGTCGATCGAAGCGGCGATCAAGGAGCTGAAAAAAAGGGGCGTTTCCTCTTCTGAAGTGCAAGCCCTTTTCGACCGGCTGAATATCGAGCTGGTCTTCACCGCGCACCCGACAGAATCGAAACGCCGGACCTTGCTCACGAAATTGCGGCGCATGGCGGAGATCCTGCGCGAGCGGCATTCTCCCGAAATGCAGGGTGAAGCACCGGACCCGACGCGGGTGGAGCGGGAAATTGTTTCGCTCTGGCTAACGGATCGCAGGCGAGTGGCGCGGCCCGAGGTCACCGACGAAGCGCGGACGGGACTTTGGTATTTCGACACCACGCTCTTCGATGCCGTGCCGCGTTTGCAGAACGACATGCTGTGCGCGCTGCGCCGGCATTACCCGCTCGTTAGGCCGCCGGCGCGCTGGCTTACTTTCGGTTCGTGGATCGGGGGCGATCGCGACGGCAATCCCAACGTCACGCCTGCGGTCACCGCCGAGGTGCTGTTACTGCATCGGCAGCTGGCATTGAACAAACTTCTGCAACAGGCGCGCGAGCTCTCGTGGTCGATCAGTGTCTCCGACACGCGTGCGGTGATCACGCCGGAAGTGCGTCGTTTCGTGAAAGAGAACAGAAATTTCTCCAAACAGGTGAGGCAAATGAGCGAGCGCTATCCGCACGAGCCGTATCGGCTGCTCCTCACGGTCCTGCGCGGACAGGTGGCGCGCGACATCGCCGAAGTCGGCGACGGGCAAAGCCTGGCGAGCGAAGCCGTCGAAGACGCAGCCTTTCTCCAGGTCGGCGCCGCGCGAAAGACGTTGGAGGTCATTCGCCAAAGTCTCGCAACGGGCCGCGGGGCGTTGCTGGCCGAGGGAGAATTGCGGACGGCGATCCAGCGGCTCGGGGTTTTTGGTTTGCACGTGGCGCGGCTGGATTTGCGGCAACATTCCGCCGCCCACGAGGCCGCCATCGCCGAGATCAGCGGCCGGGCCAATTATGCCAAACTCAGCGAAGCGGAAAAGCGCAGCTTGCTCTCGAGTGCGATCGGCGCGGCGCGTCCCCTCGCCTTGATGGCGCTGGTGGAATTTTCGCCAGCGACGCGTTACGTCCTCCAGCCGCTGCGCCTGGCGGCCCTGGCCGGGAGAAAGTTCGGGCCTGAAGCGCTCGGAATTTACATCGTCAGCATGACGACCGAAGTGTCGAACCTGCTCGAAGTCCAGCTCCTCATGCAATTGGCGGGCGCGTCCATGCCGATCGCGCCGCTTTTCGAAACACTCGACGATCTCACCGGCGCTCCCTGCATTCTCGCGCAGTTGGTGGAGCAACCCGAGTATGCGGCGCTGCTGAAGAAACAGGGCGGCCAGCAGCATGTGATGCTCGGTCATTCCGACAGCAACAAGGATTGCGGTTATCTCGCGGCGAATTGGACACTCTACCGGGCGCAGGAGGAAATCGCCGCGGTCGCGACTGCGAAAAAATTGCGGATCACTCTTTTCCACGGACGCGGCGGGAGCATCGCGCGCGGCGGTGGACCGGCGGCAAAGGCGATTCTTGCCCAACCGGTCGGGCTGCGCGACGGAAGCATCCGGGTAACCGAACAAGGCGAAGTGTTATCGACGCGCTATCACGACCCCGACCTTGCCCATCGCGTTCTCGATCAAATGACCTATGGCGTTCTGCTCGGCAGTCACGCCGCACAAAAACCCGCCAAAGTGCCGGCCAGTTGGACCCGCGCGATGGCTCGAATGAGCGAGACGAGCGTGGGCGCCTATCAGGCCGCGGTGCGAGACCCGCAGTTTCTCGAGTTTTGGCGCGAGGCAACACCGATTGATATGATAGGCGACCTGCGTTTTGGTTCTCGCCCGAGTTATCGGAAGGCGACCCGAAGCGTGGCGGACCTGCGCGCGATCCCCTGGGTTTTTTCCTGGATGCAAAGCCGGTTCAATTTCCCCGGCTGGTACGGCCTCGGCACTGCCATGGAAACGCTCCTCGCCGAAGGACCAAAAGGGAAACGTCTTCTCCGCGAAATGCACGCTTCCTGGCCCTTCTTCCAGACCCTGATCGACAACGCCGAACTCACCATGCGCAAAGCCGACATCGGAATTGCCCGAGTCTATTCCTCGCTCGTTGAGAATGAGGACGTCCGGGAGCGCATCCTCCGTTTGTTGCTGGAAGAATTTGCCCGCACGGAGCAAGCGATCCTCGCCATCACGGGAAAGAAACAACTGCTGGGGGGTGATCCGGTCCTGCTAAATTCCGTGGAATTGCGAAACCCCTACATCGATCCGCTGAATTATCTCCAGGTCGATCTCCTGCGCCGGTTGCGCAGCGGCAAACTCAGGAAAACCGCCGCCGACAACGCCCGGGCCGCGATCGAGCTCACGATCAACGGCATTTCCGGCGGGTTGAAAAATACGGGGTAACACTCGCACCCGGGAAGGCTGAACGGCTTCGAGGCGGCTGGGGAATCTCGAGCGCAGCGGCATGCGAGGGCATTGTGGGGCTCTGTGAAAAAATAACTCGATCGGCATCCGGAAGCGAAACTCGTGCCGCAGGTCCAGCTTTCCCCAGGAAAGTTTCCGAGATGAGCTTCGCCCCATGGGAAATGGCCGAAAAAAAATCCTCCGGAACCCCGGCAACGAAGGATTTTTGTAGTCAGCGCGACACAATTGTGAGAATTATGGTTTTTAAGAAGAGTGAAAAATCAATCAGCAGCATCATTCCAGAGGAAAAAGAACATGACTAAGAGTTTCGCAAGAACGTTGATGGCAGCCGGATTAGCTTTCGTTACGACCAGTGCGTTTGGCACGGTGGTCGATCTGACGGGAAGCAACAACAGCGGCACGATCAATGGGGGCCAGTTTGTCTATACTTCCCAACAGCCAACCGGCACCGGCGTGATCGACCCCTTCCTCCGGGTTCAGGCGGATGGATCCGAACAAGGCTACAACACCTCGGGTGGAACCCCGTTTGATGACAAGGCTGGGATCTGGACTCACGACATCCAGTTTTCCGATCTGAAAACGACCGCCGTCAGCCTCAATGGAGTGTCCTACTATCAGCTTCTGCTCGACGTCAACGAGCCCGGCGGCAGCAAGTCGCTCATCTCGCTCGATCAACTTCAGTTTTACACCTCCGCTGTGGGCAGCAAAACAACGACCGATGTCGCATCCCTCGGCACGCTGCGTTGGAGCCTGGACGGTGCGGGCGATAGTTACATCCTGCTCGACGCGGCCCGCAACAGCGGAAGCGGATCCGGCGATATGCTGGCCTACATCCCGACTTCGGCCTTCGCGGGAATGAGCGATTCGGACTACATCTACATGTTTAGCCGTTTCGGAGATCAGATGTCGGCGGATGGAACTAGCGAGGGCGGCTTCGAAGAGTGGTCGCTCGTGCATAACATGTCCCCCGTGCCGGAAATGAGCGCGCTGTTCCCGATCGTCGGGCTGGTCACGGCCGTCGCGTGCACGCAAGTGCTCCGCCGGCGCCGCAGCGCGCAGCTGCAGATGATCGAGATCAACGAACGCTGATCTCCTAAAATTTCATTGGGTTAGGGGGTGGATGCGGCCGTCCTCCGTAGTGGGAGGCGGCCGTTTCCGTTGGCTGGGGATTGTCGGAAGGGTCGTCGAGCGGTTCGGGCCGCTTTTTTTTTGAAGGCCTTAATGTCGCACCCATTCCCGGCCACGAATTCATTAGCGGAATGTGGTATTGCAACTCAGCGAAGGGTCGCCGACGGGAAAGTTCAGCGGTTGGCATGCCTCAGCGAATGCTGTGCCACTAAGGCCAACCTCTGCTTTTTGTTCGCCTAAAGAGCCGGAATCCAGGAAAAGCGACGTTTCCCAGGGAATTCTGGTTTTTATGAGGACACGAGTAAAAATAGTGCTCATTGAAATAATCATTGACCCTGTGTCTCAATTATGACAAATGGTTGCCTCCCACGCAGAAATTTCTTGCTATCAAATGCGGAAACCGATTACGAATTTTCCAACTACACGCCCCATGAAAACCACGATGCATCCCCGCAGTAGAAAATCCTTCGCCGCTCTCTTTTTTCTCTGGGCCTTCACGGCCAGCTCCGCTTGGGCAACGGTGGTCACATTGGACCTGAATCCGAACGGAACCGAGGGCGCGGTTGGTTCAACCTCGCAAACCTTCACCTCCTCCGGCTACTCCATCACCGCCAACGGCTACACCGTGGGCTGGCCGACGAGCACGCCGCTCGGCCTCTATTACAAGAACCAAGGCTCCGGCGAAACGGGCCTTGGTATCGTCGGACCCGCGGATCACGAACTCCAGGGGAACGGTGGGTATCCTACTCAATTCATCCAGTTCGATGTCAGCTCGATCATCGCCCAGGGCTTTACCGACGGGAAACTGCAGATCGGAAGCGTGCAGAGTTCATCGAACGATACCTTCGTCATTTGGGGTTCTTCGGCTCTGGGAGACCCAGGGACTCAAATTGGCGGGGTTTACACCAGTTCGTCGGACATGCTTTTCGTGAGTATCGCTAACTTCACGGACTACGATTTCATCTCGATTGGTGCTCTTTCCGGCGACGTTCTTCCGGTGGCCTTCCAAGCCACGCTGGCGCCGGTGCCAGAGATGAGCGCGCTTTTCCCGATCGTCGGCCTGGTCGCAGCAATTGCGATTACGCAGATTCTTCGGCGGCGCCGTATCGCCCAGCTCCGAGCCGGCTCCCCGGGCGGACATTAAGAAACTGACTTTGGCTTGGCGGCCGTCCTCGCGAGGGGGCGGCCGTTATGCTTTTCGGGACTCCGTTCTAG
This sequence comes from Chthoniobacterales bacterium, assembly GCA_046593335.1. GTDB lineage: Bacteria > Verrucomicrobiota > Verrucomicrobiia > Chthoniobacterales > UBA10450 > Palsa-1392. The sequence goes on along the minus strand of JBKJNW010000191.1, from coordinate 9,651 downwards.
CCGCCGACTGCCATCTGGGCAGTGGCGATTTCGAGCAGCTCGGTCGTGATGCTGGCTTGGCGCATCTTGTTGTACTCGAGGGTGAGATCCTTGATGAACTGGTTCGCGTTGTCGGTGGCATTTTTCATCGCGACCATGCGCGCGCTGTGTTCCGAGGCGCGGGCATCGAGGATCATTTGAAAGACCTGGTATTGCACATAATAGGGCAACATGAAATCGAGCACTGCCTGCGCGCTCGGTTCAAAGGTGTACTCCAACATCGGGTCCGTGGTCGCCTCTGCGGAGCTCTCTCCCGCCGGCGCGGCGCTGAAGGCAAACCGATCAATCGGGAGCAAGGTCTGCGCGACCGGCTTCTGGTTGATGGTGTTGACGAAGTGGGTGTAGAGGACCGTCACCTTATCCACTTCCCCGCTGAGGAATTTCTCCACGCAAAATTTGGAGATCGCCTTCGTCTCCAGAATTGTCGGCGAATCCTTTAATTCGAAATCGGCCAGGAGCTCGCGCTTTGTCCGGGCGACGAACTGGCGCGCTTTGCGGCCGGCGGTGACGTAAACCGTCTTCGCCGAATCAAAGGCCGCCGCTTCCCGCATGATGTTGGTATTCAAGGCGCCGGCGAGCCCCTTGTCGGTACTGATGATGAGGACCAGTTCCTTGTTCGTCGGGCGAATCTGCAGGAGCGGATGGAGCAGTGGATCGGTCCGGCTCTTGAGCGAGACGAGAACGCGGTTCATCAACTCCGAGTAGGGACGTCCCGCGAGCGCATGTTGCTGCGCCTTGCGCATCTTCGAGGCGGCCACCATCTGCATCGCCTTCGTGATCTGCGCGGTGTTGCGGATCGATTTGATCCGGCGCCGGATGTCTTGGGTATTCGCCATTTGGTCAGGCTATTGCCAGGTCGCTTTGAAGTCGTTCAGCGCGGTCGCCAGTTCGACTTCCAGGTCTTTGTCGATCGCCTTCTTTGTTCGAATCGAGGCCAGGACACTTTCTTTCCGAGTCTGCAAATAATCCTGCAGCTTCGTCTGGAATTCCTTCACGCGGTCCACCGGGACCGGGTCGAGGTATCCGTTCTGCATCGCCCACAGAACCGCGACCTGCTCTTCCACCGGAATCGGGTTGTATTGGATCTGCTTGAATAATTCAACGATCCGCTGGCCGCGATCGAGTCGCGCCTTGGTCGCGGCGTCGAGGTCCGAACCGAACTGCGCGAAAGCCGCCAGTTCACGGAACTGCGCGAGGTCGAGCTTGATCTTACCCGCCACCTGTTTGATCGCCTTGATCTGTGCCGCGGAACCGACTCGGCTGACCGAGAGACCGACCGAGATCGCCGGGCGAATGCCCTGGAAGAAAAGATCCGTCTCGAGATAAATCTGGCCGTCCGTGATTGAGATCACGTTGGTCGGAATGTAAGCCGAAACGTCGCCCGCCTGGGTCTCGATAATCGGCAGCGCGGTCAACGAGCCGCCGCCCGCGTCTTCCGTCACGCGCGCACTGCGTTCGAGCAAGCGCGAGTGCAGATAAAAAACGTCGCCCGGGTAAGCCTCACGTCCGGACGGGCGTTTCAGCACCAGCGAAACCTGCCGATAGGCGACGGCGTGCTTGGAAAGATCGTCATAAATGATGAGCGCATCCATCCCGTTATCCATGAACCATTCGCCCATGGCAGCGCCGGCGAACGGCGCAAGATACTGGTTGGTTGCGCTCTCCGAGGCGGGCGCGGAAACAATCGTCGTATAAGGCATCGCGCCGTTTTTTTCCAAGACCGCGAGGGTGCGGGCGACGTTGGAATTTTTCTGGCCGATCGCGACGTAGATGCAATAAAGCGCACGATGATCCTTCAATTGGCCGTCTTCGGCTGCCTTGTTCAGGCGTGCCTGGCTGATGATGGTGTCGACAGCAATCGTCGATTTGCCGGTCGCACGGTCGCCGATAATGAGCTCACGCTGGCCGCGGCCAATCGGAACCATCGCATCGATCGCCATAATGCCGGTCTGCACCGGCTGGTTGACGCTGCGGCGCTTGATAATGCCGGGAGCGATTTTTTCCACCGGGTAATAAGAATCGGTATTGATCGGGCCTTTGTTATCGACCGGTTGACCGAGGGTATTCACGACCCGGCCTAACAATGCTTTGCCAACCGGCACCTGGAGCAGTCGTCCGGTCGTTTTGACCTCGTCCCCTTCTGCAACCTTGGTCGGATCACCCAGCAAAATGACGCCGACTTCCGTTTCTTCGAGGTTGAGCGCGAGACCGAATTCGCCGCTCGGGAATTCGATCATTTCGTTCAACATCACCTCGCTCAGGCCCTCGACCCGGGCGACGCCGTCGCCCGCTTCGCGCACGATTCCGACGTTGCTTTTGGTGGTCGAGGTTTTCAGCCCCGCGATTTGTGTTTCGATTTCTTCCAGAATACTGCTCATGATTTTTCGTTAGGTTAAAGTTTCTGCCGCAGGCGCTCCAGGCGGTTGCGCACGCTGCTGTCCCAGACATCGCTCCCGACGCGGACCCGCACCCCGCCGAGGAGTGCCGGGTTGACGACAAACTCAGTCGTCAGGCCAGTGCCGTAATTTTTTTCCAGCCCGGCAACAATTTTCCGGCCCGCTTCCGGGTCGAGCTCGGAGGCGGACTCGATCGTGACCCTCTTCTTATCCAGCTCCAGGCGCAGAAGACGGTGATAATTCTTCAGAATCTGCGCGTAATTGCGCGGCTTCTTTTCCAGGATGGCGCGACCGATCGCCCCAATCCGCTCCCGATCGAGCGCCCCGTTGACATAGCTGTCGCGCACGAGGCTGCGGGTGAGTTGGCGGATTTCTTTGCTGATCTTCACGGGTGGGTCCGGGTCGCTAGGATGCGACTTGGCGGCTGGCTTCTTCCTGTAAACGTCGCTGATCTTCCGGAGTCAGGATCTTGCCGGTTACTTTCGCGGTCGTGTCGATGACAAGCCTGCCGAGCTCGCGCTTGAGCTGGCTCATCGTGCGCTCGTGCTCGAGCACGCTGGCTTCCCGCGCCTTGGCCAGGATCTGTTCCGCCGCCACGATCGCTTCCTGCTGCTTGCGCTCGGCGATGACACCGGCGCTAGCCCGCGCTTCATCGATCATCTTCTGCGCTTCGCCGCTGCCCTTGGCCAGGATTTCCTGGTAGCGCTGTTCGGCTTCGGCCAGTTGCTGTTTGATCTTCTCGGCGTTGAGAAGCCCTTCGGCGATGCGCTGCCGGCGTTCCTCGAGCACGGCGAGGATCGGCTTGTAGGCGAATTGCCGGAGGAGCAACGCGACAATGACAAAGCTGACCACCTGCGAGAGAAAGATCTTCAGGTCGAAACCAAAAGCCTGTCCCGTTTCGCTGACGAGATCGCCTAATCCGCCGGCGGCGGCGAGGAGTGTAATGTTCATGCGTTAAAATGGTGGCCTGGGCCGATGGCCTCAGCGCGCCTCAACTTATTTGACGAGGAAAAGAGCGTAGAACACGATCGCTTCCGCAAACGCGATCGCGAGAATCGCCTGCACCAGGATCGGGGTCGCCGCGCCAGGATTGCGACCGACCGCGGAAGCCGCGCCCATGCCGATCAATCCTACACCGATGGCCGCACCGAGGGCCGCCAGGCCGACGTGAATGCTTCCGTTCATCTCTGCCAGTAATGGTAATATCATGTTTTTCTGTTTAGTTGGTTTGCTTCAGCGCCGCCGTGGTCCAGCCGCAACGGTCACCGAAAATTTAGTGGTGGGCGCCCTGCGCCGGTTCGTGGTGGGCAATCAAAAGGGTGAAAACAGCGGTCAACAACATGAAGACCAGCGCCTGCACGACACCCACCAGCAGTTCCATAAAGTAAAACGGGATTGGAATAAGCCAGGAGAGCGCGGGCACGATATGCGCCATCGACTCGAGCATGTTTTCCCCGGCGTAGACGTTGCCGTAAAGTCGAAAGCTAAGCGAAATCGGCCTGAACAAGATGGAGACGATTTCCAGCCAGCCGACCATGAAGAAGACGACGATCATGAGGATCTTCAGGATTCCCTTGGAATCGCCCTTTGGTCCGAAAAGATGAAGGATGAATCCGCCCACGCCATTTTCCTGGAAGGCCCAGAAGATCCAGAGCCCGAAGAACACCATGGCCATCGCGGCGGTGAGGTTGAGGTCGGCGTTGGCGCCGCGGAGGAGCGGGCGATCGACGTGAAAAGCGTTGGTCACCGGGTCGTGGTGTCCCCAGCCGATGGTCCCGACGCCGGGGATCAAACCAAACCAGTTCAGAAACAAAATGAAGATGAAAATGGTGGCGAAAAACCAAAAGGTCTTGCGCACCAGATGAGGGCCGATCACGCTCTCGAGGAAGTTGTAGAGGCCTTCCACCATCCATTCCCAGAAATTCTGAATCCCAGCCGGAACCTGCTTGATATTGCGCGTCGCGAGCTGGGCGAAAATGATAATCGCAGCCGCCACCACCCAGGTCACGATCATCGAGTTCGTGATCGTAAATTTACCGATCGTAAAAAGCGGCGTGGCCTTGAGCGAAAGCGCTTCGTGATGTGCAGGCGCGGCCTCCGTCGCGGTGGCTGGTTCGGCCGCGTAAACGACGGGCGCGAGACTCCCAAAGGCGAGGAAGACGCCTAGCAAAAGCAGCAATAAACGAAAGTAACGATGGACCATGCGTGGGTGCGGAAACGGCTCTACCGGTGTCGGTTGGGCGCGACTTGCTCCGACCAGGAACAAGCGTGCGCCTTCAGGCCGCTCACGTCGCGCTTACAGAAGAGCATGTTGCCAATGCTGACAAGCGACTTTCCGGAGTTTTTTTCCGCGGGAAAAATGCCGTGGAAAAGCGGCGCCCGCCACCTACTTCGCCGAGACACGTTCCTGCTGAAATGGCGGCACCACGACCGGCGCCTTGGCCTGCACCCGGGCTTCTGCCTCCTGCGCCAACTCCATCGCTTCGCGGTAATGTCCCTCGAGCTGGCCGATATGCGACCTTTGCTCGAAATTTGCCACGACCGATTCGCTCGCCAGCAGCCCCATTTCCGCAAATGAATACGACGCGCGGGTGATCTTCTTCATCTCTTCCGCGAGCGACTGGTAATCGCGCTCGTCCACCAACGCTCCGCAACGCCCTTCCTCAACCGCTTCCGGGATGCCGCCATGCCGCGTCGCGAGGACCGGCATGCCGGTCGCCATCGCTTCCAGGATCGAATTCGGAATACCTTCCTGGTTTTCGTCTGCGGGCATCTCGCTCGGATGCAGGAAAACGTGGCAGCCATGATACAGCTCGAGCAAATCCTTCTGTGAAAGGAAACCGGTAAAGTGCACGTGGGAACTGATTCCTAATTGCGCGGCCAGCACTTCCAGCACCGGCTGCAAAGGGCCCTTCCCTGCGATCATCAGTTGCGAGCGCGGATTTTCGCGGTGGAAAAGGGCGAAGGCGCGCAGGCAGGTCGTCAGACCTTTTTTCGGGATGAGCCGGCAAGCCTGGAGAAAGTTCCATTCCCCGTTGACCGGCGCCTGCCGGCGCACGACCGGAAACTGCGCCAGCGGGATACCGGTCCGGTTGATCCGGATTTTCTCCGCCGGACATCCAAGCCGGATCAGGCGCCGCTCGAGCGAGCGCGATCGCGCCAGGACCAGCGGAACGGAATCAAAAACCTTCCTCAGCTTGGCGGCGTAATCCGGGCTTTCCGCCTTCAGCATCACATCTGCGCCGTGAAAAGAGACGATGCAGGGCTTGGCCCAGCACTGAATGAACGGCAACAGGTGCACCCCGGTGTGGCCGAAATAGATGTGCATCAAATCCGCCCCACGCCGCTCGAGAAGATTCGCCAGCAACTGGTATTCGCCGCGATAAACGATCGGCGGCTGGCGCTCGACGAACTTCAGCCAGCCATGCCGAAAGGGGTTGGGCCGCGGCGCCGGGATGAGCTCGATATCGTCAAAGGGAAAGCGGTCGGTGTTCTGCTTCTTCTTCGTCATCACGAAAGTCTGGACGTCGCGCAGAGCGGTCACCTGCCGGTAGATGTGAAGCATCTCCGATTTCAGGAAAGTAGTGCAGTAACTTGCGACGACCAATTTCGACATAATTATTGGGGAACACCCGGATGGTTGCGCCAGAAAGTCGTGAACTGATAACGCATTCGGTTGCCTTGTCTAACTCTAATCGCTTCTCCCGCGACCGACGGCCCCAGCATAAGTAGTAAGCTCGGGATGAACCGGCGTTAAATCTGGTTCCCGCAGGCGGCGGTCGAGCGCGTCCTTAAGCTCCTCGATCCCCTCGTTTTCCTTCGCCGAGACCGGCACGATCTCGCGGTCGGGGAACCGTTGGCGCATCGCCGCCAGGTTATCCGCCGCTTCGGGCAAATCCATTTTGTTCGCCACGATCCACCACGGCCGCTGTGAGAGGCGCGGATCGTACAAATCAATTTCGCGCCGGAGATGCTGCAAATCTTCGATCGGGTTGCGACCCTCGCTCCCCGCCATGTCGAGCACGAAAAGAAGCAAACGGCAGCGCGTGATGTGCCGCAGGAAAGCGTGCCCCAACCCAAGATTCTGGTGCGCGCCTTCGATTAAGCCCGGAATGTCCGCCACCGTCGCGCGCCGGTAGTCATCGAACTCCACCACCCCGATCATCGGATGCAAAGTTGTAAACGGATAGGCCGCCACTTTCGGGTGCGCCGCCGAGATTCGGCGTAGGAGGGTTGATTTGCCGGCATTCGGATAACCGACCAGGCCCGCATCCGCGATTGTGCGCAGCTCAAGGATGAAATGCCCTTCCTCCCCTTCCTCGCCCTCAGTGTATTCCCGCGGGGCGCGGTTGCGCGCACTCTTGAAATGGACGTTGCCCTTCCCGCCCTTGCCGCCGTGGCAGAGGATGAATTCGTCGTTAGGCTGAGCCAAGTCCGCGATTTGTTCGAGCGTGCCGCCGGCCTCTGTCTCCGGCAGCGGAGTAATCGGTTCGGCGGAATCGGTAAATGCCGTCGGATCGCCTAACGAATTCATCCGGTGCACCACTGTCCCGACCGGCACCTTTACGATTTTATCCTGCGCGCCGCGCCCGTGCATCTGTTTGCCCATCCCGTGGGTGCCTTTTTTCGCCTTGATCAGCGGCTCGTAGAAAAGGCTGGCCAGGTTATCGGTGTGCTCATCCGCCTGCAGGATGATGTCGCCCCCTTTGCCCCCGTCGCCGCCATCCGGACCGCCCCGGGGAACGAACTTTTCCCGCCGGAAACTGACGCACCCGCGACCGCCATCGCCCGCTTTGGCGAAGATTTTTATCCGGTCGACGAACATTGCCTAACCATACACACTCCCGCGCTTCTGGGTAGCGCGCGGAAGACTTTAGCGCCGGCCCAGCGCCGCCCTTATGGAACTACTTTTTCGCCACCAGCGACTCGTAGAGCCGCTTCGTTTCCTGCGCGATTGCGCCCCAGCCGAACATCTCCTCCGCCCGTTTTCGTCCCGCCCGGCCGAACTTTTTTTGCAGTTCCGGGTCCGCCATCAGCTGGTTGATCCGCGCCGCCAAGTCGCGCTCGAATTTCGCCGGATCGATCGGTTCAAACGGGCTTTCGGTCATCTGCTCCACCGGCACGAGAAAGCCGGTTTCGCCGTCGACCACCACTTCCTTGATTCCGCCCACCGCGCTCGCCACCACTGCGGTCTCGCAGGCCATCGCCTCGAGATTGATGATCCCAAATGGCTCGTAAATCGATGGACAACAAAAGACCGCTGCGCCCGCGTAAAGCTGGTGCACGGTTTTCTTGTCGACCATCTCCTCCATCCAGATGATGTCGCTCCGTTTCCCCTGCGCCTCGCTCACTGCCGCCTTCATTTCCGCCGCAATCTCCGGCGTATCCGGCGCACCGGCGCAGAGAACGATCTGAAAGTCCGGATCCATGTAAGGAATCGCGCGCGCGAGATGGATGATCCCTTTCTGGCGCGTGATTCGCCCCACAAAAAGCAGATAGGGTCGCTTCGGGTCGATTCCATAACGGACCAGCGCGTCGGTCGCTTCGGTCGGCCGATACTCGTCCAGGTCGATCCCGTTGTAGATGACATGCAAACGCTCCGGCCTAATCGCGAAAAGCCGCTCCAGGTCAGCCTTGGTGCCATTGGAGACTGCGATCACGGCGTCGGCCATTTCGAGCGCGGTCTTCTCCAGCCAGACGGTGAAATCATAGCCGCCGCCGAGCTGCTCACGCTTCCAAGGCCGGAGCGGCTCGAGCGAATGAACCGTGATAACAAGCGGGATGCCGTAGTTCAATTTCGCCAGGATCCCGCCAAAATGGCTATACCAAGTATGGCAATGGACGAGGTCGGCTGTGATATTTTCGGTGTTAAAATCGAGCGAGCGCTGGACCGCGCCGAAGACCGAGCGCAACGGTTTCGGGCAGGTATAATCGTCCGTCGCCAGCTCAAAGCCGCGCACCTCGGGATTCGTGCCTAACGACTCCTGGTCGCCGAAGCAGCGCACCTCTACCTCCATCAATTTCGCCAGCTCGCGCGAAAGGTAATCGACGTGCACCCCGGCCCCGCCATAGATGTGCGGTGGATATTCGTTCGTTAAAAATAGCGCCTTCATGCTCATGATTCGGAGAAACCGATTGCCGTGGGCCGCTATTTCGCGGCGTTGACCAGCAAAACCGGCACCTTCGCCTGATGCCGCACCTGGGTGATCGTGCTGCCGTAGATCAAGTCGTTTAAGAAACGATGGCCATGCGTCGTCATTGCGATCAAGTCGCACTTTTGCGCCTCGGCAATTTTTAAAATTTCCGTGGCCGGCTCGCCCAGGCCAAGCTCCGCCTTCACCCCCAGTCCCTGCGCGCTCAAATCCGTCACCATCTGCGCGAGATAATCGCGATCGGCTTTCATCTCCTCGGAATCGGCCAGCTGAAAGCGAGTGTAATTTCGCGCCGCCCAGCCATCAGCGATATGAACCAGGAGCAGTTCGGAGCAGTGCAGCCGGGCCAGCTCGGTGATGTGGAGAAACATCGCCCGATCGGTCGGACTGTTGTCGAGGGCGACGAGAATTTTTTTATACATCGAATGAGATCGCGCGGCGCTCGCGATGAAAAGATTTTCGCGGGCGTAGCGGAGGACTTAAAGCTTAATCTTCACGCAGAACACGATTAATTATCTCATGCCTCGCCGCCTAACCGAGCCGGTCGTCCTTGCTCTCGACCTCGGCACTTCCTCCGTCCGGAGCGCGCTTTTCGATCGAACCGCACAGCCCATTCCCGGCTCCAACGCCCACCAGCCTTACCAGGTCCGGCACTCGGCCGGTCACGGCGCGGAGCTCGACCCGCAGGTCCTCCTGCGCGCCACGCGCCGCTGCCTGCGCCAGACCCTCCGCCTAACGAAAAGCGACATCAGCGCCGTCGCCGGCTCTGGTTTTTGGCACAGCCTGCTCGGGCTCGACTCCGCCGGGCAACCGCTCACTCCCGTCTTCACCTGGGCCGATGCGCGCTGTGCCGCGGAGGCGGCGGCGTTGCGGGAGAAATTCGACGAGCGCGCCCTCCAGCAACGAACCGGCTGCATGCTGCGCGCCTCCTTTTGGCCGGCCAAGCTGCTTTGGCTGCGCCGCACCCAGCCCCGTCTTTTTCGCCGGGTCGCGCGCTGGGTTTCGCCGGCGGAATGGATCTTCGAGCAGGTTTTCGGCGTCCGCGCCTGCAGTCATTCGATGGC
>JBKJNW010000099.1:0-3529 GCA_046593335.1 Chthoniobacterales bacterium | reverse complement strand
AGCGAAATACAGAACCCCGCCGACTACCGCGGAAGATGATGGTAGCGTGTTCGCCGTCACCGTATCAAATGCTGGAGGCAGTGTCGTGAGTCGGTCTGCGACTCTTGTTGTGAATCCATTCTCGTCTATCATCACTCAACCTGCCGGCGCGACCCTTCCCGCGTCCGGTCGGCCAGATTCCGTGCCCTTACAACCGCCACGGTGACTAACACCCGGGAGGGACGAGCACGGCCTGCCCGCCGCAGCGGGTGTCGTCCGAAATCTTGACCACGGATTACGCGGATTTCGCGGATAGGGGGACCATTGTAGGGTAAGCGCCTCGCTTGCTGCGCGGGTTGCGGGGAGGCACGCGGAGCGCCCGCCCTACGATCGCGGCCCGGCCTAACACGCATTCGAAATTGTAGGGCAACCGCTCCGGTTGCCGGCCCAAACGCCAGAGGGAAATCAACCGCCGAGAGCGCTGAGAGCGGAGAGGGGGACATAGGTTGTCAGGTTTCGTGTTTCTGGATTTTCTCTGCGCACTCCGCGTCCTCTGCGGTTAACCCAAGGCGGAGCTCCCGCGCGCGTAACAACACCGTTACGAAGGCAGCCTTTCTCAGGCGCGACAACGATCGCAACCTACAGAACTTGTAAGAACGGAATCGCCAATGAAAACCACCTCGTTAAGCAACCAACTAAGTCATGCCCGCCAGCTCGCCACTTTCGCCGCATTCGTCCTCCTCGCGACGTCGGCATTCGCCCAGACCTACACCATTAGCGATCTCGGCACCTTGGGCACGAATAGCCGCGGCAGTTACAGCCAGGCCTTCTGCATCAACGCTAGTGGCCAGGTGGCAGGAGCATCCAGCGCCTCCTCGAGCCAGATGAGCGACCCGGCCTTTCTCTATCGCAATGGCCAGCTTACCAATCTTGGCACACTCGGGGGCGAATATGGACAGGGCCGCGGTATCAACACGTCCGGGCAGATCGCCGGTTACTCCACCCTCGCGACCGGATCGTATCGCGCCTTTCTCTACAGCGGGGGTCAAATGCTCAATCTCGGCACGCTTGGCGCCGATTACAGTGTCGCCTACGGCTTGAACGATGCCGGCCAGGTCGTCGGCAGCTCGGCCCAGCTCGGCGGCCAGGACCACGCCTTTCTTTATAGCAGCGGACAAATGAGCGACCTCGGCACGCTCGGCGGCGCGACGAGCAACGCCTATGGTATCAATAATCTCGGAGTGATCGCCGGTTATTCCTATAACTCCGTCGGCGACTTCCTCGGCTTTACCTACCAGAACGGCGTTATGACTCCACTCGGGACCCTCGGCGGCAGTTGGAGCATCGCCTATGCGATCAACGATCAGAACCAGGTCGCCGGTCAGGCCTACACCAGGGGCAATCGCGCCGCGCACGCTTTCCGCCTCAGCGCTGGGCAAATGGTCGATCTGGGCTCGCTCGGCGGCTCCAGCTCCTGGGGTCTCGCGCTCAATAACAGCGGGACCGTGATAGGTTTCGCCACCACGAAGGCCAACCTCTATCACGCCTTTATTTCCACTAATGGCGGCAAGATGAAAGACCTAAACAGACTCATCCCGGCGGGCAGCGGTTGGGTCCTGGCGGAAGCCGACGGGATCAACGACAGCGGCCAGATCGCAGGTTACGGCACGATCCAGGGCCAGAGTCACGCGTTCCTTCTCACCCCCGCGCCGTAAACCTTCAGCCGCCCCGGAGGGACGACCGCCGCGTCGTCCAAAATCTTGACCGCGGATGACGCGGATAAGAAACCCAGCGCGCGCAGCTGACAGCGCACGCCGCAGCCATTGTAGGGCAACCGCTCCGGTTGCTGCGGGGTTGCGGGGCGGCAGGCGGAGCGCCCCCCTACAATCGCGGCCCGCCGAAGCTAAGCCTTCGAAATTGAAGAGCAACCGCCCTTGCGAAGGCGCTTGTTCCGATAAGTTCGCACACACGCGCTGTGAGAAGGACGCAGGAATCATTTTCCGCGACTTACCGCCAGCTTCGCGGAGTGTGGGCCTCCCGGAGAGGCGGCGGAAATACTTCTACGCGGGCGTGTTTGCCATCGCCATTTTTTCGCGGGCCCAGTTGCGGTGGGCGGCGATGGCTTTGATGAAGCGAGTGGAGATTTGTTTTCCCGTCGCTGTTCTGGCTGATCAACAACGCGGGATCCGAGCCGTCTTCCCGGCCCTTGTCGGGCACGGAGGAGGCGCGAATTAACTCCACCCCTTCGCCGGTGGCGGCGATCGCTTTGCAATGCTTGTACATCTCGTTCACGAAATGGATGGTCTTCGCGTTTGCCAACAGGGCGGAGACGCTTTCGCTTCCGCCCGGGACGTAGACGGCGTCGAATAAAAGCCGCGACCAAAAGCGATTTTTTCGACGCTTTCAGCGTGGGATCGATGCGCTCGGCGCGTGTCTCGGCTTCGTTCAAGCAGTGGATTCCCCGGGCAGCAGGTTCGCTCTGATAACCATCTCGACCAGCGTCTTCGTTCGCGCCTCGATCATCGATTCATTCCAAGTTGGCGCTGTAGCTCGTTCTCTCACGAGCGGGTTTTGTGATCTGTGTTTTCATGTGGGCTCTTCGGGTTTTTGACCCCAAGCCCACTGTCCGTCAAATCAGGGCAACCCCAACGCGCGACCCCAGCTCAGTCCCCGAATGTCACCTTGGCCTGCCAGTAAAAGGCCGCCGCCGAGACCGCGTTGGCCACTTCAAGGGTGCGATAGATATGGCAGCGATGCTTCTTTACCGTTTCTTCCGTGCGTCCGAGGATCTGAGCGGTTTCCCAGCACGATTTTCCTTCCGCCAGCCAGTGGAGCACTTCCAGCTCACGCGGAGTCAGATCGCCAAGGGAGGGCGCTTTTACTGGGGTGGTCATTATTGGGACAAATGAGCTTCACTATCTAAATACGGCATCTGTCGGGCGAAATTCGCGAAAATCTTTCTGGCGGGGTGGGGGAACATCATTTTCTTCCTCGGAGCGGTGCCAGCGATCCCATGAAATCCCGGACGCTCGCGTTCTCCAGAGCGGCGGCCCGTTCCTCATGGCCGCCGCCCCGAGCATTGGCGGCTAGACCGCCGTCTTGGTTACCGGCTCGCTCCAGTCGCTATGACCCGTGGCGCCGCCGAGGCCGCAGAGTTCCATGATGTAAGTGGTGCCGGCACTCAGGCCTGCGAAGAGAATCCGGCGCGAGCTTTGGAAGCTGATCACCGGGCCAAACTCACCACCGACCGGTTTGATCCGGCCCTGGATCGCCCTGCGGTTCGGGTCGCCCTTCACCCGCATCTTGATCTGCCCGGCCTGGCCGTATTCCACCCCGACCACCTCGGGCGCGGGGAGGACGGTCTGCGCGCGATTGTTGCTCACTGGCTCGTAGCCAGAGCCGAGCAGGATGGACAGGTCTTCGTCGCAATTGATATCGACGTAGCTGGCGTCCTTGTTCAGGGCGTTGATGAGCGCGGCGCGGGCCGCCTCCTTCTGCGCGTGCGCGAGGGCGCCGCCCTTGTCGGCCTTGATGATCGAGTCATCGAAGG
>JBKJNW010000253.1:0-12195 GCA_046593335.1 Chthoniobacterales bacterium | reverse complement strand
TTCGCCGGTTAGGAATTGGTCGAGGTCGGCCTCGGTCGGATCGAAAAAGTCGTGTCCATCGTCGATTTCGGCCGCCAGATTGGTGGGCCCGTCGTGCCAATGCAGGAACCACATGTCGCCGCCTGCGTAAGCATCGGCCACGCCGTCGTTAGGCCCGGGATAGAGGAAGTAACTGCGTTTGCCGCCGCGAATTCGATAATACTTCGCCGCGCTCCCGGTCCGGTAAATTTTCCGCTCAGTTGCGAGTCGGATATCGTTTCGGTCGGGCTTCGCGCCCAGCGGAAGTTCATAAATTTGATTGCTCGTCCCGTCGATATCGAAATCAAAACGGAAGTAAGCGTGGTGCGTGTGGTCGTAGCAGGTGCAGCTATTGGCGGTCGCACCAAAGGCGAAACGTGGATGGATCGTGCCGTTGAGATCGAAACGCCACTCGTGGACGTAGCGATACCAGCCTGCTTCCACCTCGGTCACGAGCACGACTTCGGTCCCTTCGCGATAAAGGGCTACGCCGCGAAAATTACCGGCGTCATTTCCAGTCTCCACCTGGGTCGTGGCCGGCGTCGTGCCGCAGTCGCGGAAGCCCGGCGCGCCCGCGATATCGGTCCCGTCGGCCTGGAACATTCCCTCCTGATATTGCCAGTCCCGATATGGACCGCATTCGTCGTTGCCGTATTGCACGTTCAAAATCGGCACATGCGCCCGCTTCAAAACGGAGCGGCCCTTGTATTTCACGTCGCGGATCTCGATTGCAGAAGCGTTCGTGCCCGAGGAAATCGAAGGACGCAGGACCAGCATGTCCCAAAGAACCGTGCCGTTGGTGTCGAGGACGGTGAGTTGATATTGCCCGGCGGTTCCGCGCTGGGTGGTGGACTGCCCGGCCTCGGGGTTCCCACAAGTCGCCTCGTCGATCGCGCTCGCCTCACGCGGCGCGCGGCCCGGGTAACGCACGACGCTGTTCGTGCCCAAATTCACTCCGACAATCTCGTGCCGGAGATTTTCGACGCCCGGTTTGGGAAGGAACCCGACATTCACAATCCGGTCCTCTATCCGGCTACCATTCGCGTTCAGCTTCTGGACCGGCGGCATGGGACGGTAAGTAGTGGCCTGGCCGGCCAAAAGAGCGGAGTGAAAACTCGGATCGTTCGTCAGCACTCCGACCGCGTCTTGGAACTCGGCATCGTCCACCGCCGTAGGCGTCCAATCTGGTTCGACCCGCGCCTGCGCCGCGCCCGGTTCGCCTAACGATCCTTCCGCGACAATTGTCCGCCGCTGGGTGTAATCAAAATAAACCGCGCGAAAGCCACTCTCATTCGACTCGATCGTTTCGGTATACAGATGCCGATAGTTGGATCCCTTTAAAAGCGCTGCCAGCGAAGTGGACTGCGGAAGCATTTTGTCGACCGCATCCAATTGCGCCGGGGTGATCCCGACCGGCACAACTCTTATCTGGACCGACGCGGCATCGTTAGGCGCGGCGCGCAGACTGGTGAGAGCGGCGACAACGCCAAGCGCAAGAAGGAGACGGCAATTTCCAATCGGAGAAGTAATCATAGTGAGAGTGGTGTGGAGAAAAGAAAAGCAATCATCTCGGGATTCTCGACCGCTGGCCATCACAATCTTGCCTCCTTCCTTTGCGTCCTTCCGGCGAGGCGCTACTGTTCAGACCTGTGTCTTTCAACAACTTCGGGCTTTCCCCGGAAGTCGTGCGGGGAACACAGGCGATGGGCTTTTCCGAGCCGACGCCGATCCAGCTCCGCGCATTTCCAATCATTTTATCCGGCAAAGATCTCATCGGCACCGCGCAAACCGGGACCGGTAAAACCGCCGCCTTCGCGCTGCCGATCATGACGCTGCTGGCGGAGCACGGCGACTTTCGCTGTCTCGTGCTCGAGCCGACGCGCGAGCTCGCAGCCCAGGTCGAGACGGCCTTTCGCGACTACGGACGCTTCACCGATTTGCGCGTCTCGGTCGTGCACGGCGGCGTCGGCTACGGCAAGCAAAAGGAGGAAGCCGCCGCCGGGACCGATATCGTCTGCGCTACGCCCGGCCGTTTGCTCGATCTGCTCGAGCAGCGCGCGATGAATTTCCGCAACGTCAACATCCTCGTCCTCGACGAAGTGGATCGCATGCTCGACATGGGCTTTCTCCCCGATGTGCGGCGGATTGTGGATCAGATCTCGACCGACCGGCAGACTTTGCTTTTCTCAGCCACGCTTCCGCCGGAGATCGAGCGCTTGGCCGCCTGGGTCCTGCGCGAACCGGAAGTGATCGAGATCGGTGCCCGGCGTTCCCCGGCCGAGACGGTCACCCACGCTGTCTACCCGGTTGCAGCGGAGCAGAAATTCGATCTCCTCATGGCCCTCCTCGAGCGGACGAATTTCGACAGCGCGCTCATTTTTTCCCGGACGAAACACGGAGCCGATCGCATCGCTTCGCAGCTCAAGCAGGCGCGGCATTCCGTCGCCGTCCTCCATTCCAATCGCACTCAACGCGAGCGGGTCGAGGCGCTGGAAGGATTCAAGAGCGGCAAATACGAAGTCATGGTCGCGACCGACATCGCCGCTCGCGGCATCGACATCGCCGGCGTCAGCCATGTCATTAACTACGACGTGCCGGAGCACCCGGAAGATTACGTCCATCGCATCGGCCGGACCGGTCGCGCCCAGAAAGTGGGCGACGCCTTTACCCTCATGAATGGCGAGGAACTGCCCGCTTTGCAGGCAATCGAACGCTTCATCGGACAAAAAATCCCGCGCCTCAAGATCGAGAATTTCCCTTACATCTACACCGTCCTCTTCGAACCGGAGACGGCCGGCGGCAAGCGCGCCATCGGCGGCGGGCGGACCCATCGCGGCTATTCCTTCGGCCGGCGCCGTCGTTAGACAGGGTCGAGACCAAGCGGTGCATTGACTCGCGCCTGCGGCCTGCGCGAGACTGCGGCGATGGAATGCCCGATGAATCACGAGCGCGCGCCGCAGTATTACGGCGATTACCTCGGGATCGAGCGGCTGCTTGAGCTGCAGAGGCCGCTCAGCCTGCAGGAAGGAAAGCTAATCGCGCACGATGAGATGCTTTTCATCATCATCCACCAGGCCTACGAGCTCTGGTTCAAACAGATCCTGCACGAAATCACGGCCTGCGGTGAAGTTTTGAGCAAACCGGCGGCCGACGACGACGGCCCGGACATGAACGTGGTCGTGCACCGCTTCAAGCGCGTGGTCGAGATCTGGAAACTGCTCAATCACCAGGTCGACGTCCTCGAGACCATGACCCCGCTCGACTTCCTCGAGTTCCGCGAGCTTCTCCATGGCGCATCCGGTTTCCAGAGCAAACAATTCCGCGAAATTGAGGCGTCGTTAGGCTTGAAAATGGAGAACCGTTTCCGGCCCGACTATTACAAGCACACCGAGCTGGGCGGATTTAACCAGCAAGATTTCAAAGAGATCACCGAGTTTGAGGCCAAGCCCAGCATCCTCGAGTTGGTCGAGAACTGGCTTGAGCGGATGCCCTTCTTCGAAGAGGAGTTCTGGCGTGACTGGAAAGGCGCACCGGACGAATCAACGACGCCTCCGGGAATCGCGCCTTTCTGGGATCGTTACCGCCAACTTTACGAGCAGAGCCTATCCTCGCGCGACGACAAGCCCGACTTGTTAGGCAAGTTCGACGACATTTTTTTCAAGACCGGCTGGGGCGCCTTCCGTCCGACCGCCCTGCGCGCCGCGCTCTTCATCATGCTCTACCGCGACGAGCCGATGTTCCGGCTTCCTTTTGCCCTCCTCAACTCCCTCATCGAGATCGACGAACAGCTTGCCACCTTCCGCTATCGCCACCTGCAAATGGTCCGGCGCATGATCGGTACCCGAGTCGGGACCGGCGGGAGCAGCGGCGAGCAATACCTCCAGGGCGCGGTCAATCGCAACTACATCTACAGAGAGCTCGCCGGCGTCATCACCTTCCTCATCGAACGCTGTCACCTGCCCGTCCTGCCCTCGCGTCTGCGCCAAGCGCTACGGTTCAGTTTTGTAAACCAAAGTCACGATCCGGCAACGCCTTAACCCATTCCGCGTTTTTCCCCAGCGCTGGCTGTCACGGGCCACAGGCGCGGCGCTTTACTCGGGCAACGTTTTCCCGGAAGCCGCCAAGGGCGGTGGGAAAATCTTCAGTTTGGGCAGGCCGTCTTTGATCGGCAGGGCGGTTGCTTCGTAGTTGAGGTGGACGGTGGGCTTGAAGGCGAGCGTTGGCAGGTCGGCGCGAACATCCGTTAGGCCGAGGGTCGGGTTTTCGACGATGAGGTGGCTGCTGCATTTTGTGCAGTAACGCCGGTCGCTTATCTCGCTGCTCTTGAACCGGCCGAGGAACTCTGCGCCCTGCGTGATCCTCACGTTCTCCGGCTTCCACAAAGTGAGGGCAGTGAGAGGTGCGCAAGAATAACGCCGGCAGTTCTCGCAATGGCAGTAGCCCATGTCGATCGGCGCACCGGTCGCTTCGATCGCGATCGCACGGCAATAACAGGTCGCTGTGTGCGTGTCTGCCATTCTGTGTTTGTCGCCCGCCGACGTCCTTCGCCGACAAGTTGATAGAGTCCGAGATTTCGGGGAAGAACGGCCGGTTTCCTTTTCGAACAGGGAATGCGAAGCTGCGCGCATGGCTGAAGTAACGATCGACATTATTAAAAACGGCCCTCTCATCGTGAAGGGCGAGGTGGAAATGAAAGACGCGGATGGCAACACCTACCCGATGGAAAAGCGGATGGCGCTTTGCCGCTGCGGCGCTTCCACGGAGAAACCATTTTGCGACGGCACCCATTCCAAGGTCGGTTTCCAGGCCGCGGAGAAAGCAGTGCCGGAGTCGGCGGAAGATAAGCAATAGCTCGCAGCTGTGGGGCAATTTTGGATCAGGCGGTCCGCGAAGTGAATTCACTGCCGCGCCCGGCCTCACCGGCTCTCGCTGTGGTGGCGCCTCGCCGCTTGGCCCGGATCGCGTTCACGACCTTTCTGCTCACTTTCATCGCCGCCCGCGTGCTCGTGATTCTGATCATGACGCGGCGGATGCCAGACCTGTTTTTGCATCTCGGCGGAACCCACGTTCACCATCTCAACTACGGCATTTTTCTTCTCTCGGCGGTGGGCGCGTTCCTGCTCTTCGTTCAGCGGCCGAGTGTTCGCCTTCGGCAAATTTGCGCCCTTCTTTACGGCTTCGGAATGGCGCTGACTTTTGACGAGTTTGGAATGTGGCTGCATCTCGGCGGCGGCTACTGGCAGCGGGCCAGCTTTGATGCCGTCATCGTCCTGCTGAGCCTTTTTGGGGTGCTCGCGTTCGCTCCATCGCTCGCGCGCATGCGCTCATATCACTGGGCCACGGCGGCGTTCGCCCTGGGAGCGGTGGTTGTTTTCTACGCCCTGCTCTTCAAGTCAGTGAAGTATGTCGGCCAGCGGGTCGGACCGCGCTTGCAACAGATCGAGGAGCGCGGCCCGCGATAAATTCGAGGTGCGAATCAGGCTTTCGATAGGGGCAACGCTTCCGGCCAGAGGAAGTAGGGACCGAAACGCGCGCTCACGCGCAACTCGCCACCGAGCCGGCGACCGAGGGGCGTGATTTGTTTGCGCCCTTCGCTGATCTCGATCGCGCCGAGATGGACCAGGTGATTGGTTAGTTCCTGGGTCTTAAGGCCGAGTTTTTTGGCCAGGCGCGAGGTGCTGAGTTTGCCGGCGCCTTCCTGTTCCTCGGGTGCTTCCGGGGCGTTCTCTTCGCTCATCCGGCGCACTTTCTCGAAGCTCATCCGCACTTCGTCGCTGATCCGAAGGATGCGATCGGCTTCGTCGGAGAGAGTCTGGAAAAGGTCCCCGTCGTCCTCCCGTGCCACCAGAACGCCGATTTCGTTGCTCTTGGCGTTGCTTAGCTCGTGCAGGTTGAGGCTGCTGACGATGCAGAACTGCTCATTGAGGTAGCATTTGGCGTGAAGGTTGCGGCAGAAGCTCGTCCGGATGTGAGAGAGGCCGCGGAGCCAGTTTGCCTCCTCAGGCACGAGCTCGTTTTTCTCGTAGGCGATCTGGACCTCGATCTGGCGCTGTTGCTTATCCTGCAGGAGTTCCTTGACCCGATCGTTCAACTTCAGCACCGGGGTGATGAGGATGAGCCGATCGCGGGCGAGCCGAATAATCTCCTCGAGATAATAATTCGCCGCGCTGGTGTTCAGGAACTTCGCCATAATTACTAGAAAGCAGCAACGGTGCCACTGTCGCGCCACGTACGGCGCGGGCGGGCCCCTTTTTTCCGTGCCGCGGCGCTAGCTGGAAAAGTCGAGTACGACTTTCCCGCAGCTCTCGTTCGACTCGATGTAACGGTGCGCGGACTGCACTTCGTGGGCGGGGAAAACCCGATCGAGAAACGGCCTAACCCTCCCGCATGCGACGAGCGGGAGAACGTGGTCAATAAACCGCCGGGTCGCTTCGGCCTTTTCTTCGGTCGAGCGCGCCCGGAGGACGGTGCCGACAATGGTGGCCCGTGTGCGCAGCACGAGGGCAAGATCGATTTCCGCCTTGCGACCGGCGGTGGTCCCGACGCAGATGATGCGCCCGCGCGAAGCCAGCGCCTTCAGGTTGGCTGGGAAGTAATGGCCGCCGACCAGATCAATGATCACGTCCACCCCGGCGCCGCCGGTTAATTCCCGCACCCGCTTGACAAACTGCTCGGGCGATTTCTCGACCACGATGGTTTCATCGAGTCCGAGCGCGCGTACTTTCTCGAGCTTCGCGGCTGTGCGCGAGGTCCCGTAAACGATGGCACTGGCGGCGTGCGCCAACTGGATCGCGGCTGTCCCTACCCCAGAGGCGGCGGCATGGATGAGGACGCGTTCTCCCATTTGCAGATTTGCCCGGGTGAAAAGCGCGTCGTGCGCGGTAATGAAAACCTCCGGCATCGCACCAGCCTGGTTGAAATCCAGCTCGGCCGGGATGCGCGCGAGATTGCTTTCCGGCACGACCACGAACTCGGCCTGTCCTCCACCGGCAGTGATCCCGAAGACGCGGTCGCCGATTTTCCAAGTCTGAACGAGGTCGCCCACCGCTTCGACTTCGCCCGCGAATTCGAGTCCGGGAATATCCGCCGGGTAGCCGGGCGGCGCGGGATATTTTCCTCCGCGTTGGAGAAGGTCGGCCCGGTTTACGCCTGCGGCGTGGACCCGCACCCGCACCCGATCGGCGGTGGGAGAGGCCAACTTTTCCACTTCCTCGAGTCCGATCCCTTCGACGCCGCCGTGAGAAGCAATCACAATCGCGCGCATGGTCACAACCGAGCGTCTGGCGGCCTTACCCGAGGCGCAAGCGGGAGATCGCGCCTAGGGCGGCGGGAGGCCGATCGCGCTGTAGAACGCGCCCGTCCAGGCGGCCGGGAGAAAGGTATCGAGGAGCAGTTTCACGTTGAGCGCGATGATGATCAGCGTGGTCGTCCAGCCGAGGAGCTTGACGAGGAAGCCATTGGCGAATTCACCCATTTTCTTTTTTTCGCCGGTGAACCGCATCAGGGGCCAGACGGCGAAACCGAGCTGCATGCTCAGCACCACCTGGCTCGCGATCAGGAGCTGGGTCGTTTCGCCTTCGCCGAAGATGCCGATCACGAGGACGGCCGGGATAATGGCGAGCCCGCGGGTGATGACGCGCCGAAGCCAGGGCGCGATCCGGAAATTGAGGAAACCTTCCATCACGATCTGCCCAGCGAGGGTGCCGGTGAGGGTCGAGTTCTGCCCGGAAGCAAGGAGCGCGATGGCGAACAAGGCGCTGGCCACGCCGACCCCGAGGAGTGGGCTGAGGAGCTTAAAGGCGTCCTGGATTTCCGCCACATCCTGATGCCCCGACCAATGGAAAGCCGACGCGGCGAGGACGAGGATGGCGCCGTTGATGAAGAGGGCAAACATGAGCGCGGCGGTGGAATCGATCGTGGCAAACTTGATCGCCTCGCGTTTGCCCGGCGGGGTTCGCTCGAAGCGGCGCGTCTGCACGATGGAGGAATGCAGATACAAATTATGCGGCATGACGGTCGCGCCGATGATGCCGATCGCGACGTAAAGCATGCCGGGATGGGTCAGGATCTCTGCCCGGGGGATAAAGCCGGCCAGGACTTCGGACAGGTTCGGTTTCGAAAAGAAAAGCTCGGAGGCAAAACAGAGCGCGATCGTCGCGATGAGCACCGTTACGATCGCTTCCATGCGGCGAAAGCCCTTGTGTTGCAGGTAAAGAACCGCCAGCACATCGGCCGCGGTGATGAGGCAGCCCCAGACGAGCGGGATGCCGAAGAGCAGCTGCAGGGCAATGGCCGAACCGACTACTTCGGCCAGGTCGCAGGCCGCGATCGCGATCTCACACACGACCCAAAGAAAAATGACGGTCGGTTTCGAATAGTGATCGCGACAGGCCTGGGCCAGGTCGCGGCCGGTGGCGACGCCGAGTTTGATGCAGAGATGCTGCAGCAGGACCGCCATCAGATTGGAGATCATGATGACGGAAAGGAGGGTGTAGCCGAATTGCGCGCCCCCGGCCAGGTCGGTCGCCCAGTTGCCCGGGTCCATGTAGCCGACGGCGACGAGGAAGCCGGGACCGGAAAATGCGGCCAGCTTGCGCCAGAAGGAAGCGGTTGTGGGGACGACGATGCTGCGGTGCGATTCGGGCAGGGAGACGAGGCCGCCGCGGCGTCGCCAGCCGCCCGATTCTATCGCTTCGTCAGTTCCCTCGTCCACTTCCAAAATAAGCAAGCTCTACATCTGGAAGCAAGAGCTTAAAGATGTAGCGCAGGCTACAAATTCATCTTGCAGTTGTCAACGAGCGGTTCTTTGTTTTGCTTTCGTCGTGTCGCCGCTTGCCCGCAAAACCAAAACCAAGGTTCGTCCGCGCCGCCCCGCTCTCCCGCCGCGGCATCCGCGCCGGACGCGGGAAGAGCATTCGCAGGAGATTGCCCAGGATTATGTCGAGATCATCGCCGAGCTGATTGCCCAGACGGGCGAGGCGCGGGTGATCGACCTGTCGCGCCGGCTTGGAGTCACGCACGTGACCGTGGCGCGCACCATTCAGCGGCTGCAACGCGAGGGGCTGGTCACCAGTTTGCCCTACCGATCGATTTTCCTGACCGAAAGCGGGAGCGAATTATCGGAGGAATCCCGCACCCGGCACGAGATCGTCGTCCAGTTTTTGGAATCGTTAGGCGTGCCCGCGATCATCGCGCAATCCGATGCCGAGGGAATCGAGCATCATGTCAGCAAAGAAACACTGGCGGCGTTTCGAAAACATCTCAGATGTCGGAAATAGCTGCAGCCGTTGTAGCCGTCGCCCTGTGGGCGACGTGAGAATGGGGCCGCTATTACAACAGGGCGCATCGATACCCGCGCTTCGCACAGCGAAGCGACTACAGCGCTACCCGAGCCGGAAGCGCAGGTCGCGAATGGCCCGGCTGCCGTAGCGCTGTTTTAGTTTGCGCAGGATTTCCGGTTTGTTCACCCGGTCGAGCTCGTAGTGCAGCGCCGGCTGGAGAACGTGGACGTAAAGGATGCCTTCGCGCAAGGCGATCGGGTTTGAATGCGTGGCGATGAATTCGCCGACCAAAGTTTTCCAGGCGCCGAGAATTTCGCTTTCCTGCATCCGCTCTTTCAATCCGAGCTTTTGCATGACCTGGGGCAGAAGATCGCCCGTCGAGTGCGTCCGATCGGGCCGCGGCGGATCGGAAGGCAGGCCGCGCCATTCCGCGATGACCGCGCGACGAAGCGAAGGACTCATGCAAGCAAAATGCTGGAACGCTGAAAAACTGAAAGGCTGAAATTATTTCGGCGCCGCAGCCTTCCGACGTTTCCTAATATTTCCGCCGCATGTTGCTCGGCAGGATATTCAGCTCGGTCCGATATTTCGCCACCGTGCGCCGGGCGATGGGAATGCCCCGCTTGCCAAGGATCTCGACGATCTCCTTGTCGCTCAGAGGGGCGCTGCCGGATTCACCTTTCACGAGGTCGAGAATCGCTTCCTTCACGCTCGTGTTACTCATCGAGACGCCGCTCGAGGTCTGGTAGCCCGGGGTGAAAAAGTATTTCATCTCGAAGACGCCTTGCGGGGTCGAGATGTATTTGCCGGAAATGGCGCGGCTGACCGTGGTCTCGTGCACGCCGACGGCGTCGGCGATCTGCACCATCGTCATCGGCTTGAGGTGGGCCGAGCCGTGCTCGAAAAATTCCTTCTGCCGCGAGACAATCTGGTGCGCGATGTTTGAGATCGTCTGCTGGCGTTGGTGGATGGATTTAATGAGGAACTTTCCGCTTCGGATTTTGTCGCGAATGTAGTCCTTCACTTCCCCGCCGCTCCCATCCTGCGACATGATGTCTTTGTAGGTGTTGCTAATGCGGAGATGCGGAATCTGTTCGCCGTTCAGGATGACCTGATATTGCCCCTGGATTTTCTCTACCGTCACGTCAGGCAGGACGTAATTCTGCGGCGCCTCGGCGAAAATCTGGCCCGGCCGCGGGTCGAGTTGAGCGATGCTGTTGGCCGCCTTTTGCACCTGCTCGACGGTGATGCCCATCCGGCGCGCAATCTCGGGGAAGCGGCGCTTGCCGAGATCGACCATGTGATCGGAGACGATCCGGTATTCCAGACTCTTCTCGCGCCCCTCGCGTTTGAGTTGAATGCGGAGGCACTCGCGCAAATCGCGCGCGCCCACGCCCGGCGGATAAAAGCTCTGGATGAGCGTGAGCATGAGCTCGAAATCTTCCTGCGCGATGCCGGTGTTCATCGCCATCTCTTCCGGCGTGGTCTGGAGAAAGCCGTTGTCGTCAATGTTGCCGATGATCAGTTCGGCCGTCTTGCGATCGTTGCCGCTGAGCGCGGTTTGGTTGAGCTGGCCGACCAGATGTTGTTGCAGAGTCTCTTGGGTCGCGATGGAATCGAAGAAAAACTGGCGCTTTTCCTCATCCTCCTTCGAGCGGCCGCTGTAGCTGGCCGATTGCGCCATGTAATCGCGCCACTCGTCATCCAGCTTGGCCAGCTGGTCGAATTCCTCCTTGAAATTATCCTCCACCGGCTCGCTCTCCGATACCTGGCGTTCCTCGTCGGTCGCCTCCGCCAGCTCTTCGAGCACGGGGTTGGTCTCCATTTCCTGCTGCACGAGATTGCGCAATTCGAGCAGCGGCGCCTGGAGGATGAGCAGGCTCTGTTGGAGCTGCGGCGCGAGGACCTGTTGGAGGGAAAGATTCTGAGATTGAAACATTCCCGGGCCTGCCATGCGCAGAGGGTATCGACTGAGCCTTACCTAGCAAGCAGTTTTCGCGCCGCAGACCACAGGCAAAACTTTTTACCCCAGCACGCGAGTGGCGAGGGAACGTGACTTGCTACCTACGCAGCCGACAATCCGCTTATGAAAAAACTCATGCTTCTGGGCGCGCTCGCCCTTTTCGCCACTTCCATCGGCGCACAATCGACCGCGCCGGAGGATCCCAAACGCGTGGATGCGCTGATCAAGGAAATCCAGGCGCAACAGCAGGTCATGGCGGACAACCAGGCGAAGATCGACGCCAAGCTCGTCACGTTGGGCGAGGCGATTCGCGTCGCCCGCATCTACGCCAGCCGGGGGGGCCGCTAAATGCGACGGTCTTTTTTCATTTTCACGGCGGTGCTTTTCGGCGCGCTTCTTCTGCCCGGCAGCCACGGCCAGACACCCGCTCCAATAGTGATCCAGGCTGCGACTCCCGTTCCGGCCGTCGCGCCCCGGCCAGCCATCGCCGCGCCGGCAGCAACCGCTGAAACGACGACGCAGCTTTTGCAGGAAATGCAGGCCGCGAACGCAGCCACGATCAAGAAACAAGAGGCCGCTCTCGCGACGCTCGACGAGCTGCAAAAGGCAGCCGAAGAAATCAAGATCTACAGTAAACGCGGCTGAATCTGTCGTAGCGGTCCGCCACCGCCGGCGATCCTTATTTCGACTGCGCCTTCTCCGCTTCACCCGTCATCGGCACAAAGCGCACCGGTAACACTGCACGTTGCCTGAGTTTGCCTTCCTTCTTTTCCAGAAGGTAAAGTTCCTGCGCGCCTGAACCTCCCACCGGGATGATGATCCGCCCGCCATCCTTCAATTGCTCGACCAGCGGCCGCGGCACGTGCTCGGGTGCACAGGTCACGATGACGGCGTCGTAGGGCGCGTGCTCCGGCCAGCCTTGGTAACCGTCGC
>JBKJNW010000152.1:0-4674 GCA_046593335.1 Chthoniobacterales bacterium | reverse complement strand
GCGGCCGCCTTTCTCGCGCTGGGCCGGCCGGTCATTACTGAGGACACGGGAGCGGCTGCCTACCTGCCGGCGGAAAGCGGTTTTTGTTTCGTGCGCAACCCCGGGGAGGCGGCGGAGGCAGCCCGTCGAGTGCTGCGGGATTGGCCCCGGCTTTCGCGGGAAGCTCGCGAGTGCGCGGTCGAGGTTTTTGATTCGGCGATAATCCTGCGCAAAATCCTCGCGCTCTAGGCGGCAAAAGGTTCGCCGCGCTGCCTGCTGCGCTGAGGGAGAAAAAGCGCTTGCATTCGCCATTGCAAAAGCAAAACGGGATGCTACTCGTGTTGCCGCATGGCCGAGTTAATCAAAGGGGACGAGCTAAAAAATCGCCTGAAAAAGATCCCGGAGTGGGAGCTCGAGAAGAAACACATCGAGCGGACCTTTGAGTTCGACGAATTCTCGGAAGCGATCGATTTTGTCAACAGTGTCGCGGAGGTGGCCGAGGATGAGGAACACCATCCCGACATCGACATTCGCTACAACAAGGTCCGGCTGGTGCTTTCCACGCACAGCAAAGGTGGCCTGACGGATCTCGACTTCGGCCTGGCCGAGCGGATCGATACTCTCTCGGAGTAGCGATTATGGTGCGGGCAAACGGGGCGGCAGCGAGTCCGACCCGAGCGCGCCGAGTAATTGCCGCGGTCATCGTCGCGCTCGTGGTGGTAGCGGTGTGGGCCGTGATCGAATACCGGCAAAAGCCTCAGCCGCCGCCTAACAAGATCGAGCAGGCACGATAACGTAGTCGCTTCGCTCTGCGAGGCTCGGGGGCCGGCGTCGTTCGGTAATCCAGCGTAGACCCGCGCGTCCCAGCGGGACGCGTTTACAAGGGCCGGCCTTCGTCGGAGTCGATGAACTGGAACATGGTCTCGATGTCGGCGCGGTCCTGCAGCCCGGCCTCGCGTTTGCGGCGTTCGAGTGTGGGCGTGATGGAATCTTTCCAGCCGCACTTCCGCAGGAACTCGTTCCAGTTTTCCTTGTCTTCGTCCGAGGTCGGGCGCCCTTTTTCGATCGCCCATTTCCAGATTTCCTCGTCCGTCCCGCCCTCTTTGACGCGCGCGACGACGTTGTCGTATTCCAAGCCGAGGAAACGTACGCAGCGGCCGTCGAAGCCGTCCCCGAGCTTCTCGACATACTCCGGCGGCAGCTCGCCCCGGGCGTGGGCACGGATTTTGTCGAGCATGCGCCCGAAGTAAACCAGCCCGCACACTTTCTCGGTAGGACTGCGCGCGGGAAACGGTTGCGTCGTCATGCCCCGAAGTTGCGCCCCGCTTTGTCCCTTGTCCACGGCGCGCCGGTATCCGATGATCGCTTGGGATGGACCGGATCGCAGGAATCGAGACTGAATACGGTTGCCTGGTCAGCGGCGAGGCTGCGCACCCTAACGGCGACGCGTGGCCGGTGCGGGTGAAGAATCAGCTCTTTCGCCGGATGCGGGCGGGCGCGATCGATCTGCACTATCGCGACTATGAGGAGCCGCCGGGCAACGGCGGGTTCCTGCTCAACGGCGGCCGGATTTACCTCGACATGGGGCACATCGAATACGCCTCGCCTGAGTGCCGGCAATTGCGCGATATCGTGGCCTACGACCTGGCCGGCGACCAGTTGCTTCAATCCGCGCTCGAGTCGTTAGGCGTGGCCGATTCGGTTTCGTTCATCAAGAACAATATCGATCATCACACCGGCGCCACTTTCGGCTGCCACGAGAATTATTTGATGAAGCGCGAGGCGCAATTCACTCCCGGGGCGCTGGGCGCGCTGCTCGCCTTTCTCGCCACCCGGCAGATTTTCACCGGCGCGGGCCGGGTCGGCCAGGCCAATCCTCTCGCCTTCGATTTCGAGGTGCCGCCGGCCGAAGAAACGATCGATTTCCAGCTCAGCCAGCGGGCCGATCACATCGTGAACGACATTTATCAGTGGGTGCAGTTCAACCGCGCGATCATCAACGCGCGCGATGAGCCGCTGGCCGATTATCGGAAATATCGCCGGCTCCATCTCCTGATCGGCGATTCGAACATGAGCCCCTTTGCCAACGCGCTCAAGATCGGGACCACCGCCTGCATTCTCACCCTGCTCGAGGCCGGGCTTTTGCCTAACGACCTGACGCTGCTCGACGCCGTCCAGGCGACCCGCCACGTCTCGCGCGATGCCACCCAGCGCTGGCTGGTGGAACTGGAAAACGGCCAGACGATCGGCGCGCTCGATGTGCAATGGCGCCTGCACGCCCTGGCGACAAAACATCTTGGCGGAATGGAAGAGGAAACCGACTGGCTTCTCGAAAGCTGGCGCTACACCCTCGACGCCCTGACTCATAAACCGGAAGCGCTCCTCGGCGGGGTCGATTGGATCAGCAAAAAATGGCTGCTCGACGCTTTCCGGGACTCGGAAAACCTGAGCTGGACCGATCCCTGGCTGCAAAGCCTCGACCTCGAGTATCACAACATCGATCCCGAGCGCGGCCTCTTCTTTCAGCTCCAGCCGGCGAAACGGATTGGCGAATGGAACCACCTCGTCCGGCAAAAAGACGTCACTCGCACGCCCCCGGTCGACACCCGTGCAGCGGGCCGGGCCCTGGCCGTGGCCGCCTTTCGCAAGGCCAACCGGCCCTATGTGATCAACTGGGATTCCATCGCCTGCGAGAGCCACGATTGCCTCGTCATGGGCGATCCTTTCCAGACCTACCTCGAAGAAACCGATCGATTCGTTAGGCAAAGGCCCAGTCCGGAGTTGTAGAAATCGGTTGCTGCTCCCGAGCGAGTCCCTAAATTCGGCCTCTCAACCCGCTTCACGCCCATGATTACCGTAATGCGCAAGCACCACAAGGTCCTGATGATCATCATCACGGTCCTCGTCTGTATCTCCTTCTCCTGGTATTGGAACAAGACCGACTTCGCCCAGATGAGCGACGCCACGGTCGGCACGATTTATAATCGGAGCGTTTCCCAGGTCGAATTCCAGCGCAACGTCAGGCTGCTCCGCCTTGGCAGCCAGCTCGGCATGCGCGATCTCCTGATGGAGTTGACCGCCGGCGCGCAGACCGAGAACGACGCTTTCGAGAAATTTTCCTGGAACCTGATGGTCTTGCGTCACGAAGCGCAGGAGATGGGAATCCAGCCGACCACGAGTGAGATCGCGGACGCGATCAAGGCGCTCCCCGCTTTCCAGGGCGAAAACGGCTTCGATGTTAACCGCTACACCAATTTCGTCGACCAGGCTCTGGCCCCGATGGGTTTCAGCGAGACGCAATTGCAAGAGCTGGCGGCCGACCAGATCATCCTGCAGCGGGTCAAGAAAGTCCTAAGCGCGGGGGTAAGCGTGCCGGAGACTGAGATGCGGACCGATTTCGAGCAGGCCTACGCGAAAATGGACGTGGGCGTGGTGCATTTCAACGCAGCCGAGACCGGCACCGAGGTCCCGGTGACTGACGAGCAGATCACGAAATATTATGAGGCGCAGAAGGCGCAACTGAAAGCGGACGAGAAACGCAAATTGAAATTTGTTGAGTTTGGCCTGACGGAAGAACAGCAAAAGCTCACCGGCAAACCGCGGATCGACATCCTGCAAAAACTGGCCGACCAGGCGAACGACTTCACCGAGGCATTGCAGGCTAAAGGAGCGGATTTCGACCAGGTGGTGGCGAAGTTTAAACTGACTCCGAAAGAAACGAGCGAGTTCTCGAAGGAGTCGCCCGACTTGCAGCTCTCGGGAACCCCGGCCCTGGTGACAGCGGCGTTTGCTCTCACGAAAGAGACGCCAAACAGCGATGCGATCCAAACCAAGGATGGTTTCGACATCATGCATCTGCTCCAGGTCGAGCCGTCCCGTCCGCTCACGCAGGAAGAAGCGCGGCCGCAAATTGTCAAGACCCTGACGGAGCGCAACGCGCAACAGATGCTGGCGATGAAAGCGGCCGGCGTGGCGAGCAAGTTGCGGGAGGAATTGAAGAGCGGGAAGCCGGTCGCGGAAGCGGCCAGCGGCGCCGGCGTGAAAGTGGAGAATCTCCCGCCTTTTGCCCTGTCCGAGGGACCGATTCCCGGCGCAGCGCCCGAGGCCAGCCCGGCTCCGAAAAGTGAGAACCCGGAGATGCCTTCGATCAAACGGGCCGCGAGCGGCCTCAGCGCCGGAGAAGTGAGCGATTTTGTCAATACGAAGGAGGGTGGTCTGCTCGTCATCCTCGAGAAACGCGAAGCGCTCGATCCGGCGCAGTATGAAAAGGCGCGCCCGATCCTGGAAGGCCGGTCCATGGATAACCAGAGCCAGGTGGTTTTTTACGAATGGCTGCGGGAACGTCGCCGTGCCGCCGGTGTGCCGGAGGCGAAGAGCCCGGCCACGCCCGGTTAGGAATCGCTTGCGCCGCGGGCCGGGCGCACGGTGGGTCCTGTGATGGAATCGGTCGACGAGATTTTTGACGACGCCAACGGCGACCTCGCGGTCGGCGAGCTGGAGGGCGCGGTGGAAAAATATCGGCGCTGCGTCGAGCTCGACCCGCAGTTTTTCGACGGCTGGCACGCCCTCGGGATGGCTTTGATGAAGCTGGGAAGATTCCCCGAAGCGATCGAGGCGGGAAAGAAGACGGTGGCGCTCCAGCCTAACGACCAGATCGGCTGGACCAGCCTCTCGTTATTCTACAATCGCAACGGC
>JBKJNW010000122.1:0-12391 GCA_046593335.1 Chthoniobacterales bacterium | reverse complement strand
AGGACGAGCCCGACCATGAAGAGCGCCCGGTAATGGATGCTGCCCCGGACCACTTCGCCCATCTCCTGCGCGATGATTCCGGTCATGGTGTGGACCGGTTGGAAAAACGCGCCCAGCCCTTCGCTGAAATCAGGAATCTCGATCCGGTTTCCGGCGCAGAGCAGGACGACCATCGTCTCTCCGATGACGCGTCCGAAGCCGAGGAGAATGGCCGAGATGATTCCGGAGAGCGAGGCCGGCACGAGGATGCGTCCGATCGTCTGGAGGCGATTCGCGCCCAGTGCGTAGGAGGCTTCCTTGAAACCGCGCGGCACGTTGCGCAGGGCATCTTCCGAGAGCGTGAAAATGGTCGGGATCGCCATCAGGGCAAGGAGAGTGCCGGCGGTGAAAACATTGAGCCGCTCGTTGATCGGGAAAAACGAAACCCAGCTCAACCAGTGCCAATGCGAGGCCGCGCGAATCGCTTCCCCCACCACCGCGATGCCGAAAAAGCCGAGCACGACCGAGGGAATGGCGGCAATGAATTCAATGTAGGGCTTGATCAGCCGCCTTTCGTGGCGCCCGGCGATCTCGCTCACATAAATCGCCGCCGCCACCCCGAACGGGACAGCGAAAAAGAGCGCCACGGCCGAGACCATGATCGAGCCGACGAGTAAAGGGCGGATGCCGTACCAATCCTGCCAGAAGCTGGCCGTGATCCAGTCGTGCCCGAACAAGAAGGCGGTGATGCCACGATACCAGGGGACGGGACGATTTGGGTTCCAGCTTTCGAGTTGTTGATAGACGCTGGGAAGGGTCGCGACAAAATTACGGACCTGCACTTTCCAGTGATTGAATTGTTTTTCCACCGCCGGGGTGATCAGGCGAGGCGCGTTGTTCAGTTGCCCCGCCAGACTTGCCGCTACCTTCGAACTCGTTAGGCGAAAAGTTGGCGCACTTGCCCGCAATGCCGCGATCGTCGTGGCCTGGTCTACGGCCGGAACGACGATCTGGGCGGCGGCCGCGGTCTGGCCGGCCCGGGTGAGCCGGTCTTTTTCCGCGATCATTTCTTCCCGCTTCGCAATCGCTTCCTTCAAGCCCATCGCTTCGTCGTTCAGGTCGGAAACAAGGCTGTTCAGCTCGTCGCCCGCGTCGCTGAATGCGGCCGCGAATTGGTCGAACGGAGCGAGCGCAGCCTGGGCTTGTTCGTTACT
Organism: Chthoniobacterales bacterium; assembly: GCA_046593335.1. Taxonomy (GTDB): domain Bacteria; phylum Verrucomicrobiota; class Verrucomicrobiia; order Chthoniobacterales; family UBA10450; genus Palsa-1392. The sequence continues at coordinate 11,198 of JBKJNW010000122.1, read as the reverse complement.
CAGGCCGCGCTGTGTGAGGCCGTAAAATTCGCGCAGCCGAATTTGATTGAGCGATCGCGTCAGCGAGGAATGCTCCTGGGCCTGGGCGCGAATGATATCGACGTATTCCAGACCGGCGGTGCGATAGACGCGCAGGTTGCGCAGATTTTCGCCAAAGAAACCAAAGCCTTCACGGCAAAGGAAAATCGTGATCAAGGCCAGGACCACCACCGCGACGATCGCGTTGCCGCCGAAGAAATATTTGATCGCGCGTTCCGTCAGGCGCCGGGTCCGGGAGCGGCCCTCCTGCGCGGCGGCGGCAGCGGTCAAAATAGGGTGGGCGATTTCCACCGCGAAACCTGCCGACGAGGCGTCCGCCGGCAAAACCTTTAGTGTTACGTTTCGGTGACGGCGAGCGGCAAATGGACCCGCACCTTCGTGCCCCGCCCCAATTCGCTCTCCGCCTCCACCCTGCCGCGATGGAGTTGCACGACGTGTTTCACGATCGAAAGACCGAGCCCGGTCCCGCCCAGTTCGCGATGCCGTGCCTTGTCCGCGCGGTAGAAGCGCTCGAAAATTCGTGGCAGATCGCGTGCCGGTATTCCGGCGCCGTTATCTGAAACTTCGAGGTCGAGCTGGCCGTCGCTACTCGCCGCGCGCACTGCGATTTTGCCGCCTACGGCCGAATACTTCACCGCGTTTTCGAGCAGATTGTACATGACTTCCTGCAACCGCGCTTCATCCGCAGCCAGGGGCGGAAGATTTTCTGGCGCCACGAGCTCCGCCGTCAGTTTCTTGGCCGCGAATTTTTTTTCCCAGTCGCGCATGATGCCGCGCAGGAAAGTCGCCGGCCGAATTGTAGTCAGATCGAGCGCCACGCCCGGCCCTTCGAGGCGGGCGAGGCTGAGCACGTCATCGACCAGGAGGTTGAGACGATTGGAATGGCGTTCCATCACTTCAAAAATGCGAAGCAATTCGCCCGGCGGCTGTTGTGGATCCTCGAGCAAGGTTTCGAGATAGCCGCGCAGGATCGAGAGCGGGGTACGCAGCTCGTGCGAAACATTGGCGACGAAATCGCGCCGCATCGTTTCGGTGCGGCGCAGCTCGGTGACGTCGCGAAAGAGGAGAACGGCGCCGTTCGCGCCGCCGGGTGCGTCTTTGATCGGTTCGAGTACGATCTCGAGATGACGCTCCTGCCCGCCTGGCCGCGGCTGCACGATCGTGACCCGGTGCGTCTCGCCTTGGCGCAGGACTTCGCCTAACGAACGCTCGACCGCGGCGTCGCGGACGGTTTCGAGCAGGGTCGCGTCGCCTGTCTCGGGGCTCACCCCGAACATTTCCCGAAAAGCCCGGTTCATCAGCCGGATCCGCCTTTCCCCATCGGCCACGACGAGTCCATCGGCCAGCGCACCGACGATTGCCTGCACCCCAAACTCGCCTTCCTCCACTCGCGCGCGAAGGTCGGTTTCACGCAGGGCGAACTGCTCCAGCGCGAGCGCGGTCCCGCGCATGGTCGGGGCGCCGCCAATCAAAAATGTGCGCGGCATCTGTCCCTGATTCAGTCCCTCGACCATCTTCTCCAGCTCGCGCGCCGGCAGGATCCAATCCCGCCGCATGCGCCACCAGAGGCCAGCGAAAACCACCAGCGCGAGCGCAAAAGCAAGCCAGCCCATGCCCGTCGCTTATTCGCGCAAACGGTAGCCGAAACCCCGCACGGTTTCGATCAGGCCGGCCGACTTGCCCAGTTTCTCCCGCAAACGGCGCACGTGAGTGTCAACCGTGCGGGTGTCGATCGCGCTTTCGTAGCCCCAGACTTCGTTGAGCAGGCGGTCGCGCGCCTGCACCCGGCCCGGCCGATGCATCAGCATGCTGAGCAGTTTGAATTCAACCGCGGTCAGGACAACCGGTTTGCCGCCGACCAGGACGCGGTGGCGCGCGGAATCGATCGTGATCGGTCCGCGGGTCAATTTCTCTTCCGCCAGCTCGCCCGGTCCGCGGCGCAGGATGGCTTTGATCCGCAAGAGCATTTCGCGCGGACTGAACGGCTTGGTCACGTAGTCGTCCGCCCCAAATTCCAGGCCGACGATGCGATCGATCTCTTCCGCTTTCGCGGTCAGCATGATGATCGGGATATGCGAAGTGAGCGAATCGGTCTTGAGCACTTTGCAGACTTCCAGCCCCGGCATGCGGGGCAACATGAGGTCGAGCACGATCAGGGCCGGTGCTTCGGCCCGCGCTTTCTTCAATCCCTCGGCGCCGTCGCTCGCGCTGATGACGGTGAAGCCGCCCGCCTTGCGCAATTGCAGGGTGAGGAGATCGACCACGTCGGGTTCATCCTCCACGATCAGGATCTTTTTGTTAGGCGAAAGACTCATGCGGGCGATGAAAAAGCAGCTTAGGCAGAAACGGCGCGGTGTGACAATTTGCGAATCGATTCGCCCGCTAATCGCGGGCTAATTTTACATTACTGTAACGATTCGCCCCGGTAACCTCGTCTCCCAACCACGTAGGCGGACGGAAGGAATGGTAGGTTTCGGGGTCGGGAAATTCCACTTCCGCCACCATCAGGCCCTCGTTGGAGCCGCGATAAATGTCGATCTCGACCGTGAGCTTCTTGAAGGGAACATAGTAGCGCGTTTTCGTTAGGCGCGAACCTGCGGTGGCGGGCCAGAGAACGGCAAATTGCGCCGGGGTCAGAGGAATCTCGCGCTCTTCACGGAAGCGAGCCGGGCCACGTTTGAAAGTGAGCGTGCAAGTCCGGCCGGCGCGCCGCACTCGCACATGTCCCTTGGAATCCGCCACCAAATATCCTTGGGCGATCTCCTTGTGCGGATATTGGTGCAAGGAGCGAGGCAATTTCTCGACCAGAAATTTTCGCTCGATTTCGAGGTGCGGTTGTTTCATGACGAGGTGGTACCAGGGAGGGGACTCGAACCCCTAAGGATTGCTCCACCAGATCCTAAGTCTGGCGCGTCTGCCAATTTCGCCACCCTGGCGCGTTTTTTCTTCGGAAGAAAACGGCGGCGACGGTCGGTCACCGGCTCAGCTTATCGTGCCGGGCGCTCCTCGCAATCGATCGAAAGAAGAAAGCGCTGCACCAGGAAGCTTGCTCGCGTTAGGCCGAGCATTTATAACATTTGTGCAATGCGCATCCTGTTGATCGAAGACGAAAAAAAGACGGCCGCGTTCATCGCCAAAGGCCTCGAAGAAGCCGGCTACACCATCGAGGTCGCGCGGGATGGCCAAACCGGTTTGGAGATCGCGCTGGCGAGCCATTTCGATCTTTTCCTGCTCGATGTCATGCTGCCGAAAAAAGACGGCTGGACGGTGGTCGAGGAATTGCGCGGGCACGGAGTTTTAACTCCAATTCTCTTCCTGACTGCCCGCGATAGCGTGCCGGACCGGGTCAAGGGGCTCGAGCTCGGCGGGGATGATTATCTGGTCAAACCGTTCGCTTTCTCGGAATTGGTCGCGCGCGTTCGTTCCCTGTTCCGGCGCGGCCCGGCGCAACAGGAGGATCAGTGGCGGATCGAAGACCTGGAGCTGGATCTGCATCGCCATCGCGCGGTCCGGGCCGGGCAGCCGCTTCACCTCACGGCGAAGGAATTCCTCCTCCTCGCGCACCTCGTCCGCTTCGCCGGCGAGGTCGTCTCGCGCAAGGAGATTGAAGGTCACGTCTGGGGGATCGATTTTCAGACCGGCACCAACGTCCTCGACGTGATGGTGCGGCGTTTGCGGGCGAAGATGGACGACCCTTATCCAAAAAAGCTCATCCACACTGTCCGCGGCGCCGGCTATGTCCTCAAAGCCGACTGAACCGCGCTCCATCGCGTCGCAGCTGGTCTTTCTCTTCACCCCGGCGGCGATTTTGCTCCTCGGCTGCGGGCTCGGAGTACTTTACTGGATCGTTGTCCGGCACGGGCTCGCGGAAGATCGGGCCGTGCTGGCGGACAAGGTGCTCGGGATTCGCGCCGACCTGCGCTCGGCCGCCGGCCCAAGCCTGGTCAAGCGGGAATTAAAGGCGCTCCAAGGGGAACGGACTTCCTACTGGGTGCGGCTGCTCGACGAAGGCGGCCAGGTGATCGCCGAGACAACCGGCATGGGCACGATGCTGCCAGCCAATCTCTTCCCTGTCGGGAAATCCACCGTTTCGGCGGAGATGACCATGAAAAACCACCAGACCGAGGGAAAGTTGTTCTCGTTAGTCTCGATGAGAGCGGTGGAGAACGAGCGGGCCTACCTCATTCAGGTGGCGCAGGACCGAACGGTCGACGAACAATTCGAGCGCGAGTTTGGCCTCCTCGTCGGAATCGTGCTGGTTTTCGGTATTTTTGCTTCGGTCGTGATCGCGATCACGGTCACCCGGCGCGGGCTGCAGCCGTTGAATGCCATGACGAGTTCGCTCATGCGGGTGGGGCCGACCCGGCTCGACGAGCGGGTGCAGGTGACGGAATGGCCGCGCGAGTTGCAGCCGGTCGCGCGCGCGTTCGACGACATGCTCGATCGGCTGGAGGATTCCTTTAATCGGCTCTCGCAGTTCTCGGCCGATCTTGCCCACGAATTGCGCACCCCCCTGGCCAACATCCGCGGGGAAGCGGAAGTCGCGCTCAACCGTCCCCGCACCCCTAACGAATATATGGCGGTGATCGAGTCGAGCATCGCCGAGTGCGAACGGTTGGCCGCGATCATCGACAATCTGCTTTTCCTCGCCCGCGCCGAAGCGGCCGAGAGCAAGGTGAACTGCGCCTGGATCGACGGCCCGGCCGTGATCGGTCGCATCGCCGCCTACAACGAAGCGATCGCGGAAGAACGGCGCCTCCAGATTGTCTGCGGAGGCGAAGGGGAAATCTACGCCGACCCGGTTTTGTTTGGCCGGGCGGTGAGCAATCTGGTTGATAACGCCGTCCACTACACTCCCGATGGGGGCCGGATCGCGATCTCGATCGCCATCACGGAAACGGCCGCCGAGATCGCGGTCGAGGACACTGGCTGTGGGATTGGGGAAGAACATCTCCCGCGAATTTTCGACCGATTTTATCGGATCGATCCCTCGCGCAGCACTGAGGGCACTGGCCTGGGGCTGGCCTTGGTGAAATCAATCGCCGAACTGCATGGCGGAAATGTCGCCGTCATGAGCGAAATCGGACGCGGCACCCGGATCACACTCCGGTTTCCGCGTCCGGTGCGGTAGGTCGTTCTCCTCTGGCGGAGCCGCCGGAAAGGGCGCGTTTCGAAGGGATATGACAAAAATATCATTTTTCTCCTTGTCTTCTCCTCCCGTTTCAGATAAATCGCGCAAATGTTAAATCACTTTTCGTCGTGCGCCGGATTCCGGAACGGCGTTTCGACCCTCTCGCGCGGCCTTTGGCTGGCGCCGCTCCTAGCCGCGTTCCTCAGTGGCTCGAGCGTTCTCGGACAGGATTCGGTCTCGCGACCCAGTCAATCCACCACCGTGCAACAGACGACCGCCGTGGAGTCGACGACTGAGATTCAGGCCGCGATGGTTGTGACTGGGGACGAGCTTCCGGGTGCTTACGGCGCACCCGGCGCTTTTTCGCGGAGTCGCTTTTCTCCGCTCACCACCGCCTATGTGCTTCCGCCTGGCTCCGTCTACGCGGCGCTGATTTATGAAGGCGACGCCTTCCGCCACGGGCCGCCCGATCACCTTCTCTCGCAGGAGATCGAGGTCGGTCTGCCTTATCGTTTTGGGATCGCGGTCGAAAACCGGATCGAACGCTTCGTCGGCGACACGGAAAATTCTTCTTTTAGCATCGAAGGCCGCTGGGCCCTGGCCGACTGGGGCAAGATCCCGCTCAACCCGACTTTGTTTGCCGAATACAAATTTGGGACAGGCAAGATCCTGCATGAAGAAGGTCCGCCGCCGCCTCCGGAGGAAGCTGAAGCAGGGGGTGGACCGCCCGATCGCCCCGACGCCTATGAATTCCGGCTCCTGCTTTCGCAGGAATTCGGCGGTCGCTTCGAGTGGGCGTTCAATGCCTTTTTCGAGAAGGAAAATACCGGCGACCGTGGACGCGAGTGGGGTTTTGCCCAGAGCTTTCAAACCCCGATCCTCCTGCCGCGCGAGCGGCTCAAGGCCGGGCTCGAGATGAAGTATCAAAACTTCACCGTTAAGGACACCCGCGGATCACCGATTCACCGGTTCGGGATCGGTCCTAATATTTCCTTCAAGCCGGCCGCGCATATGCGGTTCGATATCGCGCCGCTCTTTGGCCTGACGAAGGATTCGCCCCGCGTCCAGGTCTTCGGCATCTTCTCCTACGTCTTTGGCGGGGGTGACGAAGGGAACGAAGCGGAAAGTCCCGCTTCCACTCGTAATCGTTAGGCACGGCCTCTTAGCCTAACCAACTCAAGAATCGGAATTAGCCCGCACAGAATCGCTCTGTCCGCACGGTCGCCTAACGATTAGGGTGCGAGCCGATCTATTGTCCAGGAATCGTCTTTTTGCCGGGTGTAACGAAAGCGGTCGTGCAGGCGATTGGCCCGGCCCTGCCAGAATTCGATCGTCGCGGGAACGATGCGGTAGCCGCCCCAATGCGGCGGGAGTTCAATCACTTTCTCACCGGCAAAACGTTCTTCCATTTCCGCCTGGCGCGCGTCGAGGATGCGGCGCGCATCGATCACCTCGCTCTGGCGCGAGACCCAGGCGCCGAGCTGGCTGCCCCGGGGGCGATCGTGAAAATAGGCTTCCGATTCCGCGCGCGAAGTCTTTTCGACCCTGCCGGCGACCCGGATCTGGCGCTCCAGCGATTCCCAGTACGCGACAAACGCCGCTTCCGGGTTCGCCGCGAGTTCGTGGCCCTTGCCGCTCTCGTAGTTGGTGAAAAAAACGAACCCGCGCGAATCGAAGCCCTTGAGCAGGACGATGCGGGCTGACGGTTTCCCTTCGGTCGAGGCGGTGGCGAGAGAGATCGCGTTCGCATCCGGCAGACCGGAGTTGACCGCGGTCGAGAACCAGGTCGCGAATTGCTCGAACGGGTCGGGGTGCAACTCCGCCCGGCGCAAACCTTGGGTTTCGTATTCTCGCCGGAGGCCGGCCACGTCAATCGCGTCCATTTCCAAGGGTAATCCTATTCGAGCCGGGGCCTGCTGTCGAAAATTGTTCGCGCCGGAGCGATTCCGGCCCGTTTGCGTTTGTGCCCGCGGCCGCGCTTCGTTAATAATCCGGAATGTTTAGTCTGACCATGCTCGGCAGCGGCAGCGCCGGAAATAGCGCGCTGATCGCGACCGATCATTGTCGGCTTCTGGTCGACGGCGGTTTGAGTGCGCGCCAGCTCTTCCTCCGGCTCGAGCTCTGCGGAGTCTCGCCTAACGAACTCGACGGCGTCCTCCTCACCCATGAACACGGCGACCATGTCTGCGGCCTGGAAGTGCTCTGCCGGAAATTCCAAATCCCCATTTTTTGCAACGCCCTGACCGCGGAAGCGATCCGTCATGGTTCGTTAGGCGGACACCGCAATTTCCGCATTTTCCGCACAGGGGCGAGTTTTTCGATCTGCGATATCACGGTGGAGAGTTTCCCCGTTCCGCACGACGCGGTTGAGCCGGTCGGCTACACCTTCCACGCCGGCGCGAGTGCTCTCGGCTACATCACCGATCTCGGCCACGCCACCCGCCTTGCGATTGAGCGCCTGCGCGAGGTGCAGACGCTTGTAATCGAGACGAATCACGACGAAAAAATGCTGCAGGCCGATCCGCATCGGCCGTGGCCGGTGAAGCAGCGGATTCAATCGCGGCACGGTCATCTTTCCAACGCCGCCGCCGCCGCGGTCATCGGGCAGCTCGTCTCGGGTAAGATCGGCCGGGTCGTGCTCGGGCATCTCAGCCGGGATTGCAATTCGCCCGAGTTGGCCGCCGGGACGGTGCGGGCGGAGCTGGAGAAAATCGGCCGGCGCGACATCGAGATTTTTTGCGCCGCCCAAACAGAGATCAGCCCGCGCTTCGCGATCGGCGCCACCCGCGGCGGCGCTTTCCAGCCGACCTTCGAGAATCTTCTCTTCGAGATCGCCTAACGATCTAGTCTTCGTCGCCGACGACGAGATGAACGATCCCGGCCGGGTCGGAAATCCAAAAGCCGTCGAAGTCTTCCCGCAACTGTTCCACTTCATCGCGCCGCGCGACGCCGTGATTCTTCAGATAAGCGGCCGCGCTCTCGGTGTCGTTCGTCTCCAGCTCGAGCCAGATATCGGGATGGCTTATGTTTGGCACGCGGTCGATCCAGAGCCGGACGGGGCCGAACTGGAAGATGCAGCCTTCCGCTTCTTCCTCGATCACCGGCAAACCGAGGATGTCGCGATAGAAGGCAATCGTCTGCTCGTAGGTGTGATACGGGCACTTGATCGCGATGTTGGCTCCGCCCGAAAAATTCGGACTGTTAACGTTGGCGACCATGGGAAAAATTTACGCGTGCCGGGCTTCGCCTGCCATTCGTTAGGCAAACAAAGCGCCGAACAAAATCAACCGCCGCCGGATCCTTCGCCGCCGGGCTCGGTCATCGCGGCCGGATCGAGCGCGGCCTTTAGTTCCGCTTCCGGCAGGACTTTTTGTTCGAGGCAAAGCTGGCGCACGGTTTTGCCGGTCTTGACGCTTTCTTTCGCAATCTCGGCCGCGCGATCGTAGCCGATCTTCGGCGCCAGACTCGTTACCATCGCCATCGAAAGCTCCACCAATTCTGCACAACGCTCCTTGTTAGCCACGATGCCACTGATGCATTTCTCGGCAAACATGTCCGCCGCATTGCCGATGAGGCGGATGCTGCAGAGGAGATTGTGCGCGATGACCGGCATCATGACGTTAAGGTCCAGATTTCCGTTTGCGCCCGCCCAGGTGATGGTGGTGTCGGCTCCGATGACCTGGGTGCAAACCATCATGACCGATTCGCAGATGACCGGGTTCACTTTGCCGGGCATGATCGAGCTGCCGGGCTGAGTGGCGGGGAGTTGAATTTCGCCGAGGCCGCAGCGCGGGCCGCTGCTGAGGAGACGGAGGTCGTTCGCGATTTTGAAGAGACTGACCGCGATCGTCTTGAGCTGGCCGCTGGCTTCGACCGCGCCGTCTTTCGCGCCCTGGGCTTCAAAATGATCTTCGGCTTCGCGGAAGGCGATGCCGGTTCGTTGCTCGAGATGGCGCATGACTTTGCCCGGGAAATCGAGATGGCGATTGAGGCCGGTGCCGACCGCGGTACCGCCGAGCGCGAGTTCCTGGAGCGCGACGATGGCCTGCTCGGCGCGCCGTTTTCCGAAGCGGACCTGCTGCGCGTAGCCGCCAAATTCCTGGCCGAGCCGGACGGGAGTCGCATCCATCAGATGGGTGCGGCCGATCTTGATCACATCGTGAAATTCCGTCGCTTTCGCCGCCAGCGCGTCGCCCAGTTTCTCGAGCGCCGGGATGAGGCAATGCTTCAATTGCTCAGCCGCACTGATGTGAATGGCGGACGGGATGACGTCGTTGCTCGACTGACCCATGTTGACGTGATCGTTCGGGTGCACCGGTTCGCGCGCGCCGATCGGCTTGCCCGCGAGCTGGCAGCAACGATTGGAGATGACTTCGTTGGCGTTCGTGTTCGTGCTCGTGCCGGAACCGGTCTGGAAAATGTCGAGCGGGAAATGCTCGTCGAGCTTGCCTTCCGCCACCTCCTCCGCCGCCTGCACGATGAGCGCGCTGCGTTCGGCATCGAGCAAACCGAGATCGTGATTGGCTTGCGCAGCCGCCCATTTCAAAAGCCCAAGGGCGCGGATAAAAGGACGCGAAAAACGCCAGCCGCTGACCGGGAAATTCAGGACCGCGCGCTGAGTCGAAGCGCCATAGAGGGCGGATTCCGGGACGGACATCTCGCCCATGGAATCCTTTTCCACGCGAGTCTTGCAGGCGCTCATGCCGTGCGGTGAACGGGAATTCTGGCGGTGGCGGGCCGGGCGTGGCCGTTCCGGGTCTGCGCTTTCTGGAAGACGGTGATGAACATGGGCGGAATGTTTTGCAGGCAATACTCCGATTCGGCCCGATCGAAGAAAGTAGCGTGCTGGCGAAGTTCGTTTGTCACCTGGTAGATGATAAAGGCGCCGCCGGGCCGGAGCGCGTCGTACGTATCCTGGAGCAGTGCGCGCTTCTTTTTGATCTCGAGAATGCTGAAGGGAATGCCGGAGAGGATGTAATCGCACTGCGCAATGCCGCGGCGGGCGAGCTCCTCGGAGAGGCTGGCGCAATCACGATTGATCACGTGCACGCGCGGATCGTCGGCGAATTGCCGCTCCAGATCGCGCGAAAATGCCGGATCCAATTCGAAAAGAAAAAGCTGTGAATCGGCGCTCATGCGCGCGGCCAGCTCGCGGGAGTGGACGCCTTCTCCGGGGCCGTATTCGGCAATTGTCCGGGCCTGGCTGAAATCGATTTTGCTCGCGACACGATCCACGAGCGCCTTCGAACTGGGGATGATGGAAGCGATTCGAAACGGGTTTTGCAAAAACCGTTTGAAAAACAATGCGCTCATAAAGTTGCGAACAGTGAACCCCGGGCCCCCCCTTGTCCAGCAACGATCTCGCAGGTTTTCCGGCTGCGCCCGTGTCTGCCGCACCGTGTGCGGGGAGGAGTATCTGGCTTAAGAGCGCTGGCGACAGTCCTCTCCCGGGGAAAATTCGTGCCTAGGGGCGAAACTCAGAGATTGACACTAATTATAAAATTTATAATGCTCATTCTTAGCAATAAGTATTGCCAGCGATGCCTAAATTTCTCAACCTCCCCACCATGCACAACTTATTGACGGTCAAGGAGACGGCGAAATACCTCCGCATTCCGCTGCCGACTGTCTATTATCTGGTTCAGCGTGGCCAGCTGCCCGCGATTCAGATTGGCGGGCGGTGGAGGATTAAAAAGGATTCTCTTGATAAAGATGTTTTAAAGGAAGACCGCTCCGGACAACCGACGGTCCTGGTGGTCGACGATGACGTCAGCCTGCAGAACCTCTTTAAAGTGTTCCTAAAGAAGATCGGCTTTAGCCGTGTAGTGGTGGGGACCGTGAAAGATGCGATCGCAGCTTTGGAGAAACAACATTTCGATCTCCTCTTTCTCGATCTCAAACTACCGGATGGTCCGGCCGACGATGTCTATGAGACGGCGAAAGAAGTCGATCCCGAGCTGCCCATCGTCGTGATTACGGGCTACCCGGATAGCAACATGCTCAATCGGATTCTCGCCAAAGGTCCGGT
>JBKJNW010000184.1:0-13807 GCA_046593335.1 Chthoniobacterales bacterium | reverse complement strand
ATACTCTTGGGTGTAGCTCGTTCTCTCAAGAGCTGGTTTTCTGATCTGTGTCTTCATGTGGACTCTCCGGGTTTTTGACCCCAAGCCCACTGTCCGTCAAATCAGGGCAACCCCAGTGTGCAAATATTGACAGGAAGTCGCGTGCTGCTCAGGCCTCCAAGCATGGCCACGGCGCGCGCGAGAACGAGCATGCCGGGGGCGTTCTATCTGCCAGCTTCGCGGAGCATCGGCCTAACGGAGGAACTCGTTTGGTTCGGCCAGACTAAACCCGGGCGCGTGCTCCGCGACATGGCGCAGCCAGAAGGCGTGCCCCGCTCCGAAGACGACCGGTACCCGATCGCCGGGCTGTGCGATCTAGGTCAGCTTGGCGAAGATTTCGGCGTTGCGCAGATACCAAGCGGCGTTCAAGTCCGCGCCGGGCTGTTCCTTCTGGTCTCCGAAGGCGAGCAGGCCCGCGCCTTCAAACTCCGCCCCGGCATTGACATCCTAGAGGATACCCGTACTATACGGGAACCACGTATATCACGTCACGAACCGACTCCGCCGGGTTTGAAATTGCGTTATACGTGAAGCACGTATAGCTGCGCAGAGAACAAGCTTGATGTTTTCAAAAACCGGCCTGCGCATTTTTGTCCTCCTCAGAAAAAGGCTTTTACTATACGTGGACCACGTATAGTCACGCGGAAAGTATGTTCATTTTTCAAATGCCGCCACGCATTCACCTCGTCAAAGGAAGCTTGTGATATACGTGAACCACGTATACGTTCCTTTCCAGAACCATGAGCTTTCAAACCAAACGCAAGATCATTCGGGGGCGCCGGCGATCATCCGCTTCGTTCCGGAGGAGTTTGAGCGAACGCCTTTACGATTGGCGGAAGAAAAACGATCTCTCGCAGAGCGAGGCTGCTCTGAAGTTGAAGATTTCCAAGCGCACCCTGCAAGAGTGGGAACACGGTCGCTCCGAGCCCAGGCATCTGGCGATGGAAGCTGTCGGGGCGGTGCTTGGTCGTTAAGGGGCATAACATCTTCGAGCAGTCTTTCGCGGCGCTTTTGCGGCGGTATACGTGAGTCACGTATAATATGGCCGCGCGGAATTGAAACAGAGTCGCGTCTAAATTTGAACGTTTATCGACAAGGCATCGTCGGTCCAGGCTTGGAGGAGACGGTTATTCCCCGATGATCTTCACCAGCACGCGCTTGCGGCGGCGGCCGTCGAATTCGCCGTAGAAAATTTGTTCCCACGGGCCGAGATCGAGCTTGTTTTTGGTGATCGCGACGACGACTTCGCGGCCCATGATCTGGCGCTTGAGGTGGGCGTCAGCATTGTCTTCGCCGGTCCGATTGTGGCGGTAGGCGCCGGTCGGCTCGTGCGGCGCCAGTTTCTCGAGCCACACTTCGTAATCATGGTGGAGGCCCGACTCGTCGTCGTTGATGAAGATCGAGGCGGTGATGTGCATGGCGTTGACCAGGCACAGACCCTCGGCCACCCCGCTCTGGCTGACGAGTTCCTCGATCTTCGGCGTGATGTTGATGAACCCGCGCCGGCCCGGCACTTCAAACCACAGATGTTCGGTGAGCGATTTCATTTCGTTGACCAAAGCTCAAAAGAGGCGGGATGCACCAGAAGAATAATCAACTACCGTCCCGGGCATTAAAACCATTCCGAACTTCCTCGGCATCGCCGCTTTGCTCCTTTGCGCGTTAGGCGCGCTTATTTTTGGCGAAGTGCTCCGGCCCTTTCGTGATATGTCGATCGACGGTCCGATCGCCCTCGACTCCTGGGGCCTCGGCGCGGCGTTCGGGACCGTCTGTTTCTTTCTCAAAGGACGCTCGGTTACGCTTAGCGTCATCAGCGTAGTGGCGAACATCCTGCCGCTGCTCGCCGCCTTAGCTTTATTGTGGGTGCTCTCGCGCAGCAATTTTGCCTGGCACTAGATGAAGCAATCTGCCCGCAAGCGGCGGTCGGCTCGCGCCACGATTCGTTGATCAAACGATCGGCAACGGGCAGCGGTGAAGCGAAAACCAGCGAGCGCGGTCAGCAGCGCCTTCGGCTCAAGGTTTGCCGGTCGAGGCCGCGGCGTCGGCCTCGTGCGTGACGACAAATCCGTTAGCGCTCAGCGAGGCCACTTTCGCTGGGGCGTTCGTGGCGAATGACAGAGCGGTCGTTAGGATGGCCGCCGCTTTAAGAAAGGGTTTCATAATTTCGAGTGACGTGTGTAATCCGACTGAACCGCCAGATCTTCCTGACCCTCCGGTGAGATGTTGTGCATCACGATCTGCAGCTCGTTCGCCGAGCCCGATCGGATGACAATGCGCCAACCCCAGTTCGGCCCGGGCGGCGCTTCGTAGGAACCGAGCAGGGTGACCGACCCGTCGGCGGCTGTGCCGGTGCAAAACATGATCTTGCTGCTCATGTGAAATGAGTCGACCCAGGCGGCGCTGGCCGCGTGCTCCTCGTTGTAGCCAAACAAGAGCACGCTCGTCTGGATCTCGCCGTCGTGTGACCAATCGTAGTTGAGCTGAAGAAAACTGCCGCCGGCGATCGGCGTCGCCGTGAGCCTGCTCGCGGAAGCGAGGCCGGGCTCCGGCGGCGGAGCCATGAAGAGCTGCATTGTACCCTGCCAGTCTCCGACCAGCGCCGATTTCAAATCTTGCGGTTGCATCTAATTTGTCTCCCAAATCTCGCGGCCAAGGTCAATCGCGGCGCCAAGCTCTTGTCAGAGAAGTGAGCGCGGTCGATGATCAAACATGGTCGCGTCTGCTTTCGAAACACGTCCGGTGGTTCCGATGGCGGACGTCATCCGGGTAGGAGTTGGAAGCGATCGCCTGGCGCGATAGATTGAAGGAAAGCTGATTTACCAGTAAGCAATTCTGGTCATAATCTATCCTAACGAATCGCCATGAAAAAATTCCTGTTCCAGACTAACAACAGCGCTGGGCCGCTCATTGCGCGGGTGATGCTCGGCGTCGTCATGTTCCCACACGGCGCGCAAAAGATGCTTGGCTGGTTCGGCGGCCGCGGTTTCAGCGCGTCGATGACTGGTTTCACCGAGGGAATGCATCTCCAAGCTGTCGTCGCCTTCCTCGTTATCCTGGCGGAGTTCGCCGGTTCGTTAGGACTGATCGTTGGGCTGCTCAGCCGGCTGGCGGCCTTCGGCATTGGCGCCATGCTCGTCGGCGCCATCTTTATGGCGCATGCCGCAAATGGTTTCTTCATGAACTGGTCGGGCAAGCAAGCGGGCGAAGGCTTTGAGTATCACCTCCTTGGGCTGGCCCTCGCGCTCATCGTGCTCATCTGCGGCGGCGGCAAAGCCTCGCTTGACCGGCTGATCGCGCCGCGGGCGGATAAGAAGTAACGCGAATTTTTCGCGTCAAGCGGGAGCGTGCTAAGCTAAACGGTATGCAGCAAATCAAGGAGGTGCAACGATACCCGACGCCGACGGTAACGCCGCAAGCGCTGGCTTGGGATGGGAATCAGCTTTGGCTTAGTTCGCGCGATCTCGGAACACTCTACCGACTCGAGCGCTCCGAAATGAAGATTGCCGAGGAAATCGATCCCCCGGGGATTGTTTGGGGAGCGGCCATGACTAACGACGGCTTGCGACTCACGATCGGGAAAGGGTTAAACGACGATCGCCATATCTACCGCTACACGCAAGCTGACGGCTTCGTTAGGCTCTTCGCCTGTCCCGAGTTTGCTGGCTCCTATCTTAGTTTCGATGGTGAACATCTTTACCTGAGCCAGTGGTACAAAGGCGACATCCACAAGGTCGACGATCGCGGGAAAATCTCGCGCACGATCAATGTCGGGGCGGAGATCTGCGGTCACACCTTTGCCGATGGAAAGCTCTACGTCTTGCGCGGCAAGGAGAACAAAGACGCTCCCGGCAAGGCCGAAGAATGGCGCATCGCGCGCCTCGATCTGGCAGCGGAGAGACCAGAGGTAGAAGATCTCGCCAGCGTCCCTTTTGCCTCGCGCTCCCTCGCCTTTGACGGCGAAAATTTCTGGTCGAATCATCGCGCCGCGAACGAGACGGTCTCGTTTACACTCCCCGGCTAGTCCGCCGAAGCGATCACGCGGCGCCGCCCCAATTACTCTTTCGCCTTGTAACCGAAGAAGCCGCGCTGACGGATGATGTCCGCGACCTGAGCCGGGACCATTTCAGCCCAGCCTTCGTCCTGGCTGGCGATCCGCTTGAGGACGTCGCGCGAGAAGATGGAAAGATAGTCAGGATTAAAGTTATCCAGCTGCACAAAACTACCGCGGCCGACGAGATAGTCGAAGAGCGGTTGTAACTGGGGATCCACCTTGATGGTGTGGACGGTCTCGAGCGCGTCGCCATTCTGGCCGCGAAGCGGGTAGACATAGACCTTGAGGTCGTGCTTAAAGAGCCGGCCAAAACTCTCCAGGGTGCCGCCTGGGAGCTGCGCATAGTATTTCTCTTCGAATAACTCGTGAACGCTCGGCACTCCGAGGACGATGCCGATCCGTTCCGTCGTCCGCGCCGAAAGATAGGCGACGAGGCGGTAATATTCGAAGTAATCCGAGATCAGGACGGTCATGCCGCAGGCCGCGAGTAACTCCGCCCGGGCCAGGAAATCGCGTCGATCTACTTCCGTCCCGCCGGCGAGAAGATTGCGCATCGTCAATTCCATCACGGGCAGGACGGGTTTGTCGGCCACGGCGGGGTCTTCCTTGAACTTCGTCAGGGCGCACTCCAGCATGTTGAGATTGACGTGGGTAGTGGGACGGAAACTTCCGCGTTCCACCAACACCGCTTTCTTGCGCAGGACGTCGGAGGGTTGCAGCACTTCACCGTCCGGTCCGAACATCGCGGCACCGCTCAACCCGAGCTGGACCAGTTTGAGAGCCATGACGCGGTTATCGACATTCCGGAACTCGATCCCGCGGAATTCGAGCAGGTCGATCTCAATCCGGCCGGTAGTGAGTTTATCGAGAAGCGACTCGACCAAGTCTTCCGGCACATGGTTCAGGAAAAACGCGCCATAACAAAGATTTACTCCCACGATGCCGAGCGCCTCCTGTTGGAGCGACGCCTCCGTATCAAGCATGCGGACATGCATCACGATCTGGCTCGGCTCGTCGTTGAATCGGCTCTGGAATTTGATGCCCATCCAGCCGTGGCATTCGTTTCCGCCGCGATAACTCCGCGCCACCACCGTGTCGGCAAAAGCAAAGAAGGAAGTGTTATCGCCGCGGTCCGGTCCGAGGCGATCGATATCGAGCTTGAATTCGCGGTCGAGCATCGCCTGGAGGCGGCCGCGCGAAACGTAGCGTTCGGCCCGCCCGTAAATCGCATCGCTTACCTTCATGTCGTAGGCCGAGATGCTCTTGGCGATCGTTCCGGCCGCTCCGCCGACGCGGAAAAACCAACGCACCACTTCCTGGCCGGCACCGATTTCCGCGAAAGTTCCATACCACCGCGGGTCGAGGTTGATCCGCAGCGCCTTGGAGTGAGTATCGGTCATCTCTTCCTTCATCGGCAGCTAGACATAGCGGATTCGATGCGAACGCCTCAGAATCGTCGTTGCGGGGCGGAGGCAATATCCCCCGGCTCAACGGAATCCGCCGCGGGACGGCTCAAGCGAGATCCTTCTGAATGAACTGCGGGCTGGCGTGAATGTCGATCTGGCGCAGGGGCGTGTCGCCACTGTTCACGAAGCGATGCGGTGTGTTGGCCGGGATGACGGCGATGCCGCCGGCTTTCACTTCCCGCTCTTCTTCTCCCAGGGTGATCATGGCGGTGCCTTCGATTACAAACGCCACCTCAACGTAGGGATGCGAATGCAAGGGCGGACCTTGCCCGGGCTTGGCGGTGACGATAAAAGCCGAGAACGGCGCGCCCTGATTTTCGCCGACAAACTCATGCGACATTCCGGCAAAAGGCAGCTCTTCGAGATGGAGGAAGCTCATGCCGAAACTTTACCCAATCACGCAGGATCTGCCCGGCAAAAAAGACCGGCGCCTTTCGCCGGAGATAATCGAAGAATCAGCTGCCTAACGGATTCAACCGTGGCAGTGCGGGCAGGAGACGGACTCGACGTAGCGGGCGTCTTTCTGTTCGGCGGCCGTGAGCGGCATCTGGCAGACGAAACAAAGCGCGGCGCCGGTCTCGCGCAGAGAAGCGTCGAGGGCGACGCGTTTGTCGAAAACAAAACAATCGCCTTCGTAATGCGCATCGCCGCATTGCTCGAAGTAGCCGAGGATGCCGCCGTCGAGCTGGAAAACGTCACGGAAGCCCGCCAGTTCGAGGAGCGGAGCCGCTTTCTCACAGCGGATGCCACCGGTGCAGAAGGTCACGACCGGGCCCGACTTCATCTCGTTAGGCAGAGCGCGCGCCGCGACCAGGAACTGGCGGAAATGATCGAGACCCAGGGTGTGCGCCCCGCTGAAGGTGCCGAGCTTCACCTCGTAGGCATTGCGGGCATCGAGGAGGGTGACGGCGCGGCCCTCATCGAGCCACTCTTTGAGCTGGCGAGGCGCGAGGCGCGGGGCGGGCCGACGGGCCGGATCGATCCCCTCGACCCCGCAGGCGATGATCTCCTTTTTAATCTTCACCAGCATGCGGTTAAACGGCTGCGCCTCGCTCAAGCTCTCTTTCACGCGCAGGTCCGCCAGCGCCGGCAGCGCTCTCAGCCTCACGAGCAGCCGGGCACAGGCCTCGCGCGCGGCGGCGACGACGAGATTTATTCCTTCCGGGCTAAGGAGAATGGTGCCGCGCATCCCGGCCTCGCGGCAGAGCTGCCGCAGCTCGGCCTGGAGGGCGGGCAAATCGCCTAACGAGGCAAACTGGTAGGCGGCAAGGTTGGTGAAGGCAGGCATCGGCGGATGGGAAGATAGCGCGAATCCAGGAGCCGCTCACGCATTTCCAAAGCCCTCGGGAAAGCCGTGCTTGAGTGGCGGCCTCGCTCCCGCCACTCTGCCCGGATGGGGAACAGCCGAGACCGGACAGCGGGCCGAGCAACATGGCAAATCCTGTCGCTCGCGTTGGCGGTCGCAGGGACGGTGCCCCTCGCGCCGGCGCAGGCCCCAGAGGGTAGCTCAGCCACGGTTTCCGAAAGCCTGCACTTCACCGAGAAGGATCTTCCCTCGAGCGAAAAAGATCCGGGCGGGCCATCGGAGATCGATGACTTCGCGCGCGGCCGCGGCTTTCGTTATGCGCGCGACACCGGCGCGCCGCGCGCGGCGATTTCAAGGCGCTGAAGAAATTCTTCGAGATCGCGCAGGATGCCGATGGAGCAGCGGCGGAGAGCATCGCAGGCATGCCGACCGTGGTTTATCACCTGCTCGGCGACGAGAAATTTGCGACATTTCTTGGTACGCAACCCGTCGCCTACCGGATGATGGTGCGAAACC
Organism: Chthoniobacterales bacterium; assembly: GCA_046593335.1. GTDB lineage: Bacteria > Verrucomicrobiota > Verrucomicrobiia > Chthoniobacterales > UBA10450 > Palsa-1392. Next base: position 6,429 of record JBKJNW010000184.1, on the reverse strand, counting down.
TGATCCTGGGCGGCGGGATCATGCCGGCCGAGACGCTGAAATTCAGCCGTGAATTTCCGGCGAGCGCGCGGCTCCTCTTCCGCGGGAGATCGTGGCGTGGTTTTCGCCTAACGACCTCTATGCCATCCGCAAAACCTTCAGCAGCCAGTTCGAGTTGCGCGGCTCGAAAGTGGAGCGCGCCGAATTGATCGAGAAGAAAACCGCCCGCGTCTTTGCGACCTGACCCCGGACGATATCGGCACCGGCGCCGACCGCGAAGGCGAAGCGCTCTGGTCGCCGGACTCGAATCGCGTCGCCTGTCTCTCGATCGATCTGCCGGAGCAGCCGGGCCACTTGTTCAGCGATCCGCGCCCGCCGGTGCAGCGCAGGCAAACGGCCATCTATCAGCTCGCCGGTGATCGTTTCGCGCGGGTCGAGGTCTCGTTAGGCAAAGCGCCGGGGTAGGAATGCGATCCGGAGCTGAAGGGCGCGGTCGCCGGTCACATCTACACCGAACCAGTTCGCTGGCAGAAACCCAACGTGCTCGTTTTGCAGCGGCACGAATATTACGGCGTGAAAAAACCGATGACCCTCGACGGCCAGACTTTTGAAACGATCGGCGGCCTCGCACGGCAGTATCAGATCAGCGTCACGATCGCGTCGGACGGGCAGGGGAGCGCAGTCTGGAAGCTGCAGCCGGATCGGTGAAGGACTTACTCGAGCAATTTGCTCGGGAGTGGCTCGATCGTGCCTAACGACTCGCCAGCGCGGAGGCGGGCAAGCTGGCGTGCGATGTCGGTCCGTTGCGGATCGGCCGGATCCATCTCGTGCAGAGCGTGTTCGTAGGCGGCGATCGCGTCCGCGGCGCGGTTGGCTTTGAGACAGGCGTTGCCGTGCAGGATCGCGGTGGCGGAACTCCAGGGGATCGCCTTTTGCACTTCCGCGAGTTTATTCGCGAGCAGGTTCCAATCGGGCTTGGGATCTTTGTAGATCGCTTCGATCACTTTGCCTCGCAGGTTGTAGGCTCGTTGCTCGGGAGCGATCCAGCGACCGCGCAGGACGACAAGATTTCCAAGGCGCGCCACTCGTGCGAGACCGCTATAAACCGCGGGGTCCCAGTGTTCATGCGGGACAGGGATCAAACCGCTCGTGCTGACCAGAAAATAGCCATCGTAAACAGCGGCGGTGTTCGTGTCGTCGAGCCTTTCGCAGAATCTCGCGTAGCTGATGTGATCGGCCCGGGCTTGCTCTTCGATAAACGCCCAGTAATCCCCGCTGTAAACCGGCTGGCCCGTCGGCTTGATCACGCGGTCGTAAATCGTCTTGAATTCAGCGTAACGCTGCCCCAGATCCTGGCCTTCGTTCCGGAAATTTCGGTAGGCGCCTTCGCTTCCGCCGACGAGCGCGTTGCTGTATTCCCACAGACGCGGCTCGCGAATCGTGGTCACGAGCGCGAGCCCGAGGCAGGCCGCGCAGGCGACGCCAAGCGCGCGGCTGCGCAGTTGCGTGGCGCGCCAGAGCGCGGCGCCAGCCAGAATGGAGAGCGACCCAACGATGGGGAGTGCGTGACGAATTCCGCCCCAAGTGCCCTGCGAAGAAATGAGCGCAAGCAGGTGCGTAACGGCAAATGCGCCCGTGCAGAAAAGCAGGGCGCGCATCTCGCGTGAGAGCGGCGCGCGCCAGAGCGCCGCGACGCCTAACGAGGAGAGGAGGAGGAGAAAAAGCGGAACCTTGGACGCAATCAGCCCCGGCCAAAAATAGAACGGCGCGCGTCCTGTGAACCAGCGTCCGAAAAAGAGCGTGCGCAGTTCGCGTCCTTCCACGCCGGTGCGAACCGTATCGGCCAGACCCCAAAGATAAGCGCGCGGAAAGATCCGCCATTGGTCGGCCAGCGCGATCGCGGTCCGGGGCAGGCCGTGCAGATCTCCGATTTTCTGCGCGAGCGGACGATTGAAAGGATCGCTCCCATCGCGCGCGGCATGGAAGTGACCGGCATACTGCGACCAAAGCAAAGCCCAGCCGACCATTCCCGCCGCCGCCAATTTTCCGAGGCGGACCCAGCGATCGCGTCCACTCGACCAAACCGCCGCCACGACGCCGACGACTCCGATGCCTAACAATCCCGGCAAAGCCGAATGCTTCGCGCCGAGAGTGAATCCGATGGCCAGCCCGAGCACTAAAATCCAGCGCCAGCGCCACGACGTAAAAGCGAGCGCCCCCGCCGCCGCAGTGACGAGCAGCGTGAGCGAGAGCGGCAGGTCGGTCATCGCGACGGGCGCGTGCGCCATCATCGTCGGCTCGAGCGCGATGAAGCCGAGCACGCCGGCCGCCCAGGCCAATCCCGCCGCGCGCCAGACGAGCGCGCCGAGCGCGAGGAGCAATAAAGCATGCAACGCCCAGAGGCTGGCCCGCGTGCGCGCCTGCGCGGCGGTCGCGTCGTTATCGTAAAAGACGGTCTCTTCGGTGAAGTCGCGCTCCTCGACTTTTTCGTTCAGCGGTCGAAACGGGCGCAACTTGAAACTCTCCGCCGTCCACGCGCCGAGCCAGAGCTTCATCAATGGCGGATGCTCGGGGTTCAAACGGAAGTCACCCGTGCGGACGTAGGAAGTCCCGGCGACGAGATGATACGGCTCGTCGATCGTGAAACTATCGAGCCGCGTCCCGAACCAGGACCGGAAAATCGCGAACCCGACCAGGGCCACGAGCAGCAGCCAACCTTTCCAAGGAAAACCTCGCCCGTTTTTTCTCGGCTCGTTAGGCGGGAGCACGACGAATTAGAAAATGAAAACGCACCGAGGGGAAAGGAAAAAAAGGGGGACGTTTATCCGCCGGCGAAAGATACTGCGGATCCCGAGCCCTCAACGCCTAACTGATTTCCTCGAACTCGCCCCGCTCGCGATTCTTGCGGCAGCGATCCCAGGGGAACCATTTGCCGTTCATCGCAATGTAAACTCCCGCTGGAAGGACCTGCACAAAGGAGAGCGCACTGCCGAGATTGAAGAGCCCGTCGGAGCTACCGAAAGCCCACGGAATCATCGCGCCCGTGAGGACGACCGTTTTGTCCTTCACCGCCCGTGCGATTGCAGCGGCTGTCTCGGTCATCGTATCCGTCCCGTGCGTGACGACGATCTGGTCTTCCTCAGCCTGGGCGCAATTCTGCACGATCAGCGCGCGATCGGCCTCGCTCATTTCCAGGCTGTCAATCATCATGACCGTGCGAATCGAGACCGCGACCCGCGAACGGCCGCGCTGGAGCATCTCGGCGAGATGCGTGTCTTTGAAAAAGAGTTCTCCGGTGCGTTCGTTGTACTCCTTATCAAAGGTCCCGCCGGTAACGAGAATGCGGATGGCCATGCGCTATGGATAAATGAAAGCGCGCGCGATGCGAGCCGAGATTCGTCCCGGTGACGATGGTACAACTTTGCAGCCTACAGGTCCGCCATTGGGTTGAGATTCGATCTTAACTGCATGAGCACTCAAACCTTTAAGACTCCTGTTATTTCGATCCTCGGCTGTCTCGCCGCCGCCGCGTTACTCTTTCCCTTCGCCGGATGCGAAGTGAAAAAGACCCAGGATGCCAAGGCGCCGGATGTGGATGTGAGTGTGAAAGGCGGCCAGGCTCCGAAATACGACGTTGAGACTGCAGACGTGAACGTGAAGAAGCAAGAGAAGGAAGTGACGGTGCCGAAAGTGACGATGGAAAAGGAAAAGGTCACGGTGCCGGATGTCGACGTGAATATGCCGGGCGAAACGCCGACGCCGAATCCTTAAACCGCGGACGACGCGGCGTTTTCGCAATCGTTTGCGACGCCTGTTTTACATGCCGTTACAGCTCGATGTCTGGAGCGATTACGTCTGCCCGTTTTGCTATCTCGAAGAGCCGATCCTGAACCGGATGCGGGAGGAGTTTGGCGAGCAGCTCACTGTGCGCTGGCGCGCATTTGAGTTGCGGCCAGAGCCGGTCCCGACGCTTCCGCCTCACGGCGACTACTTGGTCGATATCTGGGACCGCGCCGTTTATCCGATGGCGCGGGAACGCGGCATGACCCTGAAACTTCCGCCCGTGCAGCCGCGCAGCCGGCTCGCGCTCGAAGCGGCGGAGTTCGCGCGCGAGCAGGGGAGGTTTGACGCAATGCATGCCGCCATCTTTCGAGCCTTCTTCGAGGAGGGACGCGATATCGGTGAGATGGAGACCCTGCTCGAGCTCGGCGAAAAGTGCGGGCTCGAGCGGTCCGCGCTGGAGAGTGCCCTAACGAGCGGGGAATTCCGCCCCCGGGTTCTGGCGGATGAGGAGTTATCGCAGGAACTGGGTGTTTCCGGCGTCCCGGCCATGCTCCTGCGGCGGGACGACGAACCGCTCTTGGCCGCGCGCAGTCTTTCCGGCGCCCAGCCAGAGTTCATGGTCCGGGCCGCGATTCAACATCTCCTGCAGAATCCAGACGCCTAGACATCCGACTCGTCAGACGCGGACCGTGCCCTCGATCGAGTCGTCCAGTGTCACCCCAATGGCGGCGCCGATCATCATGTTGATCCCCGCCACCGCCATGTTGTGTTTCGTGTCCCAGTAGTAACCGTCGTTAGGCTGGACCTTGATCACGGTAATGCGCGGATCGTCCACCCCCTTGGTGAACCAGGCCTTCACGATCGGCTCCCAGAGCTCTTTGATCTTCGCCTTGTCGCGCGAGACGGTGGCGCGGCCGCTGAGCATGAGAAAATCGGAATGCGCGGAGCCCTGGAAAAACAACTTCACCGCGGAATCGCTGGCCAAGTCTTCATTCTTGTGGCTATCGTCCGCGCTCAAGAACCAGAGATTCCCTCGTCATCCACCTGTTGCACACTCATCGGGCGCGCCCCGGGTCGATTCACCGCTCGCGGTCGCAGTGCAGAAAAAACAGGTCTGCGCCTTCTCTACCAGTTCCTTGATTTTGATCACCGCCTTCCGGCCGCGCAGGTCTTCGTGGTTTTCTTCCGGCTGATTTTTGTTGATCGAATCCATGGTTGTAGCGGTGGATTCGTTCTCGCCGAGGAATCGGATTCATCCGTTCGCAAAATGCCCGAACGGGCTAGGGGCTTGGGCGTGGTGTCCGGCCACGATGCGCTCGATGCGGCGATCCGGGATGAGCCACCAGAGCGCGACGAAGACGTAAATCGCCGCCGCGATCCAGGGGACGAGGAAGGAAGCGGCAATGCCCGCGGCGTAGAGAACGGGCGACAGCTTTCCCTTGAAGTCGTGCCTGAAGGAAGCAAGCAGCGGGGAGCGCGGATCGATCTGAGCGAGAATGAGATTTTGCAGAATGTAATAAGCGATCGCGGCGAGGAGCAGGACCGCGCCGTAAACAGCGGAAGGCAAGGCGGAGAAATGGTTTTCGCCGGCCCAACCAGTGACGAACGGAAAGAGCGAAAGCCAGAAGAGAAGGTGCAGATTGGCCACATGATCGCGCCGTTGATCCGCGGCGCGCAGTGCAGGAGGTGGTGGTGATTATTCCAATAAATGCCGAGGTAGATGAAGCTCAGGACATAGCTGAGGAAAACGGGCAGCAGCGGTCGTAGCGCAGCGAAGCCGGCGCCGTGCGGCACCTTTAGTTCCAGCACCATGATGGTGATGTTGATGGCGATAACGCCGTCGCTGAAGGCTTCGAGTCGATTTTTCGGCACGCGGCGCAAGCTAGCAAAGCGAACGAGCGTTGGCGGGAAGTCGCCTGCGTCGATGCACCGCTGGCCCGCGCCATCGCCTTGTGCGAAATAAGCCAATGAGCGACGACGCATCGATCCCGACGCGACCGCCGCGCCGTCCGCGTTATCGGGGCAAAAATCCGCGCCGCTTTGAGGAGAAATACAAAGAGCACGATCCGCAGCGTTACGTGGAGACCGTTGCGAAAGTGCTCGCCTCCGGCAAAACTCCGGCCGGCAGCCATCGTCCCATCATGGTGGCGGAAATCCTGGAAGTGCTGGCGCCGCGCCCCGGTGAGGTGGCGGTCGATTGCACGCTCGGCCACGGCGGACACGCGCAGGAAATTCTTGAGCGCATAAACCCAGGCGGGCTTTTGTTCGGGCTCGATGTCGATCCGCTCGAATTGCCGCAGACCGAGGAGCGCCTCCGCTCGTTAGGCTACGGTCCCGAACAATTCTGCGCCTGGCGGAGCAACTTCGCCGGCCTGCCCCAGGTCCTGGCCCGGGCGCAACTCGCCGGCGCGGACGTCATCCTGGCCGATCTCGGTGTCTCCTCCATGCAATTGGACAACCCTTCGCGCGGGTTCTCCATGAAACAAGACGGCCCGCTCGACATGCGGATGAATTCGTCACGCGGCCAAGGGGCGGCGGCTTTGTTGCAGAAGATCGCGCCGGCAAAATTGGCGCGCGTTTTCCAGGAAAATGCCGACGAGCCGCGGGCCGAACTGCTGGCCGCCGCGCTCGCGAGCAGAGTTTTCCCGACCACGCTTGCGCTCGCGA
>JBKJNW010000133.1:0-16660 GCA_046593335.1 Chthoniobacterales bacterium | reverse complement strand
TCAGACCGCCCACGCCACTAATTCCCCCTGTCAACGTGATAGCTCCAGAAGTGCTCGTCGGCGCGGTGTTGTTGACGGTGACATCGAGGGTCTTGTTGAGGATCGTGGTCGCACTGATCGTACTTACGGCGGTTCCCGTGCCGCCGACCGTTAGCGTCGCATTCGCGCCTGAGGTATCAAAAATCAACGAGCCGCCAGTGCCGTTCGAAAGCAAGAAAGTGAATGCCGAATTGTTCGTGATGCTCATCGCACCCACAGTTCGTGCGCCATCGAGAGTCACGGTCTGGTTTACAATCGGAGTATTGAACAGGACCGATACATCGATGCCGCTCGGAACCGTGTTGGTATCCCAGTTTGCTGCCACGCCCCAACTCGCCGGGGTGGCGGTCTGGATGAACGTGTTTTGCGCATTCACACTGAGAACCGGCGCGATCCACGCCACAGTAAGAATTACGACAGAGGAAGCTAAGTTGCTGAATTTATTCATTTTATGCGGAACGGCTGATGCAGAAAGATGGTCTACCGTCGCGACTTTTTCAGAGTCCTCCCGGAGTGACAAGATTTTTCTTAGACTTTTATAATTTAAAGCGCTTTCTGCTCACGATTGAAGAACCTTCGATGTCTAGGCGGCGATGCGCTTCGGTGATCCTTGATTGCCCTAATTTTGTAACCCCATGAGGGTCACGATCGCTGGGGGGACGGGATATTGGTCGTCCCGGGTGAGGGTGGTAGAGGTCTGTTGCAGGAGGTCACGCCGCGTCTCCTCGTAGGAGCGGAAGATCCAGCGCTGCTCGCGGTATTCGGCCTGGACGGTGAAGTCCGCGCGCACGGTCAGTTCGTGCGTGTCCGGACGGACAACGTTTTCAGAACCGCGAATAACGGCCGAGAGCGTTTCCGGCGGCTTAGAGGTGACCACGTTCAAGTCGCTGTAATAAACGCTGTTCGGTGGGTTCGCGATTACAGGAAGGCGCTCGAGTTTGTTCACCAAGATGGAAATGGCTGCATCGCGCATATTGGCATCGGTGCGAATGGCATCGGCGAAATGCGGGATGGTGACAGGAGAGATGCTGCCGTTGCCGCCGGGGGTCGAGGCCAGCCACAGCCGTAAGACCAAGCCTACAACGAGGAGCGCCGCGACCACGCTCACCGCAGCGATGATAATGGCGCGCCGGGATAGCGGAACCGAGGGAATCGGCTCCGGCTTGGCGAAATCGTCCGGGCCAAGGATCTGGCTGAGAAGCTGCCAATCGGTCATGCCCTCGCGCCAGAACCAATCATCCCCGCGCAGATCGCCGGATTGTGCGCGCTCGGCCAGTGTCTCGCGGTCAAATTCCCCGATCACTTCTCCGTCACGCGCTACGCTGATTACTGAGGTCATCTTGAAGGAAACGAACGGGCATTTGATCGCCGCTCCGACGCGATATGCACGGAAAATTTGCGGGGCAACGGCGTAGCGTTCGTCGCGGCTGCGATCACTCAGATGAACTCTGCAAGCCGAGGAGCGAGACGATTGCGGGTGGAATCGCGTCCGTGTCGTCGCGGGTCAGCGGCGTGGAGGTCTGCTGCACGAGATCGTTCCGCATTTCTTCGTATTGGCGGAAGAGCCACTGGCCGTCGTGGTATTCGGCGCGGACGGTGAAATCCGCTCGCACGGTGAGATCACGCGTCAGCGGATTGACCACGTTCTCTGAGCCGCGGATGACGGCAACGAGGGGCTCCGGAGCGGCGGAAGTCTTCGCGTCGAGGCCGCTGTAGTAGATAAAGCCAGGCGGTTTCGCGGCGGTCGGCAGGCGCTCGACATTGTGCATCAAGTCCGACACGGCCCGGTCGCGCGCGCTCATGTTCGTCCGAATGACGTCGGTCGGCGCGGGCGCGGAAGTGACCGGCGCAGGCTCCGGCCGACGGATGAGATTAAGAACGATCGCGAGAAAAATCAGCGCGAGGAGCACGGCGATGACCACTCGCGGCACGCGCGAAGGTGGTGTGTCCGAGGCCGAGTCCTCTTCCGCTAGCGCCGCCGGCAGAGCGCGCGGAATCACAGGGATGGGCGCTGCCGGGCGAGGAGGGGGTCGCCAGGTCTCTTCGCCGAGGTAATCGCCGAGATACTCCCAGTTCTCCATCCCTTCGCGCCAGTAGTAATCGGTCGGCTGCACCTCGCCGCGCCGCGCGCGGGCGCGCAGACTCTCGGCCTCGAATTCGCCGACGAGTTCTCCATCTCGCGCCACACTGACAATCATCCCCGAGTGGTAACGAGCGGACTTCGGGAAAGCAAACCCGCGCTCCGTTGTGGGCTAGCTCGCACAAAGATTTTAGCGGAGCGAATCTTTTTGCTTGCTTCATCCCGCAGTTTGACGAAACTGCGCGTCCGCTGCGGGATTTGATCCGCGGCTAGGTTCTCCCGAAAATTTAAAAGCTACTCGGCGTTGGGCTCCAAATTCGTGCGGACGGTGCAAACCGCAGCCGCTGGTCAAGCAGCCCACGCCAACGGCCTTCGAAAGCCACGCATCGGATTCCGGTGCGTGGCTTTTTTCTTTTTCCGGAAACGCTAAAGCAGCTCGTAGGAGAGAACGCTCAGGCAGTAGATCGCCGCCGTCTCTACACGGAGGATGATCGGCCCAAGCGTGATCGGGCGGCAGCCATGGGCGCGAGCGAGATTCAATTCTGCGGGCGTGAAGTCGCCTTCCGGACCGATGAGCATGAGGACGCTCGCCGGCCGCGCGCCACGCTCGCGAAACTCGCCGAGAATCTTTTTCAAATGGATCGCATCGGACTGAAGCGACCCGATGAGGAGCAGATCGAAAGGCGGCCGCGCCTGAAAAAATTGCGGGAGAGTGCGCGGCGTCTCGACCTGCGGGAGCCAGTTTTGGCCGCATTGCTTGGCGGCTTCGATCGCGATTGTCTTCCACTTCGCCTGCTTCTGCGCGGCTTCCGCTTCATCGAGCCGCACGATGGTGCGATCGGACATGATCGGCACGATCTCGGCCGCGCCGATCTCGACGGCCTTCTGCACGATCAGGTCCATGTTTTTCCCCTTCGGAATGGCCTGCCCGAGGGTGATGCGGCAGCGGAGCGGAGCGGTCGTGTTTTCGTGCAGCTTTCGCAACTCGACCGCGCGCTGGCCTAACGAGACAATTTCCCCGGTCGCTTCGTGTCCGCGTCCGTCGAAGACGACGGCTTTGTCGCCCGGTTGGAGCCGCAGGACATTGCGCGCATGATGCGCTTCCGCCTCGCGCAAGGTGAGCGCGTCGGCGGTCCACTCGGCGGGCGGCAGGTAGAAACGATGCATGGCCATCGAAAGATTACGCAGATTTCGGAGAGGAAGGCTGGCGACGACAGCCGCTGAAAAGCTGCGTGGATCTGCGCAAGCTGTGGCTGACCCGCTCTCGCTACTGCGCGAAAATCGCGGCGGCCTCGAATTTCAACCCGGGAAAGAGGTCTGATGCGAAGACGGCATCCGCGCCGTGGATGGCAGCGGGTTTATCGGCGTCCTGCTCAAGCAGATAGACTTCGATGGTTCGCGTCTCCGGCGCGATGATCCAGAGCTCGCGCACGCCGCAGCGGGCGTAGACGCCTTTTTTGTTCTGCTGATCGAGTCTGGCCGTGCGCGGCGAGAGAATTTCGACAATGAAATCGGGCGCCCCTTCCGCTCCGGCGTCAGTCAGGATGGAGAGATTGTCATTCAGGACGACGAGGATGTCGGGCTGGAAGACGTCGTGAAGGTCGAGATAAACATCGAAGGGCGCGTCGTACAGTTTCCCGATCGGATGCTCGTCCAGATAATCGAGCAGGATGTACTCGAGGTTACGCGAGATGTCTTGATGGTAGCGGTTGGGCGCAGGGGCCATGTAGAGCCAGCCTTCGATCAGTTGATAACGCGGGCCAGTCTCGGGGAGAATCTTGTAATTCTCCACGGTCATGAGCGGAATCTCGACTTCGCTCGCCATGGGATGAGGATGCGACGCCCGCCATGGAGCGTCAAGAGAGGCGGCTTGTGCCTAACGAAAGAAATCCTTCGCCCGCGCGAAGAAGCTGCGGTGCAGCGGCGTGTTTTCTTCGCCGCAGAGCTCGGCAAATTCTTCAAGCTTTTGACGCTGCTCAGCGTTGAGGGCGCTCGGCACTTCCACGATGAGGCGGGCAAAGAGATCGCCGCGGTCGCGGCCGTTCACGTTCATGATGCCCTTGTCGCGCAGCTTGAAAGTCTGGCCGCTCTGGGTGCCGGCCGGCACCTTCAGATTCGCTTTGCCTTCGAGCGTCGGGATAGCGACTTCGCCACCGAGCGCGGCGAGGGTGAAGGGCACCGGCAGATCGCAGTAAAGGTTGTCTTCCTCGCGCTGGAAGACCTCGTGTTCTTTGACATGGATGACCACGTAGAGATCGCCCGGCGCGCCGCCGCGGATGCCGGCCTCGCCATTGCGCGAAGAGCGGAGGCGTGAGCCTTCCGCGATGCCGGCGGGGATCTTGAGCTTGATCCGGCTTAGGTTCTCGACCCGGCCTTCGCCCTCGCAGACGCTGCATGGCTTTTCGACGATCTGGCCGGCGCCGCGGCAACGCGGGCAGGTCTGGGAAACTTGGAAAAAACCACGCGAGCTGATGACCTGACCGCGGCCGCCGCAAGTGGGGCAATTAACCGTGCGCGAGCCCGGCTCCGCGCCGCGCCCTTCGCACTTCGCACAGGCGTCGAGCTTCCGGACTTCGATTTCTTTCTCAACGCCGAAGGCTGCTTCTTCGAGCGTAATCTGCATGTCGTAGCGCAGATCGGAACCGCGCTGGCGCCCATCGCGGTCGACGCTGGCGCCGCCGCCGAAGAACGTCTCGAAAATCCCGCCGCCGCCGCCGGCCGCGCCGCTGAAGACCTCGCGGAAGATATCGAATGGATCGTGGAAACCGCCACGCCCCGCGGAGCCCTGCGCAAAGGCCGCGTGCCCGTAGCGATCGTAAGCCGCGCGTTTCTCCTCATCCATCAGGACGTCGTAGGCTTCACCCAGTTCCTTGAAGCGTTCCTCGGCCGACGCGTCGTCCGGATTTTTATCCGGATGGAATTTCACCGCCAGCTTGCGGTAGGAGCGCTTGATCTCGTCCGTCGTGCAGGTGCGCGTGACGCTCAGCACTTCGTAATAGTCGCGTTTGGTCGTGGCCATTTCGGGGTCGTCCGGGCGCCGCCCGAACGGAAAGAAACTAGGCGCCGAGGCCGCTGGAGACGACCACGCTCGACGGCCGGAGCAGCCGATCGCGCAGCTTGTAACCGCGCCGTGTCTGCCGGACGACAACACCTTCCGCCACACTCGGGCTCGCCTCGTGCGCGATTGCCTCGTGCAGGTTCGGGTCGAAGGGCTGGCCTTCGGCATCGATCGGCTGCAGGCCGTTATCGGCCAGGAAGTCGGAGAGCTGTTTCAGCACCATGCTCATCCCGGAATAAATCGGCGACTTCGCGCCTTCGCCGCGCGCCGCGGAGAGGCCGAGTTCAAAGTTATCGATGATCGGGATCAAGCGCTCGAGCAGGGACGAGTTCGCATATTTGATCGCGTCCTCCTTTTCGCGGGCGGCCCGCTTTTTGTAGTTGTCGAAATCGGCCTGGCTGCGAAGGGCCAGGTCGCGGAAGCGATCGAGGTCGGCCTGCAAGGAGGCGACCGGATCGTCGTGCTCCAGCGACGTGGAGTCGTGGCCCTCACGGGCGGGAATTTCCGCGGCGGTCTCTGTTTCCTGTGTGCTCATGTCTTTCGAATTACAATCAAAGTGATGTCGTCGCTTTGCGGCGTGGTCCCGACAAACGCGCGCACGTCGTCGATCAACCGGGTGATGACCGCCTGCGTGCCATTCATCGCGCTGGCGCGGACCGAGTGCATCATGCGCTCTGGCCCAAATTCGTCCCCGTCTCCGTTCAGCGCTTCCGTCACGCCATCCGTGTAAAGGATGAGGCAATCGTTGCGTTCGAGCGGGACGGCGGAGTCGCCGGTGATCCTATCGAACACGCTTCCGCTGTCAATTCCGAGGACCAGTCCGGGCGGCTTTAAAGGGGTCAATTCCTGCGTCGCAGCGCGATATAAAAGCGGAGCGTCGTGCCCGGCGCGAGAGAGGGTCACGGTCGCGCGGACGTGGTCGAGGATGAGGTAGGCCATGCTGATGAACATGTCCTCGCGGATGTCGGGATAGAGCTGGCGATTGACCTTCTTCAGCACCTCCGAGGGCGAGGCATTTTCCGGAGCTTGGCTGCGCAGGACGCTGCGGCAGATGGCCATGATGAGCGAGGCGGGCACGCCCTTGCCCGAGACGTCGGCGATGACGACCCCGAGCCGCTCGTCGTCGACCTTGATGTAGTCGAAATAATCGCCGCTGACCTGGCGGGCCGGGATATTGATGCCGGCGATGTCGAAGCCCTCGATCGCGGGCGGCTTCGAAGGGAGGAGGATGCGCTGAATGTCGCGCGCGATCTGGAGGTCGTGGTCGAGCCGCTTTTTTTCGTTCGCTTCCGAGTAAACGATGGCGTTGTAAAGGGCGAAAGCGGACTGCTCGGAGATCGATTTAAAGACGACGAATTCGCTCGCAGAGAAGGGCTCGCTCATGGGGCCGTTGGCGAGCGCGAGGACGCCCATGTTTTGCCGTCCGTAGAGAAGGGGGATGACCATGACGGAGGTGGTGCCGTAAGCGCTCTCGCGCAATTTCCCCAGCTCCGGGACATGTTGGACATCGGTCAGATGCATGGCCTCGCCGGTTTTCCAGGCGCTGCCGAGCAGTCCTTCGCCGGCTTCGATCATGTGGGAACGGAGAAAGCTATCGAGTGCCACCGGTGTGGTCGTGGCCTGTTGCAGGATCCGGTCGGGCACGGCCACGAGCGGCGGGCAGCCCTTGGAAAGAAAAGCCGGCTTCAAGCGCGAGCCGGTGCGGTCGACGAGGTAAAGCGCTCCGCCATGCGCATCGAGAATGCGGACCGAGCTTTCGACGATAAGCCGATGCAGGTCGTGCGGCCGGATGACATCGCGAAAAGCTTCGCCGAGGCCGTGCAGGAAATCGAAGACGAGATTTTCCTCGACCTGGATTTCCTCGTTCGAGCGCTCGAGCTCCCGGATGCGCCAGCGCTGTCGCTGATAAGTGAGCAACCAGCCGATGAGCGACGCGACGAGGAGCCCGAAAAAAAGAAAGCGCATGGGAGCGAAGCGAGATTACTTCGCTGGGCTTTCGTGTTGCAGATCCTGTTTCAGGTAATCGAGGACGTCTTTAAACCGAGTCAGATTCTTCGGCGCCGCTTCGCAGAGCGCTTCGTGCGCTTCGAGCATGGTCCCGGCCTGCTCGCGTTTGGCCGCAGCCGTTTTCTCCGCCGGTTCGCCGTTGCTTTTCGAGAGCTCCTCGCAGCGCGGCGCTTCCTCCCCGTTGGCCTGAAGATCGAAGATCTGGTCGAGTCCCAGCCCGGAAAGCAGCTCGTGGCTGCGTTCGCCGCAATGAATCACATGCACCCGGCCCTCGCCCAGTTCCTTCAGGCGCAGCGCCATCCCCGCCATTGTCCCCATGAAAGTCGAATCCATCATCACGCATTCCTCCAAGTCGAAGACGAATTCACGATGGCCTCTATTCACCATCTCGCGGGCAAACTCCTTCAAGCTGCCACTATTGAGGAAGCTGCCTCGCCCTGCCACCCGGACCCACACCACGGGACCGTTGAGGCCTACTTGAATCGAGGACTGCACGACTAACTAAAGATAAAATTTCGCGAGAGACTGTCAATGACGCCTGCTCGTGCCCACTCGGCCCCGCGGGGCTGGTCGGAGCGGAGGCGGGCCGTCTCAGGGGTTGACTTTTCGCCGGCGCGCGAACGGACTAACGAATGCGTCTGCATGAGACGGGAGTGCTGGCCGGCCGCGGCCTACTCCCATAGATAGGATCGGCGCACGGCGACGATTCGGCCGTCCACGATGAGCGATGCCCGCCAGGCGATGACTCGCCCGTCGTCGAAAAAGTCGTCCCCGATGACAGCGAATTCTGTCCGGTAATGCCCTCGCGCCCCGGGATACTGCGCTTCCCGCGCCTGGACAAAGGCGTGCAGCTTTTCCTGCCGGTATTCCAGCCGCACCCGTACATCCGCTGTCCGGCGCGCGACCCAGAAGAAATCGTAATAATTGCCAAAACGCTGGCGCTGATCGAGAGCGGTGATGGCGCCAAACATGCGGTAATCTTTTTCAAAGCGAACCGAGGCGTCGATCTGTCCGTTGATCTGCCGTGCCATCGGATCGAGGAAAAATTGTTTCACCTTCCGAAACTCGAAATCTTTCTCGAGCGCGAGAGGCAGGGAGCGGGGTTTCTCGACCTGGTAAGGCTTGGGCGGCGCCCCGGCGCAACTCGCGAGCACAAGACAAAGGGCAGCCAGCAGGATTCTCACCACGGGTGCATCAAACCGGAGGAGCGCCCCGGTGTCAATTTCCCTCCTGTCTGCTCCCTCTCGTGCTCGTGCTCGTGTTCGTGATCGGAAACCAACTCATCGAGCAGGAGCATGAGCACGAGCACGATTACGATTTGCCTACGCGTTCGCGCGATTTAGCCGATGCCGCTATTTTCCGCCGTGATTTCGGTCCACTACGAGCGCGGGGTTTATTTGCCTAACGAAAAGATCTGGCTCGACCCGTGGGACGCGAAGCCGTTTGCCTTCGTCTCCCACGCCCACAGCGATCACATCGCGCCGCATGACGAGATCGTCGTCTCGGAGCGAACCTCGCGCCTCATGCAGGCCCGGCTCCCGGGCGAACGGCACGAACACGTCCTGCCTTTCGGCCAGCCCGCCACCGTGCACGGTCTCGAGATCACGCTTCTCCCCGCCGGGCACATCTTCGGCTCGGCCCAATTTTTTCTCCAAACCGACGCGGACAGTCTGCTCTACACCGGCGACTTCAAACTCCGTCCCGGACGCTCCGCGGAGGCGACGGAATGGCGCCAGGCCGACACTTTGATCATGGAGACGACCTACGGGCTGCCGCGCTACCGCCTCCCGCCTACCGAAATGGTGGTGCAACAGATCGTCGCTTTTTGCCGGGAAGCGCTGGAGGAGGGGGCGACGCCGATCCTCCTTGGCTATTCGTTAGGCAAAGCGCAGGAGATTCTCTGTTCGCTCGCGGAAGCGGATCTGGAGCCGATGCTGCACGGCTCGGTTTATCGCATGACGCGAATCTACGAGCAGTTTGGGCAGAGTTTCTGCCGTTATCATCGCTACGACGCGAAGGCGCTCGAAGGCAAGGTGCTGATCGCTCCGCCGAGCGTGGCTCGTTCCCGCATGGTCCAGGGGCTGAAAAATAAACGCGTCGCCATGATCAGCGGCTGGGCGGTGGAGCCGAACGCGATCTACCGCTACCAGGTCGACGCGGCCTTTCCGCTCTCCGACCATGCCGATTACGACGACCTGCTGCGTTACGTCGAGCTAGTGCAACCGAAGCGCGTCCTCACCCTGCACGGCTTCGCCGCTGAGTTTGCGCGGGACCTGCGCGAACGCGGAATCGAAGCCTGGGCCCTGAGCGCGCAAAACCAGATGGAGCTGACCTTGCGCACGGCGCCTCCTCTGGGGAGCGCACGCGCCTCGCGTGCCGCGAGCGGCGCCTCGTCGCTCGACTCGGACAGCGCGCAGGTGGTCTCCGAGTTCCACAATTTTGCCGAACTCGGCGAAGCGATCGCGGCGACTCCAGCCAAGCTGGAAAAGATCCGCCTGCTCTCCGAATACCTGCGTGGCCTCGCCCCGGAGCAGCTCCGCATCGCTTCCACTTTTTTGACCGGCAAACCGTTTGCCCAAACCGATCAGCGCACCCTGCAAACCGGCTGGGCCATCATCTTCCGCGCTCTCCTTGCCGCCAGCCGGCGCGGCAACGCCGAACTGCGCCAGATCGCGAGCAGCCACGGCGACGCGAGCAAGGCGGCGCGCGACGCGCTCGAGGGCCGGACCGTGCCCGAGCCCTTTTCGTTAGGCGAAGCGCTCGCTCTTTTCGAGGCTCTGCACAAGGCGCGCGGCCCGGTCGCCAAAACCGAGTTCCTCCAGGCGCGGCTGCAGAAACTTTCGCCGCTCGAGGCCCAGTATGTGGTCAAGATTCTGACCGGTGACCTGCGCATCGGGCTGCGCGAAGGCCTGGTCGAGGAAGCCATCGCGCGCGCTTTCGAGGCTTCGCTCGAGGAATTAAAGGAGGCCCACATGTTGTTAGGCGATATCGGCCAGAGCGCTCTTCTCGCCGCGCGCAAGGAACTGGATCAGGCCGAGCTGACGCTCTTTCGCCCGATTAAATCCATGCTGGCCAGCCCGGAGCCGACGGCGGAAGCGATCTGGGCGCGCTTTACGAACGATACGCCTAACGAATCGATTGTTTACGTGGAAGACAAGTTCGACGGCATCCGGGCCCAGCTTCATCGCGGCCCGGAGCGGGTCGAACTTTTCTCGCGTGATCTGCGCCGGGTGACGGGGCAGTTCGAAGAGATTGTGGAACGGGCCCGCAGCTTTGCCGAGGGGGTCATTCTCGATGGCGAGATCATGGCCTTCGAGCATGGGAGGAAACTGACCTTTTTCGATCTGCAAAAAAGGCTCGGGCGCAAAACCGAGAGCGCCGATTTGTTTGCCGCCCCGGCGGCGGATGTGCCGGTGGTTTACGTCGCGTTCGACCTGCTCTGGCTGAATGGCCGTTCCCTCCTGCGCACGCCGCTGCGTGAACGGCGCGAGCTGCTCCGCGGCCTAACGATGCCGCCGCAGTTTCAAGTCGCGGAGGTTTCGCCGGCGCGCTCGGCCGACGAGATCGAGACCGCTTTTCAGATGGCGCGACGGCGTTTGAACGAAGGGCTCATGATCAAGGACCCGGGGAGCCAATACACCCCGGGGCGACGCGGGCTCTCCTGGTTCAAGTTGAAAAAGGAGCTGGCCACGCTTGATGTCGTGGTGGTGGCGGCGGAGCTGGGCCACGGCAAACGCAATCATGTCCTGAGCGATTACACGTTCGCGGTGCGGGACGAGGAGAGCGGGCAGTTGCTCCCGATCGGGAAAGCCTACAGCGGCCTAACGGATGTCGAGATCGCGGAACTGACCGAGCATTTTCGCCGGAACACGGTCCGCGATCGCGGGCGCTATCTGGAAGTGAAACCGGACACGGTGCTGGAGATCGCCTTCGATTCCATCCAGCCGAGCAAGCGGCACGCGAGCGGTCTGGCGCTGCGTTTTCCTCGGATCAAGGCAATCCGGCGCGACAAAACGTCGGACGCCATCGACACCCTGGCCTACGCGCGCAAGCTCGCGGCGGAGACTCGTTAGGGCTTTTGTGCGCCCGGGGTCGGTGTTGCCTCGGAATCTGCCTGATTACGCTCGACCCTCTTTTCCGCGCGACGGGCTTTGCGTTGCTCTGCTCTCTTCTCCTGCTTCGTAGCGGAGACGCGTGGCGACGGGCTCGGGCTCGCCTCTTCGACGGTGGCGGATGGTGTGGTGGATGCCGTTGGGGTTGGGGCCGCCGTCGCTGCCGGAGCCGGCGTGGTCTCCTCGCGGCCGGGTTTTTGTCCACGGCGCTCCTGCAATTTCTGCCGCTTCTCAGCCTGGCGTCGCGCTTGTTGCTCCGCGCGTTGCTTCCGATTTTCTTCCTGCGCAGCCCGAGCAGCTTCGCGACGGTTGCGTCCGGCTTCCTTGGGGGAAGCGATATTTTCCGCGGGCTTCGGTTGAGTCGGCTCGGCCGATTGCGCCGGGGTCGCAGTCGGCTGCGGCTGGGCCGCAGTCGGGCTCGGACGTGGACTGGAAGGCGGCGGAGTGCTGGGAGCCCGGAGGGGCGTGCCCATCGGAGTCATGCTCGCGGTGGGAATCGTCGGCTTGCCCGGGCGACCCACCTGGACGGGAGCGGCGGCCGAGGGATTGGTCGTGCGCTTATCCGGCCTAACGAACCGCTTGGGCGGAAGACTCGCAGGCGGGGTCGCTTCGGCCTGCATCTTGGTCCGGGCCTTTTGCGCTTCCTGGGCGTTTTTGATTCCGGCCCAACCCCGTTCCGCGACCGGTTGGGCGATGGTCCGAACGACCCGGTTCGGGCGCGTCGCGCGCTCCGCCTGACGGAAATCGATCGTTGGGAGCGCGACCACTTCGCCCTTGAAGACCGGCGCGTCGTTAATCATGTCCCGGGTCCGTTCGAGCCGATAGCGCTCGATCGGTTGCCGGCTTTTCGCACGCAGGTCCTCGTAGCTCGGCCCTTGGTCGACGATGACGGAATTGTTGTAAACGATGTTCGTGACGTTGGTCGTCTGGTTGATGATCGTGACGTTGCGCGCGGTCGGGAGGATTTCGTTCGAACTCAGCTTGCGCCCGAATTCGTTCGCTGGAACAAAAGCGTATTGGTCGGGACCGATGTCGTAATAGTTGTCGGCCCAATTCCGGATCCCGGTCTTGCGATCGAATTGCGCTTCCGGCGGAAGGGGAGCCCAGCCGACGAAGTCGCCGCCTTTGCGCCAGGAAACCCAGGCCGGGGCCCACTGTTCGCCCGGGACCCAAACCCAGCCGACGCTGCGCAGGCGAATCCAGCGACCGTAGTGATAAGTGGCCCAGCCAAATTTTTCGTTCGAGATCCAGGTCCAGCCGGCATCGGTGTAAACCCAATGACCGTTGGTGTAAGGCCGCCAATTGCCAGCCTGGGTGGCCTGGCGCGGCTGGAAAACGTAGCCGTAATCGCCCGTCTCCATCCAGTCGCCGTAGGGATCGAGTTTGCGATAGAAGGTGGAATAGGAACCCGTGTCCTCGTCGCTCGTGGAAGGACGCGCGGGGGTGGCAGACGAGGAGTCGTTAGGCGGAGGCGTGACCGTAGCGGAGGGCCGCTTTTGCGCGGCGGCGAGGGCATTGATCCGAGCTTCCAGCGCGCTCTGGCGTTCGACCATTTTGGACCGGTCGTCGGCATGGCGTTCGGCCGCGACCCGCTCCTGGACCTGGCGTTCGATCTCGGCGTTTCGTTCCGCTTCGGTCGGTTGTTTCTGGCAGGCACCGGCGCCGAGGGCGAGGGCGGCGAGGAGCGGAAGGAGCGAGGTTCTGTTCATAAAATAGTAAGACCAATTCGGTCTCCGGTTATTCGAAACAAAGCGGCGTTAGGCCGGTTATTCCGAGCGCTAGTTGGAATTTGGTGAGGGCGCTGGGGAGACGTTAGGCGCAGCCGGCACGATCGTCGCCTTTTCAGTCTGCGACAGGCGCGAATGCTGCCAGTGTCCATAACCCGCGAGGAGGGCGAAAACAACCAGGACCCCGAGCATCAGCTTCAGGCCGCTCGCGGGCGCGCGGGTTTGGCCGGCCGGGTGGCTGGGTGGTCCGGGTAAATCCATCGCCGATTATCCGGCGGGGAAGCTGGCCCCGCAATCTTTAGAGATGGAGTTCCGCGATTGCATCCATCACGCGCCGGGCGAGGCGCGGATACACTTCACGGCCTTTCCCCTCGATGTCGGCCGCGGTAAAATGAAGTGGTTCACCGACCACGATCGTGATCGGACAGAAACGCAGCTTGCCCCCCCCGCGCGGCAAGGCTTCGTGCGCGCCGAAGATTCGCATCGGCACCACGGGGGCAAGCGTTTTCGCAATGATGAGGCCGATGCCGGGCTCGGCCGGCTGGAGTTTGCCGTCGAGCGTGCGCGAACCTTCCGGGAAGACGAGTGTGCCGTGCCCCGCGCGCAGGATGCGGATGAGCGCCTTAAGCGCGCTGCGATCACCGCCTTCCTGGTCAACCGGAATGACGTGAAGTTTCGGCAGGATCCAGCCCAGGACGGGGATGTCGAGGAGCGACTTGCGGGCGAGAAAATAAATGGCGCGACGGGAACCGATCCCGGCAAAGGGCGGATCGAGATAGCTCTCATGATTCATCGCCAGGATGACCGGGCCTTGCTGGATGAGACGCTCGCGGTGGACGACGCGAAAACGAAAAAAGATCCGCGCGACGAAGCGGGTGAGATGGTAGATCGTGAAGTACCAGGGATTCACCGCGCGCTCGTTAGGCCTTTGAGCTTCAGTCGCCCGATGATTTCCCCGACCACGCCGTCGATCGTCAGGTTCGAGCTGTCCATGACGTGGGCGTCTTCCGCGATGATGAGCGGGGAAGCGCGGCGCGAGGAATCGGCTTCATCGCGGGCGGTGATGCGATCGCGTTGCCCCTGCGCTTCGCGCCGGCGGAGGCGGATTTCCGGCGAAGCATCGATGTAAAATTTGTAAGGGGTGTCGGGAAAAACGACCGAGCCGATGTCGCGGCCCTCCATCACGAGGTCATTGGAGACGGCATAACGACGCAGATGATCGACCAGGATTTCGCGCACGCGCGGGACGCTGCTGACGCGGGACACGTTTTCGTTTACGCGATCTTCGCGCAGAAAGGGTTCAGGATCGACGCCATCGATCAGGATGATTGAATCGCGGTCGCGCAACTCGCAGGAGATCGGCGCCTGCTCTGCGAGCTGCTCGATCGCGCCAGAGTCGGCGGTGGAAATTCCGCGCTCGAGGACGAGCCAGGTCACGGCGCGATACATCGCGCCGGAATTGACATAGACGAAGCCGAGCCGGCGGGCGAGCTCGCGGGCCACGCTGCTCTTCCCGGAAGCGGCTGGGCCATCGATCGCGATAATTTTGTGCGCGGCCATGGAGTTGATCGCGAGGGCGGGGCGGGGCGCCCTAATCTTCCTCCGGGCGTGCGTGGGAAAGCGAGCTGATGACCCGGGTGGTGGTGCGGAAGCCCTTTGGGTTGGTCAGTTCGCTCAAGGTTTTCTCGAACCCCGGATAGGAAGTTGCGACGCAATCGACATCCTGAATCACCGTCTCGCCCTCAGCAAACATGCCGGCGACCGCGAAAGCCATCGCGATGCGGTGATCGCCGAAACTGGAAAGACGCGCGCCATGGAGCGGGGCGCGGCCGTGGATCTCGAGGCCGTCGCTCAGCTCGACCACTTGTGCGCCCATCGAGCGCAGATTGTGGGCGATGGCGGCAATCCGATCGGTTTCCTTAACTCGCAATTCCTGGGCGTGGCGGATGATCGTAGTCCCGTTCGCGAGCGCGCCGGCGACGGCGAGAATCGGCAGTTCGTCGATCAAGAGCGGCACTTCCTTGCCTTGAATGACGGTGGCCTTGAGATGCGCGCCAGTGATTTCCACAATCCCGCGCGGTTCGATCTGGTCGACGTCTTCGATCGCCTCGCGCACCTGCGCGCCCATCCGGACGAGAACTCCGAGGAGGCCGGTGCGGGTCTCGTTTAAGCCCACGTCCCTAACGAGCACGTGGCCGCCGGGCTGCGCCGCCGCCGCCACCAGCCAGAAGGCGGCGGAAGAAATGTCGCCCGGGATGCTGAAGTCGCGCGACTCGGGCATGTGATCGCCGAAAACGCTGACGCCATTTTCGTCCTTGTGCGTGCGCACGAGAAAATAGTTGAGCATCAGCTCGGTGTGATTGCGGGTCGGGACCGGCTCTTTGATAGTGGTTTTTCCCTTCGCGAAAAGTCCGGCAAAGAGAAGCGCGCTCTTCAACTGCGCGCTCGCGACAGGCAGGGTGTATTTGATTCCATGGAGCGGCGCGCCCTCGATCCGGAGGGGCGCGGTCTCGTTCTCGCCGTCGGCTTCGATCTTCGCCCCCATCTCGCGCAGCGGCTCGATGATGCGTCCCATCGGGCGTTTCGAAAGCGAGCCGTCGCCGACCAACTGGCTGGAGAAAGGCTGGCCCGCCAGGAGCCCGGCGAGGAGCCGCATGGTGGTGCCGGAGTTGCCGCAGTTAATTTCATCTTTCGGCGCGGTTAATTTCCGGCGATTGCCGTGCACGATGAGGACCTCGGGCTCGGGCTGTTCAATTTTTACCCCGAGCGCGCGCATCGCGACGACCGTGTTCATGCAATCGGCGCTGCGGGAAAACCCGCGCAGAACGCAAGGGCCGTTGGCGAGCGAGGCGATCATGACCGCGCGATGAGAAATGCTTTTATCGCCCGAGACGTTGATCTCGGCCTCAATCCGCGGCGCGCGTTTTATCCGAAGGTCTTCCATGGTGCAGGTGAAAAAAGGAGCGTCGTCCGGCCGTCTGGTCCGGCAAACGAGGAGAAGAATCCCAAGTTGCGCAGAAATGTCCAGCATCGCCCGCGCACCCTCAGGAAAGCGCGCGCCGGAATGAGGGCAGGCGGTTTGGAAACGAACGCGACTCGTTAGGGGACGAGAAAGATCTTGTTCGTATACGGGTCGCGCACTTCGGTGCCGGGCGGGAAGCCGCGCACGTCGACATAACCCTGGTCGGGGGCATAGGGACTGGTAACGAACCCGGGTTTGCTCGGGACCGGGATGCCGTAAGGGATGTCGCCCTTGGTCGGTTTGACCTGGGCCGCCGGCGCGGTCGTCTCCGGCGGCGGGACCTGGGTGGCGGCGTAATCCGGCGGCGGGGTCGGCTGTGGCGCAGTTTCAAACGGCTGCTGCACGGGCGGGTATTGCGTCTCGACGGGAGGCGGGGGATAAGTGCTGGCACGTGTCCGCCGTGGTGGCGGCTCTGGTTCCGAACAAGCAGTGATAAAAAGAGCGGTGAAGAGCGCGAGCGAGATCGATGGTTTCATAGAGCGGTGCCGTGGACGATTGTGTCCCGTTTTGTAATTCATTCGATCACGGGTGACAAAGGTTATTTGCGAAGCGCAGAGCTGCCAAACCGATTTCCCCACGAAAAATGCGGATACGCAGCGCCGCCTTTCCGAATCA
>JBKJNW010000167.1:0-2968 GCA_046593335.1 Chthoniobacterales bacterium | reverse complement strand
CACTCGAAACCGTCGTCGCCACTGCCGCAGCAAACGCCGACTTCTCAACCCTCGTCGCCGCTGTGAAGGCCGCGGGCTTGGTGGACACGCTGAACGGCGCCGGCCCGTTTACGATCTTCGCCCCGACCAACGAGGCTTTTCAAAAACTGCCGAAGGGCACCGTCGAAGACCTGCTCAAGCCCGAGAACAAGGCGAAACTCACCGAGATCCTTACCTATCACGTGCTCGCCGGCAAAGTGCTGGCCGCGGATGTGAAGACTGGCATGGTGAAGACCGTGCAAGGTAGCGAACTCGATGTGAAAGTCGCCGACGGCGGCGTGACCGTGAATGGCGCGAAAGTCGTGAAGACCGATATCATCGGCTCGAATGGCGTCATCCACGTCATCGATAGCGTCGTGCTGCCCAAGTAATCCCGAAGTTTCAGACAGATTGAAAAGACAGCAAGCCCGGGGCGAAAGCTCCGGGCATTGCTTTTCCATGAACCGGTGCCAAGGCGAATTGCGTCCGCACGATGCGCGCGCTGTGTTCAGCCAATCAGTCCCTTAGTAACTATCACACCGCAGTTCGCCGGCGATCCGCTCGCGCCTGAGTATTAGATTCGAAGCGGTCGAGCCATAGCGAACCATCCTGTCGGAATGGTTGGAATGGGTCAATCCTAAGGGGCCAAGCGCCCCTAGGACTGACTCCGGTTTCGCGTTCGGTTTCGCCCGACCGAACCCGCTCGGCTTGCATCCTGTGACAGTGCGTGAGATTGACGGTACACGCGTGAAGATCGGGCCGATCGAGGTATTCGATGGCACCCCAGTGGCCGATATCAACGCAGCGCCTACACGTGCGGACGAATGATCTAACCTTCTCATGTTTCTGGCCCTTCGCCTTCTCTGCTTGTTCGGCGCGCTTGCTTTTGCGAGCTGCGCAACGATGGAAGTCTCGGAGTTCGACCGCGGACGGCCGGAATTTCAGCCGACAAAATTCTTCGCGGGTCGCACCAGTTCATTCGGCGTGATGGAAAACCGTAGCGGCGCGCCAAAGCAAGTGGTGAGGACGAAAACGAAAGGACAGTGGGAAGGAGATGTGCGGCTCGAACAGGATCTCTCGTTAGGCATCAGCAAACTTCAGCACCGCTCGTGGCGCATTCGTAGACTGGATTCCCATCGCTACGAAGCGACGGCGAACGATATCATCGGAATCGTGCAGGGCGAAGCCTACGGCAACGTCTTCCACTGGAGCTTTACGCTGGCGCTTTCACCCAGTAATCCGCTCGCAAACGTCCGCATGACGCAGTGGATGTACCTGGAGCCCGATGGAAAGACAATGGTCAATCATTCGACCATCCGAAAGTTCGGTGTGGTCGTCGCGCAAGTGACGGAGCAATTCCGCAAGGAGTGACCTTAGGCTTCGCGCGATAGGCGGAGGTGGGCGCGTGCGGGGCCATCCTCCTTCGCGCTGCTACGGCGCTATGAAAGTTTCTCCAGCCACACTTCGTAGTCGTGGTGCAACCCGGACTCGTCGTCGTTGAACAAGAGGGCGGAAAGCTCCTTCGGAGCCACGCCCCTATTGGGAACGAAAAACTCCGTGGGAACCTGGCTCCTTTACGGAGATGAACCCGCGCCGGGCCCGGCACTTCAAACCAAAGATGTTCCGGTTAAGGTGCTATGATGCGTCTTGCATCTCGCGCTCATTTTGTTCTCCGCCGTTTCCTTTTTCGCCTACGGCGCGGCCTGCTTACTATCCGATTACATGCGGCGCGAATTCGTTCGATACCATTTGGCGCGGGAGCGAGTGCGAGTGGCGCTGCTGCAATGGTGCGGCGCGCTCGGTTTGCTGGTGGGACTGGAGGTGCCGCTCATCGGGCGCGCCGCGGCGCTCGGCCTCACGGTGATGATGCTGCTCGCAGTCGGCGTGCGGATTCGCATTGGCGACACCTTCCTGCAGACCTCCCAGGCGTTGCTTTTCCTGGTCCTGAATGGCTGGCTTTTCTGGAAAGGATTCTGACCCGGATCGTTAAAGCAGGACGATCAGGAGACAGAGGATGGCAACGCCCGCCGCCGGGAGTGATTTCTTCAGCGGATCAGCGATCTTCACGTGCATGGCGACCGCGCCAAGCATCATGAGTCCCATTCCGATCGCCGCCGGTCGCACCAGCACTTGGAACCAAATTCCGGCAATGAGAGCGATCGCGAGCAGGATCTTGATCGCGCCGACCAGATACATCATCGCGGGCGGCAACCTGTATGCGGAAAATTCCTCGCGCAGATTGCGCGCGTTCCCGCCACGGTAAGGGCTCGGTTTATCCGCGCGCAGAAGCCAGACATTCAGGACGCCGAGGGCGACGAAAAGTTGAAGGGCAATGCGCAGGTAAACCATGGGTTGGAAGGGTCACGGCGGCGTGACTGCAAAGCTTCCTTTCGCACCCACAACTATCCGGCCGCTGAAGTAGTGGCAAGCACTTCCTCGGCTCCTTGCGAGCGACGATTTGCCGACGGACCCGGCTCAAATCTTTTCCCAGCTCCGGTCGGCGACGGGATCGCGGCCTTCGTCGAATTCGATGTGGTCGATAAGGGTCAATGGGTTTGCCGGTGAGACCGCTTTCCCGGATGCGCTCGGCGAGGACTTGGCTGCATTCGTCGCGCCAGCCGAGCTTGGCGTTGAAACGATTCCAGACGTGGCATTCTTCGTCGGTGCGCGGAGTGCCGCGGGCATGGGCCCAGGTCAGCACCGACTCATCGGCCTCGCCGGCGAGGATGTGGCTCTTGATCTCAGAGTAGGACACGCCGAGGAAACGGCAGCAGCGTCCGGCGAGGGTGAAGAATTGTTCGTCGCCCAGGTTCTCCTGGTAATCCTGTGGGAGTTGGGGTTGCCCTGATTTGACGGACAGTGGGCTTGGGGTCAAAAACCCGGAGAGTCCACATGAAGACACAGATCAGAAAACCAGCTCTTGAGAGAACGAGCTACACCCAAGAGTATA
>JBKJNW010000137.1:0-8949 GCA_046593335.1 Chthoniobacterales bacterium | reverse complement strand
TTGTACGATTTTCTTTTCGCCCGCGCAAGGTGTTCAATCTTCCTCGCGCACACTCAAGACTTCGCCCGGCCGGCATTCGAGCTGCAAGGTGATCGGGCGACAACAGACGCTGCAATCTTCGACCATCGTCTGGTTTCCCTGCGAAGTGTCGATCTGCAGCGGAAAAATCTCCCCGCAATGCGGGCAGGCGACGTCGATTTCAGCGAGCAGGTCCATCGCGATTTTCCGGTTTCTTCAATCCGGGCGTGGAGGTGCCGCTTTCATGCTCCTGCCCTTCCACTGGCGCGGCGTGGTGCTCCGCCCGCACCGCGGCTTCATCGAAACGCTGCAAAGTCATGCGCAGATGCGGGAGACTTTCGGGGTAACGCTTGCGCAGGAATTCGATCAGCCCTTCCCGCACTTCGCAGCGTAAATCGAAGCTTTTCCCTGCATCCGCACTGCTCACCAGTGCGCGCACTTCGACCGTGTCCGGTTTGATATCGGTCGCCTGGAGTTTGCAGACGTCTCCGTTCCAATTCTCATTTTTTTCCACCAACCGTTTCAGTTCTTCGCGCAGCTCACCGAACGGCACCTGGTAATCGAGGTAGAGAAAAATCGTGCCCAGGATCGCGTCCGATTGCCGGCTCCAGTTTTGGAATGGTTTCTCGACGAAATATGTGATCGGCACGATCAACCGGCGCAGATCCCAGGTGCGCACGCTGACGAAGGTCAGCGTGATATCTTCGATCCGGCCAAACTCACCTTCCACGATCACGACATCGTCGATCAGGATCGGCTGGCTAAGCGCGATCTGGATTCCGGCGAGGAGGTTGCCCAGCGTTTTCTGCGCGGCAAAACCGAGAATGATCCCGGCGATGCCGGCCGAGGCGAGAATGCTCGTCCCGAGTTGGCGGACGGCGTCGAACATCATCAGGATCGAGCCCACCCCGAGGATGATCACGACCGAGATCACGATCTTACGGATGACCGAGACCTGGGTGTAGATGCGCCGCGCGGTGTAGTTGTCGGGCACATCGAGCCGATATTCGCGCAGCAGCGCCTGCTGCACCGCGCGCACGCCGCGGATGATGAGAAAGGCCAGACTAACGATGAGGAGAATCCCGAAACCCTTTTGCGTGACCCAGGCCCACTTCTCCGGCAGGTCGAGCAACGGCAGCAGCAGAATGATCGCGAGCAAAGGCACCGCCAGGCGCAGGGTCTGACCCACGACCGGCACGAGGACATTATTCAAAACGCTCCCGCTTTTCTGCGCCCAATGGTGCATCCGTTTCTCAATCGCGCGGATCGCCTGGAAGATGAGCCAGAGCACCGCGATAACGCGGCCGGCATAGAGGATCGCAGTCAGGGAATTGGCCAGGAAAAGTCGGTTCGGGCGCGAGGAAATTCCGGCCACGATCGGCATGAAAGCGAGAAATCCACCGATCACCCAAATGAGCAGGGCGAGAGGTTTGCGGATCGCCGCGGCGGCGAGGGCGAGCCAGGATTGGGGCTCATTGGACTCGATCGCTCCGGCCCGCTGCCTAACGAAGCGCAGAAAAAACCCGGTCAGAAGCGCGATCACCGCCAGCGAACCGACGCAGGCCAGCAGGCGCATCCAGGTGATCCGGTCCAACACCACCCGCTGCAAAAACTCGTTTCCGCTTCTCTGGGCGATGCCGTCGAGCGAACGGGTGTAGGCCAGACCGCCCTGGTAGATTTTGCCCCGCTCCGACGCGGCGCGCTGGGCGGAAAGGCTTTCCGTTGATTCCGCAGCGGCTGTCGTGGGTTTGGGTACGGGCGCTTCGGCGTAGGCCGGCAACGGCATCAAGGCGAAGAAAAGTGCGATCGTTAGGCAGAAAAGGCGAGGCAATGTGGGAGGGGCCTTTGCGCCCCGATCAGGGAAGACGTCGCAGCAGATCGGGGCGCAAAGGCCCCTCCCACATTCACCACCGCGAAGCTCAATCATCGATCGTGCGCTTCGAGGACGATCGTCGCCATCCCGCTGTTTTCGGTATGGCTTAGGCTGATCCAGATGTGGGCGACTTCGCGTTCGTTCGCCATTTTTTCAGCGCCCCCGCTGAGGACGACAAACGGCTCGCCGCTTTCTCTTTTCTGCACATCGAGATCGCGCCAGCCCATCGATTTGCCGATGCCGGTGCCGAAAGCTTTCGAGAGCGCCTCCTTCGCCGCAAAGCGCGCCGCGAAATGGCGCGCGGGAAATTTCATCGAGTTGGAATAAGCAATCTCGCCCTCGGTGAAAACGCGATGCAAAAAGCGGTCGCCAAAACGCTCAATCGAATTCTCGATCCGGACGCAATCGACCAGGTCGATGCCAATGCCAATGATTCTCATCCCTGGTAGTTTTGCATCAAGGCGAGCATTTCGCTCACCGCCGCTTCGAGCCCGACCCACAAGGCCCGCGCCACGATAGAATGCCCGATGTTTAGTTCCACCAGGTGCGGGATGCGGTGGATGAGAGAAATGTTGCGGTAGTTGATCCCGTGACCGGCATTGACCTGGAGGCCGAAGTTGGAAGCGCGGATCGCGGCCGCGCGCAGCCGCTCCAGTTCCTGCTGCTCGATCTTTTCGGTGTAGGCATTGGCCAGCGCGCCGGTGTGCAATTCGACGATGTCGGTCGCCAGCCGCACCGCAACGTCCACCTGCGCCGGTTCCGGATCGATAAAAAGACTGACGCGAATGCCGGCGGCGTTGAGCCGTTTCATGGTCGGGACAAGTTCCCGTTCGTGCCTAACGAGATCGAGGCCACCCTCGGTTGTGATCTCGGCCCGGTTTTCCGGGACAAGACAGACTTCATCCGGTTGCAGGCGGAGTGCGAAATCGATGATCTCGGGAGTGTTGCCCATCTCGAGATTGAGCTTCGTCATGATGTTGGCGCGGAGCCGTTCCAGATCGCGGTCCTGCATGTGGCGGCGATCGGCTCGGAGATGCGCGGTGATGCCGCTGGCCCCGGCGCGCTCGCAGAGACTGGCCGCGATCACCGGATCGGGCTCAGCGTTCTTCGAGTCCGGCGTGGTCGCGTAACGCGCCTGCCGGAGAGTGGCGATATGATCGACGTTGACGCCGAGTTGCATTTTTCCCATCAGGCTTCAATAGGAACTCAGAGGGCGGAAAGGCAAACGTGAATCAGATGCGAGATCAAGATGCCTGGGTAGCGCACGCGTCCCGCGTGCTGGCGACGGGGTCTCGCCGTCGGGAACTTTGATTCGGCTGGCTAAGCGCTAATTCTTAAAGTCATTGCTGAAGTTCGTCGCGGTGAGACACCGCGACCAGCACGCGAGACGCGTGCGCTACCCAAGGCACGGAATCGCCCACTAAGCTACGGCAAGACCTCGAACTGGCTCATGAGCCGAAACATTTCGTAGCGCTCGTCGATTTCCTCGCTCGTTAGATGCCGCAACCGTTCGAGGCTGAACGCCTCGACGTTAAAACTCGCCAGTACGCTCCCGTAAATGACCGCCCTGCGGAGAAGGGCGAAATCCACCTCGCCGTCGCCCCGGCCCGCCAGATAGCCGGCCAGGCCGCCGGCAAAGGTGTCCCCCGCCCCGGTCGGATCGTGGATGTCTTCCAGCGGATAAGCGCCGCAGCTAAAGAAATCGTCCGGCCCAAAAAGGAGCGCGCCATGTTCGCCTTTTTTGACCGCGACATATTTCGGCCCCATCCGCCGGATGGCGCGGCCAGCCCGGATGAGGCTGGTGTCGCCCGTCAACTGGCGCGCTTCGCTGTCGTTCAGGATGAGGAGATCGACTCGCGGAAGAAGCGCGTCGAGATCTTTCCGCGTCGTCTCAATCCAAAGATCCATCGTGTCGGCCACGACGAAACGCGGGCGGCGCATCTGCTCGAGGACATGGGATTGCAGGGAAGGCGCGATATTGGCGAGGAGAACGAATCTTGTTTCGCGGAAATTTTCCGGCAGGTCCGGCTCGAAATTCTCAAAGACGTTGAGCGCGACGGATTTTGTTTCGCGGGTGTTGAGATCCCAGGCGTATTCGCCCGACCAACGGAAGGTTTTGCCTGCGACCTGCTGCACGCCGGAGGCGTCGATGTTGCGCGACTTCCAAAAACCGAATTCCGATTTCGGGAAATCGTCGCCGACCACTCCGACGAGATTGACCGGCGCGAAAAAGCTCGCCCCGACGGCGGCGTAGGAAGCGGAGCCGCCGAGCTGATCAGCGTGTTCTTCCACCGGGGTTTTGACGGTGTCGAGGGCAATGGATCCAACAACGAGAACAGACATGGGTGCTTTCTAATTTTTTAGTTTTCAGATAAGGCGAGCAACGCTTTCGCGGATCGCGTGGCGCCGGCGACGTCCTCACTTTGCAGCAAGCCAGATACGATGACGACGCGCTTTGCGCCAGCCGCCAGAACCGCCGGGAGATTCTCCAGTTTGATCCCGCCTATGCAAAAGATCGGGAGCGAGACCCGCTCGTGCACCTCCCGGATTTCGTCCGTGCCGATCGGTGTGTAGTCAGGTTTGGTCGGGGTGGCGAAGAGCGGGCCGAAGCCGATGTAGTCCGCGCCCTCGGCCTCAGCGGCGACGGCTTGCGCAAGGCTGTGGGTCGATTTGCCGATCAAGCAAGCGCGTCCGACGATTTCGCGCGCGACCGCGATGCCGAGATCGTCCTGACCGAGGTGCAGGCCTTCTACCGGAATCTCGCGCGCGGTTTCGGCGTGATCGTTGATGATCAAGGGCACGCCCGCGCTGCTCGTGAGGCGACGCAATCTCTCCGCGAGCCGGGCGAGCTTTTCCAGACTCTCTTTTTTTCCCCTGAGCTGAATGAGATCAGCCCCGCCCCGGATCAAATCTTCCGCGACGGACTCCGCCCGACCGGGCGTGACATAAGCGAGATCGAGGATGGCGTAGAGCCGCGCGCGCTGGAGCGCATCCGCCGCGCTCAATCGGTCAGGCGGCCGTTGGAAGGCCGCAGCTCAAACGCTTCCGAGTTCATCATCCGATCGACGAAGCCGGTGTCGTAATGGCCATTGCGGAAATCGGCGTTGCGCATGATCGCGTTGTGAAACGGAATTGTGGTCTTGATTCCGGTGATGAGATATTCGCCCAGCGCCCGCCGCATTCGGGCGATAGCCGACTCGCGCGTCGCGCCGACCGCGATCAATTTCGCAATCATCGAGTCATAGTTCGGCGGGACGGTGTAGCCGGTGTAGGCGTGGGAATCGATCCGCACCCCGCGACCGCCGGGGGCGTAATAAAAACTAATCCGCCCGGGCGAGGGCTGGAAATTGCGCGCCGGATCCTCGGCGTTGATCCGGCATTGAATGGCGTGCGAGCGCGCCATCGGTTTGGCCACATGCGGCGAAAGTTTGTCACCGGCCGCGATGTGAATCTGCTCCTTCACCAGGTCGCACCCGTAAACTTCCTCCGTGATCGTGTGCTCGACCTGGATGCGGGTGTTCATCTCGATGAAGTAGTAGCCGCCCTTTTGGTCGACCAAAAATTCCATCGTCCCGGCATTGGTGTAATCGACCGATTGCGCGAGTTTGATCGCGGCGTTGCCCATCCGTTTCCGCAAGGCCGACGTGAGCAGAGGCGAGGGACATTCCTCGATCACCTTCTGGTTCCGCCGCTGGATCGAGCAATCGCGTTCGCCCAAGTGAACGGTGTTGCCGTAATTGTCGGCCATGATCTGAAACTCGATGTGGTGCGGGTTCACGATCAGCTTCTCGATGTAAACCTCCGCGTTCCCGAAAGCCTTCTCCGCTTCCATACGCGCGCTGTGAAAACCCTGGAGCAGGCTGACTTCGTTATGCGCTGCGCGCATTCCGCGCCCGCCGCCGCCGGAAACCGCCTTGATCATGAGCGGATAGCCGATTTTTTTCGCGACCTTGATCGCCTCCGCTTCGGAATCGACGATGCCATCGCTCCCCGGCGTCACCGGCACCCCGGCTTTGCGGGCGGCGGATCGGGCGGAATTCTTGTCGCCCATCGCGCGCATCGCGGCCGGCGTCGGCCCGATGAACTTGATTTTGCAGCTCTCGCAGACCTCGGCGAAGTGCGCGTTCTCGGCCAGGAAACCGTAGCCCGGATGAATCGCATCGACGTCGCCCACCTCGGCCGCGCTCATGATGCGATCGATCCGCAGGTAACTATCGGAGCTCGGGGCCGAACCGATGCAGATCGATTCGTCGGCCAATTGCACGTGAAGCGAATCGACGTCGGCCTCAGAATAAACCGCCAGGGTGCGGATGCCGAGTTCCTTACAGGCGCGGATAACGCGGAGGGCGATTTCTCCGCGGTTAGCGATCAGGATTTTTTCAAACATGAATCTGAAGCGGAGCGAGGGCCGCGCTCAATTGCTCGCGTCGACCGCACTTCGCCTAACGAACCTTGAAAAGAGCCTGCCCGAACTGCACTGGCTTGCCGTTTTCCGCCACCACCTCGGCGATCACCCCTGTGACCTCGGCTTTGATTTCGTTCATCACTTTCATCGCCTCAATGATGCAGACGACGGTGTCTTCGTTCACTTCCCGGCCGACATCGACAAAGGGCGGCGATTCCGGCGAGGCGCCCCGGTAAAAGGTGCCAACCATGGGGGAAGAGATCTCCTTACTTGCATCGCTCGCCTGCGGAACACCCGTGGTGGAGGCCGGGTTGGGCCCAGTCGTGCCTCCGGTCGCGGTGGGCGAGGCGCTCATCTGCGGCATGGGCGGCGCGGCAAAGACCGTCTGTTCGCCCGCTCCTTTTTGCAGCTTCAGCCGGAAGCCGTCCTTCTCCATTTCGAAAACGGAGAGGTCATTTTTTTTCATCAGGTCGATGATGGCTTTGATGTCTTTAAGTTCCAAAGGCGCTTCCTTTCCGAAGTTGGTGAGACGTTAGGTAAAGCGGTTTTAACGATGGGGTCAAGCTGCTGCTTCGCCCGGAGCCTGCGGAAGATGCTCGCGCCGGTAATCAAAAATCTTCTCCAGCTGCGGGCGGATGAGGAACTGGTTCAGAATTGCGCCGAACGGCCCCAGGGGCGGGACGTAGGTTACGAGATCGCGCACTTCGCTCCCGCCTTCGGGCAGGGCGCGGAAGAAATGTTCGTGGTGCCAGACGCTATAGGGGCCGACCCGCTGCTCGTCGACGAAGCGATGCGGCGGATCGACCTGCACGATCTCGGTCAGCCAAGTGAGCGGAATGCCTAACAATGGCGAGACCGTATATTCGATCATCAGGCCGGGATACACTTCCGCCGGGAGTTCACGCTTGATCACGAAATTCATCGAGGGCGGGGTGATCTTCCTGAGATTTCTCGGGTCGGAGAAGAAACGCCAGCATTGAGCGAGGCTCAGCGGCACGATCTGTTTTCGCTCGAGTTGATAGATGGGCATTAGGGGAGGTTCGTCGCGTTGGCCAACCGATTCATATTTTTTCCGCTACCGCCATGTCGCGCACCACTTTGCCGTCGCGCAGCTCAATCAAACGCGAGGCGGCGGCCGCCACTTCCGCGCTGTGGGTTACCAGGATGAGCGTGGCGAGCTTTTCATTCGCAATCTCTTGCAGCAACGCCAGGACGCGCGCGGCCGAGGCGGTGTCGAGGTTGCCGGTCGGCTCATCCGCGATCAGGAGCGACGGCCGGTGGACGAGAGCGCGCGCGATCGCGGTCCGCTGCTGTTCCCCGCCGCTCAACTGGTGGACGAAGTGCGTCGCCCGGGTCGTTAGGCCGACGCGCTCCAAAAGTTCCCGCGCGCGGGCTTCGCTCTCGGCCAGAGAAACGCCCTGCAGGAGCAACGGCAGGGAGACGTTTTCGAGCGCATTCATGGTCGGCAAAAGATTGAAGAACTGAAAAACCAGCCCCAGCCGGCGGCGCCGGAACTCGGTCAACGCCGCATCATCCGCCGTCGTTAGGCTGAGACCGTCGACCATGATTTCTCCGGCCGTCGGGCGATCGAGTCCGGCGATCAAATGCATCAGCGTGCTTTTGCCGCAACCGCTCGGTCCGACCACGGCGACGAATTCGTGCCGGCCGATCGCAAGCGACACTTCCTCGAGCGCGTGCACCGAGCGCTCGCCGGATTCATAATAGCGACTAACTTTTTGCAGGGAAATCATGCCGTCCTTCGCTCATCTACCTACGGCCACCGACCGCGCAAGGACGCCGCCGCGGTTTCGTATCGTGGCTGAGACGGAGGATTACCTCGTGGTCGACAAGCCGCCCTTCCTTCTGATTCACCCGAGCAAACCCGATGGCACCCCGACACTCTGGGCGGCCTTGCGCGAAGTGCTCGCCTTCGAATTGGTCAACGGCGGGCAGGTTTCGATCGTGAACCGGCTCGATCGCGAGACAAGCGGCCTCGTCCTGATCGCGAAAAATCGCTTCACTGCGCGCCGCTTCGGCCTCGCGATGGAGCGGCGACTGATCGACAAAGAATATCTCGCTCTCGTTCACGACTGGCCGGAATGGGAAACGACTACGGTGGACGCACCGCTGGCGCGCCAGGGTGACCATGGCCCGAGCGCGATTTGGTTGAAACAAGTGATCGACGCGAAAGGCGCGGCCGCGTTCACAGAATTCCAGATCAAGGATCGATTCGTTAGGCAGGGGCGGCGGTTTGCGCTCGTGCGCGCCATTCCGCGCACCGGACGTACGCATCAAATCCGCGTGCATCTTGCCCATCTTGGCCATTCGATCGTGGGCGACAAAATCTACGGGCCCAACGAGAAGCTGTACTTGCGCTTTATCGAGACGGGCTGGACGAAGGAACTGGATCGCGAGCTTCTGCTGCCCCGGCAGGCGCTGCATTCCGCCCGGTTGCGAATCGCCGGTGAGTTCGATTGGCAGGCCGGGCTGCCGGAAGATCTCGCGTCCTGGATCGGATCAGACCTGGCGCGCTAAATCCGGGGAGCGCACCGCGCGCTATTCGTTAGTGACCTTCAGCTTCAAGATCTTGATTTCGATCTCTCCCATCTTGTGCTCCGTCGACAGGGTCAGCCCCCCGGATTTCTGGTAATTT
>JBKJNW010000117.1:0-8445 GCA_046593335.1 Chthoniobacterales bacterium | reverse complement strand
GGCCTGCCCTCCGATCACGACCCCGGATCCGATCCGCACGCTGCCCGCGATCCCGACCTGCGCGACGATGATCGAGTGCTTCCCGATGACCACGTTGTGCGCGATCTGCACCAGGTTGTCGATCTTCACTCCCTCCTGAATCCACGTCCGGCCAAAGCGCGCCCGGTCGATTGTGGTGTTGGCGCCGATCTCGACATCGTTGTCGATCTGCACGATGCCGATCTGCGGCACCTTGGTGTGGCCACCGGCCGCCATTTCAAAACCAAAGCCGTCCGACCCGACGACCGTCCCGCTGTGAATGATGACCCGCTCCCCAATCCGGGTCCGTTCGCGGATGGTGACGTTGGGATAAATCAGGCTGCCCGCGCCAATCGTGCTCTCGTGTCCGATATAACTGTTGGCCCCAATGCGGGCCCCATCGCCGATCGCAACACCGGGCTCGATCACGGCACAGGCGCCGACGAAAACTTCTTTGCCTAACGACACATCCGGCGCCACCACTGCGCTCGGATGAATCCCGGGAGAAAAGGAAATCGGCTGGGGCGCAAACCTGAGCACGACCTGCTCAAACGCCTTGCTCGGGTTCGCGACCCGGATCTGCGCGCCCACAATTTCCTCGTCGAAATCTTCCGGTACGAAAGCGGCCGAAGCACGCGTCTTGCGAAACGCGCCCAGGTAACGCGCGTTGCCGTAGAAAGTGATTTCGCCCGGGGTCGCTTCCGCGAGTGAGGCTGCACCCGTGATCGTTAGGCCAGAGTCGCCGCGCACTTCGCCGCTGCACATCTCCGCCAGTTCTCCTGCCGTGAAGGTCATCCGACCGAAGTTGTAGCCGGAGGCGCCGACCCCGGCAACCGTTGTCAGCGGGATTGTGCTTTATCCGCCGGCGGCGAAGCCGGGATAGAGCGTCATCCCGCCATCGACGAAAATGGTCGCGCCGGTGATGTAATCCGATTGATCGGATGCGAGCCAGACCGCGGTTCGGGCAATGTCTTCCGGTTCCCCGATCCGGCCGTCGGGGATGAGCTTGAGCAAATTCTCCAGCGCCTCTTTCGTT
Source organism: Chthoniobacterales bacterium (assembly GCA_046593335.1). Taxonomy (GTDB): domain Bacteria; phylum Verrucomicrobiota; class Verrucomicrobiia; order Chthoniobacterales; family UBA10450; genus Palsa-1392. The sequence goes on along the minus strand of JBKJNW010000117.1, from coordinate 7,391 downwards.
TCCCAGGCCGCGCGATTGATCGGCGTTTTGATTGCGCCCGGCGCGATGCTGTTGACCCGGATTTTTTGCGGGGCCAGTTCCTGCGCCATGCTTTTCATTAACTGCATGATCCCGCCCTTCGAAGCCGCGTAATTCACATGGCCCGCCCACGGGATGACTTCGTGGACCGAGCTCATGCAGATGATTTTCCCGGCCGCGCGCGAAACTTCCGCCACCACGCCGCGGCGCAAAAACTCGCGCACGGCGGCGCGCGCGCAAAGGAATTGCCCGGTCAGATTCACGCCGATGACCCGTTCCCATTGCTGGAGGGTCATTTCGTGAAAAGCCGCGTCCTGTTGCAGACCGGCGTTGTTAACCAGGATGTCAAGGGTACCGAAGCGCTCAATCGCCTGCGCGAACATCGCTTCCACATCGCCTTCCTTGCTCACATCGGCCTTGATCGCGCAGGCCTCGCTCCCGGCGGCGCGGATCGCTGCCACCACCCGCTCCGCTTCGGCGGCGTCGGAATGAAAATTCACCACCACCGCCGCCCCGGCGGCACCGAGGGCGAGCGCGCAGCCTTCGCCAATCCCAGAACTGCCGCCGGTGACGAGCGCTTTCTGGTTTTGGAGCGGGCGATCCATTTCGGTGGCCATCGTAATCGCGTCCATATTTTCGATGCGGCGCAAAGGCAAGGAATTTCCTCGGAACGTCGCAAAGAGCGGGCACAGATCTAGCTATTTCAAGAGAACGGCCGCGGCCGTGTCCGCATGGCAACAGCAATCCTTCATCCACACTCGCAGCTGCCCCGGAAAACAAATGAAAACGATTCCAAAAAAACCGGTTCGCTCCCGCTCGAAATCGTTCCGGCAACGAGTGCGGACTATTTTGAAGTCATTGCCCAGGCTACGAATGATGCGGTTCGGGATTGGGATGTAAGAAGCGGCGCGCTCGCCTGGCCGCGCGGCCTGAAGAGCCTGCTCGGTTACGAACCTTCCGCGGAATCGGCCGAGATCGGTTTCTGGTTCCGCCAGATTCATCCCGACGATCTGGTCCGGATCGAGGAGAGTCTGCGCCTCGCCTTAGCCGGCACAGCCGAGCGCTGGTCGGGTGAATATCGCTTCCGCCGCGCCGACGGCGAATATCTGCACATCCTGGAACGCGCGCTTATCCTGCGCACCGCCGATGGCACCGCCCTGCGCTTGGCCGGCCCGATGATGGACGTCAGCACGCGCAAGCAACTCCAGGCCGAAGCCTGTCGCTCGCAGCGAATGGAAGCGTTCGGCCAACTGGCCGGCGGGGTGGCGCACGACTTCAATAACTTCCTCACCACCATCCTCGGCTACAGCGATCTCCTTCTGTCCGAGAGCACGGTCAAGGGCCGCGTCGCCGCCCACATTAAGGAGATCCGCGCTTCCGCCAACCGCGCTTCCGCGCTCACCAATCATCTGCTCGCTTTCAGCCGCCGCCAGTCGCTCGAGCCGACGGTCTTTGAGATCAACGCCCACATTCGTCACCTCGAACGCAACCTTCTCCGCCTGCTCGGCGATAACATCTCAATCGAATGCCGGTTCCAGCGCGAGAAAAACGGCGTTCACGTCAAAGTCGACGCCGAACAGCTCACCCAGATCATTCTCAATCTCGCGGTCAACGCCCGCGACGCCATGCCCCAGGGCGGCCGTCTCACTCTCGCCACCTCCACCGCCAAAATCCTCGCCGGCGGGGTCGCGCCCGACGTCGGCACGCAAATTCCACCGGGCGAATATGTCGTCATCGAAGTGACCGACAACGGTTCCGGGATGAGCGAGGAGATCAAGGCGCATCTCTTCGAGCCATTTTTCACGACCAAAGAATCGCATCGCAACGGGCTCGGCCTCGCCACCAGCTACGGGATCGTTAGGCAAAGCGGCGGACATATCGTGGCCGCGAGCGTTCTGGGCGAGGGCAGCACTTTCCGCATCTTCCTTCCGCGCCAGCCCGCGCCGGTGACGACGACTTATCGCAGATCCAGCTCGGGCAACGCGGCCGGTAGCGAAACCATTCTCGTCCTGGAAGATGAAGCCGGCGTCCGCCATCTCTCGGTCCGCGTCCTGCGCAATCTTGGCTATCACGTCCTGGAAGCGGCCCATGGGGAAGACGCCAAGCGTCTCATCAACCGACCAAACGCGAAAAAGATCGATCTCCTCCTGACCGACATGGTCATGCCCGAAATGAGCGGGCGCGACTTTGCCGATTGGCTGCGCCAGACCAGCCCGGAAACCAAAGTGATTTTCATCTCCGGTTACCTCGAGGAATCGGTCCACCCGCATGACCAGCGCGGGCCTGGGACGAGCTTCCTCGCCAAGCCGTTCAATGCCGGCGAGCTGGGCTCCAAAGTCCGCGGCGTGCTCGACGGAAAAATCTAGGCGCCGCCGCGCGCTTCCTCTTTTTCTTCCCTGCCCGGGCGCGCCAGCGGAGAAAATTCTCGCCCGTTGTGCGGTCACGATCCACGATTCCTAATCACATCGTGACTACTTTTCCCGAGATCGAAGCCGCCGCCGACCGCATCAAAGGCGCGGTTTACTATTCGCCCTGCACGCAATCGATTCCGCTAAGCGAGCTGACCGGGATGCAGATTTACTGCAAGCTCGACAACCTCCAGCGCACCGGCAGCTTCAAGGAACGCGGCGCGCGCAACGCGCTCGCGCAGCTCCCCGAGGCCCAGAAACAAAAGGGCGTGATCGCGGCCTCGGCCGGGAACCACGCCCAGGCGCTCGCCTACCAGGGGCGATTGTTAGGCGTGCCAGCCACTGTCGTAATGCCGAAGTTTGCGCCCCTGATCAAGATTCACAACTGCCGGAAACTCGGCGCCACCGTCATTCTCGAGGGCAATGATTTCGCGGAAGCGAAAGCGCGCGCGCACGAAATCGCGGCCGAACAGGGCTTGGCTTACATCGACGGCTACGACGATCCGGCGATCATCGCCGGCCAAGGCACCGCTGGTCTTGAAGTCGTGGCGCAGGTGCCCGATTTCGACGCCATCATCGTGCCGGTCGGCGGCGGCGGCTTGCTTGCGGGCGTTTCCCTCGCCGTGAAAACGCTCCGGCCCGAAGCGAAAGTCATCGCGGTCGAAGCCGATCACGTGGCCAGCTTTTCCGCCGCGCTGGAAGCGGGAAAACCGGTCCGGATCGAAACTCGCCCGACCCTTGCCGACGGCCTCGCCATTGCCCAGGTGGGGACGAACGCCTTCGAGATCGCGCGCCAGCACACCGACAAAGTCGTGCTCGTGAACGAGGAGCAAATCGCGCTCTCCATTCTCCGCCTCGTCGAGCTGGAAAAATCTGTCGTGGAAGGCGCCGCCGCTACCCCGTTTGCCGCCTGTCTTTCCGGGAAGCTCCCGGAACTGGCCGGGAAACGCGTCGTTCTCCTGCTTTGCGGCGGCAACATCGACCCCAATGTCCTTAGCCGCGTCATCGAGCGCGGACTGGTGGCCGACGGACGGCTCTCGCGTTTCAAGGCCATCATCAGCGATCGGCCGGGCGGCCTCGCCGATCTTACCACGCAAATCGCCGCCGTCGGCGCCAGCATTAAACAGGTCGTGCACGACCGCGCCTTCGCCAGCTCCGATGTTTCCGCGGTCAATGTCCTTTGCACGGTCGAGACGCGCGATCGCGAACATCTCGAGGAAGTGCTCAACCGCCTGCACGAGCGCGGCGTCCGCACCTCGGATGTGACTTAACTTTTCCCGCGGCGCGCCTCCGTTTCCCGCGCCCTGCCTTGAATCAGAAACGTTCCCTCGTAGGGTTCGCCATGGATTCGGTTGAGACGCAGGTGCTGGAGAAAAAAACCTCGCCCACGGCAAAAAAAACAGAGACACCTGCGCCCGGCCACGAAGAGGAACTGAGCCGCTTCGTTGCCCGTCACATCGGGCCGAACGACGACGAAGTCAGCGCCATGCTGGCCGAGGTCGGTTTCGACAATCTCGAGGCCCTGATCGACGCCACCGTTCCCAAGGATATTCGCCTAACGAACACGCTGGATCTGCCCTCCGGGAAATCGGAGCAGGAAGCGCTGACCGAGCTCCGCCAGATCGCGCAGCAAAACAAGGTCGTGCGCAATTTTATCGGCGCGGGCTATTCCGATTGCGTCGTCCCGCCCGTCATCCAGCGCAACATCCTGGAAAATCCCGGCTGGTACACCGCCTACACCCCTTACCAGGCCGAGCTGGCGCAGGGCCGGCTCGAGGCGCTGCTCAATTTCCAGACCATGGTCACCGATCTGACCGCGCTCGACATCGCCAACGCCTCGCTCCTCGATGAAGCGACCGCCGCAGCCGAGGCGATGGCGCTTTGTCACGCCGTCGTCAGCGGCCGTCGCACCTTTTTTGTCTCGGAAAGTTGCCACCCGCAAACGATCGAGGTCGTGCAAACACGGGCCAAACCGTTAGGCATCGAAGTCGTGGTCGGCAATCACGCCACCTTCTCTTTCAACGACCAGGTTTTCGGCGTCCTCCTGCAATATCCCGCGACCGACGGAGCGATCGTTGATTACCAAGCCTTCATCAAGTCCGCCCACGACGCCGGCGCGCTCGCCATCGTCGCGGCTGACATCCTCGCCCTCACTCTCATCCGGCCGCCGGGCGAGATGGGAGCCGATGTCGCGGTCGGTTCGACCCAGCGTTTCGGGGTTCCGTTAGGCGGAGGCGGGCCGCACGCCGCTTATTTTGCCACCCGCGATCAATACAAACGCCACATGCCGGGACGCCTCGTCGGCGTTTCGCACGATGCCGCCGGCCGACCTGCCTATCGCCTCGCGCTCCAGACCCGCGAACAGCATATCCGGCGCGACAAAGCGACGAGCAACATCTGCACGGCGCAGGTCCTTCTCGCGGTCATGGCCTCGATGTATGCCGTTTATCATGGGCCGGATGGTTTGCGCCGCATCGCGCGCCGGGTGCACAACCTCACCTGCCGCCTCGCCGATGGCCTGGAGCGGCTCGGCTACACCCTGGGGCACGACGATTTCTTCGACACCATCGACATCGACCTCGGGAAACGTGGGAGCAACGAATTCCTCAGCCGGGCGAGGCAGCGCAATTGCAACCTGCGCGCGCTCGGCCCGCACCGGATCGGCATTTCCGTCGACGAAGCGACCACGCCGGACGACATCGAAAATCTCCTCGCCGTCTTCAGCGAAAACCGCGCCGTCCTCCCGGGCGTCACCGCCGCCTGCCGGGAATCGAAAATCGAGAACCGAACCTCGGACTTTCTCACCCACCCGGTCTTCAATACTCATCACAGCGAAACCGAAATGCTGCGCTACCTGCGCCGGCTCGAGGCGCGCGACCTCTCGCTCTGCCATTCCATGATCCCGCTCGGCTCCTGCACGATGAAGTTGAACGCGACGGCCGAGATGTTCCCGGTCTCCTGGCCGGAATTTTCGCGCATCCATCCCTTCGCGCCTAACGACCAGACCGCCGGCTACCGCGCGATGTGCCAGCAGCTCGAGGCCTGGCTGGCTGAGATCACCGGGTTCGCCGCCGTCTCCCTCCAGCCGAACGCCGGTTCGCAGGGCGAATACGCCGGTCTCCTCGCCATCCGCGCCTACCACGAAGCGCGCGGCGAAACGCATCGCAACGTCTGCATTATCCCCACCTCCGCTCACGGCACCAATCCTGCCAGCGCGGTCATGGCCGGTTTCCGCGTCGTGCCCGTCCGTTGCCTGGAGGACGGCGATATCGATCTCGCCGATCTCCGCGCCAAGGCGGACGAACACAGCAAGGATCTGGCCGCCCTGATGGTGACATATCCTTCGACCCACGGCGTTTTTGAAACCACCATCCGCGAGATCTGCCAGATCGTGCACGAACACGGCGGGCAGGTCTATATGGACGGCGCGAACATGAATGCGCAGGTCGGAGTCTGCCGTCCGGGCGACATCGGCGCCGATGTTTGCCATCTGAATCTGCACAAGACCTTCTGCATTCCACACGGTGGCGGCGGCCCGGGCGTGGGCCCGATCGGCGTCGCGAAGCATCTGGTGGAATTCCTCCCCGGCCTCCCCACCATTAACCAACAACCAGGAACCAAGAACACGCCCGGGCCGGTTTCGGCCGCGCCCTACGGCAGCGCCAGTATCCTGACCATTTCCTGGATGTACATCCGCATGATGGGCGCCGCTGGCCTAACGAAAGCGACCAAGGTCGCGATCCTGAACGCGAATTACATCGCGAAACGGCTCGACCGGCATTTCCCGGTTCTCTTCAAGGGCAAGCAGGGCCTCGTCGCGCACGAATGCATCCTCGACCTCCGCCCCTGCAAGAGCGCCGGCGTCGAAGTCGAAGACGTGGCCAAGCGCCTGATGGATTACGGCTTTCACGCCCCGACCGTTTCCTGGCCGGTCCCGGGCACGATGATGATCGAGCCGACCGAGAGCGAGCCAAAACACGAGCTCGACCGTTTCTGCGACGCCATGATCGCGATCCGCGGCGAGATCGACGCCATCGGCGCAGGTCAGTCGGACAAGAAAAACAACCTGCTCAAAAACGCGCCGCACACCGCGGAGCAGGTCGCGGCCAATGAGTGGGATCATCCCTATTCGCGAGAAGAAGCGGCTTATCCGGCCGATTGGACGCGGCAGCAGAAATTCTGGCCAGCGGTAGCGCGAATCGACAGTGTCTACGGCGATCGCAATCTCTTCTGCACCTGCCCGCCGATGGAAGATTTCGAATAGAGGCAAGCAGAAAACTAGGGCGGTCAGCTTCAGAATTCCGCTCGTCCGCATAGAAAAAGAGAAGCGATCGCGGAGGACCCGCGGCTGGAACCAACGAGCAACATTCTGAAGCTGACCCCTATCCCCTCTTACCTATCCCCTCTTGTTCTGTGTCAAAAGTGAGGACTGGGGTTGCCCTGATTTGACGGACAGTGGGCTTAGGGTCAAAAACCCGAGGAGCCCACATGAAAACACAGATTAGAAAACCAGCTCGTGAGAGAACGAGCTATACCAAGGAGTATAAAGAAGAGGCGCTGGAGTTGTGGCGCGCGAGCGGGCGGAGCGCGGCCAAGGTCGCGCGCAGTTGGGGATACGCCCACCGCTGCTCTACCGTTGGGCACGCACCGAACGAGTGCCCGACACGCCTGGCTCTGGACGTAAAGCGAGGTGCAGCGTGGAAGAACTGGAGGCGGAGATCCAACGTTTACGCGAAGCTTTTAGAACAGCGTGAAGTCTTAAAAAAATCGCTGGGCATCCTCTCCGAAGTGCCGCCCAGAGGTATGCCCGGATCGACGCGATGAGCGGCCAATACAAGGTAGCTTGGTTATGCGAAGCCTTGCTCGTCTCGCGCAGCGGCTATTACGACTGGCAGGAACGACGGCGTCAGCCTGGGCCGCAGCAAGCCGAGACGATCCACTTACGTGCTCGCATCCGAGAAGAGT
>JBKJNW010000080.1:0-3255 GCA_046593335.1 Chthoniobacterales bacterium | reverse complement strand
AGTTGCAGATAGAGCGGACGCAGATCCTTCATGAACTGCTCGTTCATCTTCAGCATCTCGTCCGTCGTCATGCCGTAGGGCGCGACCTCGAGAGTGAAGTAATCGGGATAATTCATCTCGCCCGCGACCCCGTTGCGCAGGTCGCGCAGGATCATGAGATTTTCCTTCAACGGCTTTCCGATTTCTTTCGACGCTTCCCAGACCGCTTTGCGCTCTTTCAGGTCGGTGCTCGAGCTCAGAAGATTATCGATCTCATTCGCGGTGATTGGCTTTCCGTTGAGCTTGAACTGGAAGCTGTTCAATAAAGAGCTTTGGCGGGTCTCGGACTGGATGCGGCGTTCGACCAGGAACGGATTTGTCATCGGCCCTTCGGCGGCATTGAGCAGAACCTGCTTCAGCTCGCGCACGCTGAGCGGCGTGAGCTCGGTGCTGTGGGTGAGCAACTCACGCGCTTCCTTGATCACGACTGGGTTGCCGTTGAAGGCGGCGTAAGCGCGGCTCGCCGCTTCCGAGGCGGCGTCATGCGCCGGAGTGACATCGCGCACCGCGTCCCATTGCGCCATGCTGTTGACCCTGTAGAGCGCCTGGTAACTCGAGTTCACCAGCGAGAGAAAACGATCGGCCTGATCCTGCACGACCGGCTGCGTCGGGGCCGCAGCGGCCGCCGCCGGGGAAGGCGAGGGGGCCGCGAGCAGGGGCAGTGTCGAGATCGTTAGGGCAAGTGCGATGGTGAGCGATCGGAAGCAGTGCATGGGCGGACATCTAAGCCGCGACCGTCGGCAGGGCAAATTGTAGGGCGGGCGCCCCGCCTGCCATTCTGCATTTGTGGGGCAAGCGCTCCGCTTGCCGGGTTTGAATTGTAGGGCAAGCGCTCGTCCTGCCGCGACCTCGGATCATGGCAGGCGGAGCGCCCGCCCTACAATCATGCGCTGCGCGCGGCAGGCGGAGCGCCCGCCCTACAATTCGAATCCGATGCGATACGGCCAGTCCTGCCATTTCTCCACGAGACCCGCGCGCACCGGGTTTTCCCGGATGTATTGCCATTTCTCGTAGGCCGATTCATCTGACCGCAGCAGCCGATCAAAGCTGCCCGATTGCCAGCGCCATTTGGCTCGCACCTCCCGTCGAATCCAACGCTTCAACGCGCCTGCCGCATCACCGACCGCTTCCTCGCGATCCTTCGGCGCGATCAGGAGATGAACATGGTCCGGCATCAGAACCGCTGCGATGACATTCCACTTCATCAGGCGCCTGATCGCCGTTTGGAAAGCTGCAAAGGTCGCCTCATTTGCGAGCACCATTTCTCGCCGGGCCACGCAGAATGTCAGAAAATAGACGACCTCCTGATCGCATTTCAGCCACACAGGTATTCGCGGGGGATGCGCCATCGCAGCAGATGATATCCGCCGCGGAATTGTAGGGCAAGCGCTCCGCTTGCCGGCCCACTGATGGGCAGGCGGAGCGCCCGCCCTACAATTGCGCTTGCGCACGGCAGGCGGAGCGCCTGCCCTACAATTTTAGTCGCGATCCGTTAGGGTCACCCATTCGTCCCCCTCTACATGTGCTCGATTACGTTATCGCCGAATGCGGAACACTTGATCTCGGTCGCGCCCTCCATCTGCCGCGCGAAATCGTACGTCACGCGCTTGCTTGCGATCGCGCCGTTCAGTCCTTTCACGATCAGATCAGCCGCTTCCGTCCAGCCCATGTAACGGAACATCATTTCGCCCGACAAAATGACCGAGCCCGGATTCACCTTGTCTTGGTCGGCGTACTTCGGCGCTGTGCCATGGGTCGCTTCGAAAATGGCGTGCCCGGTGATGTAATTGATGTTTCCACCCGGCGCGATGCCGATGCCGCCGACCTGCGCCGCGAGCGCGTCGCTCAGGTAATCACCGTTCAAGTTTAACGTCGCGATGACGTCGAAATCGTCCGGGCGCGTCAGCACCTGTTGCAGCGTGATGTCCGCGATCGCGTCCTTGATCACGATCCCGGCGCCCGGCTTGCCTTCCGGGATCTTGCACCATGGGCCGCCGTCGAGTTCTTCCGCGCCGAAGAACGACTTCGCCACTTCGTAGCCCCAGTCGCGAAACGCTCCTTCGGTGAACTTCATGATGTTCCCCTTGTGCACCAGGGTCACGCTCTTGCGCTTGTTCTGGATGGCGTAGCTGATCGCGCTGTGGATCAGGCGCACGCTGCCGGAGTAACTGACCGGCTTAATGCCGACGCCGACCCTGACGTCAGTCGGGAAATCCTTGGAGCCCACGGACTGCCAGAATTCCTGCGCCTTCTTTTCCGTGCCGAACCGGATTTTGCCGAACATTTTCGGAAATTCCTTCTCCAAGAAATCGAGCACCTTGTTGGCTTCGGGAGTTCCACCGGCCCACTCGATGCCCGCGTAAATGTCCTCGGTGTTCTCGCGGAAGATCACCATGTTCACCTTTTCCGGGCGTTTCACGGGCGAGGGGACGCCTTCGAACCATTGCACCGGGCGCAGGCAAACGTAGAGATCGAGCATCTGGCGCAGCGCGACATTGAGCGAGCTGATCCCGCCGCCGACTGGCGTCGTGAGCGGGCCCTTGATCCCGACGAGATATTCACGGAACGCCGCCACCGTGTCGTCCGGAAGCCAGTCATCAAACTTGTCCTTCGCGGCCTGGCCGGCGAAGACCTCGAACCAGGAGATTTTTTTCTTCCCGCCGTAAGCTTTTTCGACCGCGGCATCCATCACCCGCACGCTCGCCGCCCAGATGTCGGGCCCGGTGCCATCGCCGCGGATGAAGGGGATCACCGGACGATCTGGCACGCTCAATTTATCGGTCCGAGTAATCTTTTCGCCCGCGGGCGGAGTCAAATCTTTGTAAGGCATGGCGGAATGTAGGGAAAAGCTGAAAACTGAAAAGCTGAAAGCTGAAATATTGTAGGGCGGGCGCGTCGCCTGCCTCCCTGGAGGGACGGCCGCCGTGCCGTCCAGCGGCAGGGGAGAAACGCAGAAAAATTGTAGGGCAAGCGCTCCGCTTGCCTCCCTGCGGGTACGGTCCGCCATAGGCGGATGTCGTCGACGTTTCATTCCGGGGAGCACGGGCTGCCAGCCCGTTGGTTCGGCGAGTCTCGCCGAACAGGCTTCCTCTCTTTGCCGGGCGAGGAGCGGGGGATCAGCGCTGAGCGCAGAGAAACGCCCCTAATCTAGTTGGGAAAAAAGTTCACGAAGGCGGGTCGCCTTCGTCAGCGTGCGAGCCGCACGCGCTCCCCAGA
>JBKJNW010000014.1:0-4610 GCA_046593335.1 Chthoniobacterales bacterium | reverse complement strand
GCGGTGGAATTGGAGCCGCCCGCGACGGGACCGAAGGGGTAATCGGATTTGCCGAGCTCAAATTTCACTTTCTCGAACGGGATGCCGAGCATCTCGGAAGAGATCTGGGTGAAGGCGGTGTAGGCGCCGGTGCCAAGATCGTGGGTGGCGCATTGCACCGTCGCGCTGCCATCGGCATGCAGGATTGCCTTGGCAGCGGCCGACCATTTGTGCGCCGGGTAAGTCGCAGTGGCCATGCCCCAGCCGACCAGCAGATTGCCGTCGCGCATCTGGCCGGTCTGGTGATTGCGTTTCGACCAGCCGAATTTCTCCGCACCGACCTGATAACATTCCTTCAGATGTTTCGCGCTGAAGGGCACGTCCTTGATCGGATGGTTGTCAGCGTGATTGGCGAGACGCAATTCCACCGGATCCATCTGCAGGAGATAGGAAAGCTCATCGAGCGCGCACTCGAGGGCGAAGACGCCCGGGCATTCACCGGGGGCGCGCATGAAGGTGGGCGTGGCGACGTTGACCGGATAAATCGTCTCCTCGACCTTGATCGCTTCGCTTGTGTACATCACGCCGCTGGAGCGCGCGCCGCAGGTCTCGACATACTCGCCGACCGGGGAAGTGAGGGTGTTGGTGACGTGTTTGATCGCTTGGAGTTTGCCGTTGGAAGTCGCGGCGAGGGAAATGGTCTGGTAGGTCGGAGTGCGGTGGCCGGTGCCGGTGAACATGGACTTGCGCGGGATGTGAAACTTGACCGGCACACCGGTCGCTTGCGCTGCCATGGTGGCGAGAAGGACGTGCGGCCAGACCGCGCCTTTGCAGCCAAACGCGCCGCCGACAAACGGGCAAATCACGCGGACGTTAAGCAAATCGAGTCCGTAGCTGCGCGCGAGAATACTCTGCACGCCTTTGACGAATTGGGTCGCGTCCCAAACCGTCAGCTTATCCTTGCCTTCCCAGGCCGCGATCGTGCCTGAGGTCTCGATCGGGTTGTGCGTCTCGGTCGGCGTCACGTAGGTCTGGTGGACGCGAAGGATGTCGGGATTATTGAGCGCGGGCTCGACGTCGCCCTTCTTGAGCTGGACGTTCTCGCCCAAATCCTTTTTCGGTTTCTCCGCCTTGGTCGCGTCCTGCACGGTCAGCATCGGAGTTTGCGCCACGTAAGTGACGCGGACGAGCGAGGCCGCGTAGCGTGCCTGCGCGATCGTCTGGGCGACGACAAGAGCAACATACTGGCCCGCGTAATGGACTTCGTTGTCCGAAAGCGGGGCGCGTTCTTCGTTGCGAATGCCCTGGCTGAGCGCGTCTTCGTCCGAGCCGCTGATATCCTTTAATTTCGGCGCGTTCTCGTGGGTGAGAACGGCGAGGACGCCGGCGGCGGCGCGCGCCGCCGTGGTGTCAATCGCGGTGATTTTGCCTTTGCCGATGTTGCTTTCGACCGGCCAGGCAAAGGCGCATTTCGGCACTTGAAATTCCACTGCGTAAGTAGCCTGGCCCTGGACCTTGAGCGGTCCGTCGACCCGATTGCGAGCCGGCCCGAGGATGTTTGTGCTAGCCATAATCGTTAGGCGAGCGCGGCCACGGTCGTGAGCGCCTGGTTGATGGCGCGCTTGGCGAGCTCGATTTTAAAGGTGTTGTATTTGTAACCGCGGGCGGCAGACAGTTCGGCGTCGGCCGCGGCCTGGAAAACGGCGGTGTCCGGTTTTTTGCCGACCAGCGCCTGCTCCGCCCTGGTCGCTCGCCATGGTTTGTGAGCCACGCCGCCGAGGGCAACCCGGGCGGATTTGATCGTGCCGTTCTCCAGCTCGAGAATCGCGGCGACGCTAACGAGGGCGAAAGCGTAGCTGGCCCGGTCGCGCACTTTTAAATAATGCGAGCGGACGGCGACAGGCATCGCCGGCAAATCGACCGCGGTGATGAGTTCGTTAGGCTGGAGATTGGTCTCGAGCTGCGGAGAGTTGCCGGGGAGCCGATGGAAATCAACGGCCGGAATGGTGCGTTCGCCGCCCGGCCCCTGCACCCGCACGATGGCATCGAGCGCGGCCAGCGCGACGCACATGTCGCTCGGGTGCGTAGCGATGCACTGATCGCTTTGGCCGAGGACGGCGTGAATGCGGTTGTAACCCTCGAGCGCGCCGCAACCGCTCCCGGGATTGCGCTTGTTGCACATAGGAAAGGCCGGGTCGTAGAAATAATAGCAGCGGGTGCGCTGGAGGAGATTGCCGCCGGTGGTGGCGAGGTTGCGCAATTGCGGGCTCGCCCCGGATAGGAGCGCTTCGCTCAGGACCGGGTAACGCGAAGTAATGAGCGGGTGCTCGGCCAGGTCGGAGTTGCGCACAAGGGCGCCGACGCGAACGCCGCCATTGTTAGGCAATTCCTCCACCTTGGCGAGATCGAGCCGGTTGATGTCGACCAGTTGCTCGGGGCGTTCCACGCCCATTTTCATGAGATCGATCAGGTTCGTTCCGCCGCCGAGGAATTTTGCCTTCGGATTCGCCGCCACCCCGCTGACTGCATCCTGCGCATCGTTCGCCCGGGAATAGGAAAAGGGATTCACGAGGGCGCGCCTCCCATTTGCCCACGCGCTTCCTTGATCGCGTCGACGATGTTGGGATAGGCGCCGCAGCGACAGAGATTGCCGCTCATGAACTCGCGAATCTGCGCGTCGTCCTTGGCGTGACCTTCCTGGACGCAGGCGACCGCGGAACAAATCTGGCCGGGCGTGCAATAGCCGCATTGAAATCCATCGTGCGCGACGAAGGCGGCCTGCATCGGATGCAGCTGACCGTTTTGAGCGAGGCCTTCGATCGTCGTGATTTCGTCCCCTTCGAGGGTGACGGCGAGGAGGAGACAGGAGTTAGCTCGCCGGCCATTCACCAGAACGGTGCAGGCGCCGCACTGCCCGTGATCGCAGCCTTTTTTCGAGCCGGTGAGCTGCAGATTTTCCCGGAGCAAATCGAGCAGGGTGGTGCGCGGATCGAGCCGGAGCTTATGTACGGCGCCGTTAATCTTGAGTTGGGTGTCGACCATCGTGCTGGGAGAGTTGAGAGCTGCCGCTACGTTAGCCGCCGAAAGACTCGAGAAACCAATCAGACTCGGACCGAAAGTGAGTGCGGCACTCGTGCCCGCGACTTTTTTTAAAAATCTCCGGCGCGTTTCGACGTTGCCGAAGATGAGGAGTTCATCGAGCGGATCGCTCGGTGGGTTCGCGTCGGAACCGGGTGCCGCCGGGTCGAGTTCGTCGGACATACTGTAGAAGTATACGAAATTCGGACGCAGGAAAGCCGCATCGTAAAAGAAGGCGAGAAAATGGCCGCGGCGGACGACGCGGTTTCGAGCATGGTGACTCGTTAGGCTGGCGCGCTCAATCCACTTAACTGTTAACCGTCGTTCGCCTTGTTGTCGCGATCGGTGAATCTATTCTCGCCGGCGGCGGATCGCTCTAAACAACAGTTCACACTTTCATGAAAAATCGAAACTCTCTCAAAATCATTGTCCTCGCTCTTGCTGCGGTCACCCTCGTTGGCTTGGTCCACAATGCCAACGCTGCGGCGGGCGTATTCGGGAGCGATGACGGCCTCCAGCTCAACGGGGGCGCATTTACCTTTTACGAAAACTCTTTGCAGGGAGATGGCCGGCACAATCCGCTGGTGAGTGGCGGAGTAACCGGGGGGCCGACGCTCGTGACCACCGGTTTGCCGGCCAGTCTCGGTACTTTCAATCCCTTCGCTGGCGACTCGCTCCTCCTGATCGGCGGCGAAGCGCTGACCTTCAAAAACGGCCCGACTGATGTGACGGGAGCTTTCGTGAACTTCAGCATTGATGGCGGCACATTCAGCTCCATCAGCCTGACGTTTAATGAAGACAGCGTAAATGGGGGTACGGGCGATCAACGCTGGGCGAACACCAACTTTTCGATCGATCTCCTGGCCGGTCAGGCCCTCGGCACGCATACGCTCTCTTTCTACGTCAGCGCGACGACGAACGGGAACGGCGCCGATCCTGTGATCTACGACAATGCCGGCGGCGCAAATTTTAATACAAGTTTCACCGTCGTTCCCGAGCCGACCACCTACGCAATGATGCTCGCGGGCTTGGGCGTGCTCGCCGCCGTGCAGCGCAGCCGCCGCCGCCATCGTTAGGCGCTTTTCGCGAGAAGCCATTCATTTCAAAAGGCCGCACGAGAATCTTCGTGCGGCCTTTTTGTTTGCCCAACAAACCGGAGCCGGTCGAAAAATCTGATTAACAGTTGACCTTCACCCCGTCTGTTTCAATACTCGCTCCATGGCTGATGTGCCGACGATTCGCACCTTGGCTAAAATTGCCGGAGTTTCCTCCGCGACAGTTTCTCTCGCCCTGCGCAACCACCCGCGCATTCGGCCTCAGGTCCGGGAGCGGATCCAGCAGATTGCCAAAGAAGCCGGCTACCGTCCAAACGCGATCGTTTCCCATCTTATCGCCCAGGTTCGGGCCAGCCGGCGCGCCAGCTACCAGAGCACGCTCGGGGTCGTCTTCACGACCAAGGATCCCGGCCACCTGGAGGTGCCGACGTTCAAGGAATGGATCGCGGCCTGCGAGCTGCGCGCCTACCAGCTCGGCTACGGCTTCGATAAGTTTAT
>JBKJNW010000204.1:0-46263 GCA_046593335.1 Chthoniobacterales bacterium | reverse complement strand
GCCGATCCCAACTTCGCGGACCCAGCGACCGAAGTGAGGATAATCAGCGTCGATCAGCCACAGCCCGATCATGACTTTGACTGGATCGGGTTTAGCCCGCGCCCTGGCGACGAAGGCAACCTCTATATCTGCAGCGGTGATGGCGGAGGTTCCGAAGATCCGTTCAACAACGCCCAGAGCACGCAAACCTTGCTCGGAAAGATCCTGCGCATCCACATTGAAGAGGATGGCTCCTATACAATCCCGCTCGATAATCCCTTCTTTGGATCGCCCACGGAAAAACAAGAGATTTTTACCTACGGTCTGCGCAATCCCTTTCGCGCGAGTTTTGTTCTTGCGACAGGCGATATGTTGATCGGCGACGTCGGGGAGCATGACCGTGAAGAGTTGGATGTGCAAAGCGCCTCTAATCCGGGCGGGGGCGAAAACTATGGGTGGCGCGTCCGTGAGGGGTTCATTCAGAATCCCTTTTACCCTGACGATCCTCCGCCACCCAATGCAGTGGATCCGATTCTCGATTACGACCACGAAAGCACCGGTCTCTGTATCCTCGGCGGCTATGTCTATCGTGGCAGCAAGGTGGCAGCCCTGCAGGGCCTGTATCTTTTCGGCGACTGTTTCGGTCCCAGAACGGGCGACTTTACCGGTAAGGTCTTCACCCTGTCCTACAACAACGGAACGGTTTCGGACTTCACGGAGATCACATCGCAGCTGTTTCCCACGAAGGTCGGCGGTTATACCCTGACCGGTATCACTTCGTTAGGTGAAGACGCCAGTGGCGAGCTTTACATCACCGCTATAGGCGGAGACGTCTTCAAGATCACGGGGGATCCGACCCCGACCCCTACACCCACTCCGACACCGACACCGACACCGACACCGACACCGACACCGACACCGACACCGACTCCGACTCCGAGCCCGAGCCCCACACCGTCGCCGAGCCCCACACCGTCGCCGAGCCCGACTCCATCACCCACGCCATCGCCGACGCCATTTTTCCCGGTGCAACTGGGCAATATCTCCACTCGGTTGAGCGTCGGGACGAACGATTACGTCTTGATCGGTGGATTCATCGTCACGGGAACTGAATCGAAGCAGGTAATTGCCCGGGCGATCGGTCCCTCCCTGGCGCTTAGCGGGGTGTTAGCTGATCCGGTTTTGGAATTACATGACTCGACCGGCGCGACGATCGCGACCAACGACAACTGGCAGGATAGCGCGAACAAGCAGGCGATCATCGACGCCGGGCTTGCGCCGACCAATGACTCGGAGTCAGCGATCATCCGGACGCTGGAGCCCGGTCTTTACACAACCATTGTCCGTGGCGTGGGCGGAACAACCGGCGTTGCGCTGGTCGAAATTTATGACCTGGATCCGATAGTCGATTCAAAGCTAGCCAATATCTCCACCCGTGGCCTGGTTGAGACGGGCGATAACGTCCTCATCGGAGGGTTGATTATCCAGGGAGTGACGGATAGCCAGGTCCTGATCCGCGCGATTGGCCCGACTCTCGCAGGTGCTGGAGTCGATGGAGCGCTGGTCGACCCAGTTCTGGAACTTCATGACAAAGACGGCGCCCTGATCACCACCAATGATAACTGGAAAGGAACCCAACAGTCGGAGATTGAAGCGACCGGCCTCGCTCCAACTGATGATAAGGAATCCGCCATCCTGGCGACCCTTAGCCCGAACAACTACACTGCCATTGTGCGAGGTAAAAACGATACTACTGGCATCGCCTTGGTCGAAGTATATGACGTAAGCCCGTAGGCATGCCTAACGAACATAAAAGCGAGAAACACCCATGAAAATGACACTTACACATTCACGAATCGGCGCTTTCCGGAGCCTGTTTGGGGCCGGACTCCTCTCTCTTCTCACTTTGGCCGTGACCACCCCTGCCAGCCAGGCGGGCATCGAAGCGATCCGGGTGGGGACGGGCTTTAACACGCCACTTTATGTCTGTGCCCCGCCCGGGGATACCAGCCGGATTTTTGTCGCGGAGCAGCATGGGCAAATCAAGATCATCAATCTTCCCTCAGGAACGGTGAATGCGACTCCGTTCATCGACCTTACCTTCGAAGTCGGGCAAGGTCAGGGTCCGGGCATTCTCGGGATGACTTTCGATCCGAATTACGCGACCAACGGCCATTTCTACGTCAGTTGGACCAGTGCCGATGACGGAATTTTCAGCAGTGGCATTTCCTATGTCGCCCGCTATACCGTTAGTGCCGATCCCAACTTCGCCGACCCAGCGACCGAGGTGAGGATCATCAGCGCGGACCAGACCCAAAACGATCATAACTTTGACTGGATTGGCTTTAGCAACCGTCTCGGCGACGAAGGCAACCTCTATATCTGCAGCGGCGATGGCGGCGGTCTGAACGATAATGGGGGGGGGCACCTTCAACCCGATGGCAATGCCCAAAGTCTCCAGACCTTGCTCGGAAAAATCCTGCGCATCCACATCGAAGCTGACGGGACCTACACGATTCCACCCGATAATCCCTATTTTGGAGATCCCCTTCCCACGCGACAGGAAATTTGGGCCTTGGGCCTGCGTAACCCTTTCCGCGCCAGCTTCGACAGCGTGACGGGCGACATGCTCCTCGGCGACGTCGGCGAGACCAAGCGCGAAGAGGTCGACGTGCAAAAAGCCTCGAATCCGGGCGGCGGCGAAAACTACGGCTGGCGCTATCGCGAAGGCACGATCGAAAATCCCTTCTTCCCGGGCCACGTCCCGCCGGCCGGAGCGATCGAACCGATCATAGATTACGCGCATGATACCACCGGTATCTGCGTGATCGGTGGCTACATTTATCACTCTCCTGGAGTCCCCGACCTGGATGGTCTCTATGTTTTCGGCGACTGCTTCGGACCTAATACCGGAGATTTTACCGGCAAAATGTTTACCCTTCGCTACGAGAACGGCGTGGTTTCAGATTTCACCGACATCACCTCGCAATTGTTCCCCACCAAAGTCGGCGGTTACACGTTGAGCGGTGTCACTTCCATGGGGCAGGATGCCAGCGGCGAGCTCTACATCACCACCTTTGGCGGCGGAACTCCGACCGGCGGAGACGTCTTCAAGATCATTGGCAATGGTGATCCGACTCCGACTCCGACTCCGTCGCCAAGTCCAAGTCCAAGTCCAAGTCCAAGTCCAAGTCCAAGCCCGAGCCCGACTCCATCGCCGAGTCCAAGCCCAAGTCCTTCGCCGTCGCCCTCACCCAGCCCTAGCCCGACTCCGACTCCATCACCCACGCCCTTTTACGAAGTGCAGGTGGGCAATATCTCAACCCGGTTGACTGTTGGAACGGGTGAGGATGTTTTAATCGGAGGATTTATCGTCTCCGGGACACAGCCGAAGCAGGTCGTTGTGCGGGCCCTCGGACCATCTTTACTGCTTCCCGGAGCGTTAGCCGATCCGATCCTGGAGTTACACGACTCGACCGGGACGACAATCGCGACGAACGACAATTGGATGAACGCCTCGAACAAGCAGGCGATTATCGACGCTGGGTTTGCGCCGAGTGATGATAATGAATCGGCGATCTTGCAAACCTTGGATCCGGGAGTTTACACGACCATCGTGCGCGGAGTGGGCGGAACCACGGGTGCGGCGCTGGTCGAAGTCTACGATGTGGATCTAACGGTTGATTCGAAGTTGGCCAACATCTCGACCCGCGGCCTGGTTCAAACCGGGGATGATGTTTTGATCGGAGGATTGATTGTCCTCGGAACCACTGATACCGACGTGATCGTGCGAGCGATTGGTCCGACTCTGACTGATGCCGGAGTTGGCAACGCCCTGGGGGATCCAGTGCTGGAGTTACGCGACAAAGACGGGGTGCTGATCACTTCCAATGACAACTGGAAAGACAGCCAGCAGACCGAGATCGAGGCGACCGGCCTGGCGCCGACGAATGACAACGAGTCAGCCATTTTGGCGACGCTGAGTCCGAATAGCTATACCGCCATCGTGCGCGGCTCGAATGACACCATTGGTGTCGCCCTGGTCGAAGTCTATAACCTGAGCCCGGCACCAGCTCGATAAACGTGACCCAAGGCGGAAAGCCGCTGATTTTGCAGCGGCTTTCCGCGCGTCATGATGACGACATCTGGCGCGCGGACGTTTTGGCGGAGGTTTGCGTGCGATCGCACGCTGCATTGAAACGTTGAACGTTACGCGTTGAACGTTGAACGTTAGGCGCAATGACCGACCTCTCCGTTCAACTCTTCGCCCGTGCCCGCCGACGTATCCCGGGCGGGGTGAACTCGCCCGTGCGCGCCTTCCGCGGCCTCGGGCGCGAGCCATTTTTCGTCGATCGCGCGCAGGGCGCAAACCTTTGGGACGTCGACGGAAAAAAATACATCGATTACGTCGGCACCTGGGGCCCGGCGATTCTTGGGCATGCGCCGACCGTCGTGATCGAGGCGGTCCGCGAGGCCGCGGGCCGTGGCGTTAGCTTCGGCATTCCCAATCCGCTCGAAGTGGAAATGGCCGAATTGATCTGCGCCTGGGTGCCATCGATCGAAAAGGTCCGGATGGTGAACAGCGGCACCGAAGCCACGATGTCGTGTGTGCGCCTCGCGCGCGGTTACACCCGGCGCGACAAGATCATCAAATTTGACGGTTGCTACCATGGTCATGTCGATTCACTCCTCGTACAGGCGGGCAGCGGCGCGCTCACCCACGGCCAACCGGACAGTGCTGGGGTGCCAAAGGAGTTTGCCGGCCTAACGATCGCGTTGCCCTTCAATGATCTCGCCGCCGTGCGCGAGGCGTTTCGCCAGAATCCAAAGGAAATTGCCGCTATCATTCTCGAACCGATCCCGGCCAACGCTGGATTGTTCTTTCCAAAATCCGGGTTTCTCGAAGGGCTGCGCGCGGAGTGCGACGTTCACGGTGCCCTTCTCATTTTCGACGAAGTCATGACCGGTTTCCGCGTCGCGCGGGGCGGCGCCCAGGAAATCCACGGGGTCGGGCCCGACCTGACCGCGCTCGGCAAAGTGATCGGAGGCGGCCTGCCAGTTGGCGCTTTCGGTGGGCGTGCCGAAATCATGGATCAGCTCTCTCCTCTCGGGCCGGTCTACCAGGCCGGAACCCTTTCCGGCAATCCACTCGCGATGGCGGCCGGGCTGGCGCAATTGAGGGAATTGGAGCGGATCAATGGCTGGAAACAGCTCGAGGAACTCGGCGCCCAGTTCGAGGCGGCGACGCGCGATTCGTTAGGCAAAAACAAGCTGTCGGCTGTTTTTCACCGCATCGGATCCATGTTCTGCCTCTTTTTCGCGTCTGGACCAGTGGATGACCTGGCCAGCGCAAAACGGAGCGACCTCAACCAATTTCGCCAGTTCTTCCAAGCGTCGCTTGATGCCGGGGTTTATTTCGCCCCGTCGCAGTTCGAGACCGGCTTCATTTCGACCGCGCACACTCCGGCGCAGATTGACGAAACCGCGCGCGTCGTCCGCCACGCCCTGGAGACGCTGAGTCGTTAGGCGTTGCGTCGCATGACTCTCTGCACTAGGGAAGGCTCCTCGTGACTTCGCCCGTTCGCGTCCGCGCTCTTGCCAAGTTCTTCTTCGAGGGCGATCGCAAATTCTTCGTCAAGGGCGCCACTTATGGGCCGTTTAGCCCGGATGGGGCGGGAGATTACCTCGGCAACCCGGAGCAGGCCCGACGCGACCTCGCTCAGATGCGCGAGCTCGGGATCAATGTCGCGCGCATCTACCACCTGCCGCCGCGCTGGTTTCTCGATTGCTGCGCGGAAGCGGGCGTCCGGGTTTTAATCACTCTCCCCTGGGCGAAACACATCGAGTTTCTCGTTAGGGCGAAAACGCGACGTGAGATTATCAACTCCGTCCGCGCAGCGGTTGCGACCCATGCCGGGCATCCCGCGATCTTCGGTTATCTGGTGGGGAACGAAATCCCGACGACAATGGTCCGCTGGCTCGGGGTGCGACGCGTGACCGAGTTTCTCGAGACGCTCATCCGGGTCGGGCGCGAGGCGGATCCCAACGTTCTCTTTTCCTACGCCAGTTATCCGCCGACGGAATACCTCCTCCCGCAAAACGTCGATTTCTGCTGCTTCAACGTCTACCTGCACGATCAGCGCGACTTTGAGAAATACCTGCTCCGCCTGCAAAACCTCGCGGAAGAAAAGCCGCTCATGCTCGGCGAATTCGGCATGGACACCATCCGGCACTCCGAAGAAGAGCAGGCCGAAATGCTCAGCTGGCACGTCGACAGCGTGGTCAAATGTGGCCTCGCCGGAACGATCTTTTTCGCCTGGACCGATGAATGGTTCACCGGCGAGCAGGAGATCCTCGATTGGTCTTTCGGACTCGTCCGGCGCGATCGCACGCCGAAAAAATCTTTCTTCGCTCTGCAAAACAAACTCGGCCAGGACGATTCCGCTCTGCCGCATCGCGATCTGCCGCGAACACCGTTCGTTTCCGTCATTGTCTGTTCCTACAACGGCGGGAAGACGCTGGAGGAATGCCTGGAGTCGCTAGGCAAAATCAATTACCCGGCTTACGAAGCGATCCTGGTCGACGATGGCTCGACCGACAACACACCCGAGATCGCGGCCCGTTTTCCCAACATCCGCTACATCCGGCAGGACAACCACGGCCTGAGCTACGCGCGCAACGCCGGCGCGGCCGCGGCCAAGGGCGAGGTGCTGGCCTACACCGACTCCGACTGCATGGCCGATCCCGATTGGCTCTATTACCTGATCGGCACCCTCGTCAGCGGTGATTACGCGGGCGTGGGCGGCCCGAACATTTCGCCGCCGGCGGAAAACTGGGTCCAAGCCTGCGTCGCCGCCGCGCCCGGCGGGCCGAGCCACGTGCTGCTCACCGATACGGTCGCGGAGCACATCCCGGGTTGTAACATGGCCTTCTATCGCTGGGCCTTCGACACGATCGGCGGGTTCGACATCGAGTATCGCAAGGCCGGCGACGACGTCGATTTCTGTTGGCGTCTGCAACAGGAAGGCCACGTCATCGCTTTCAGCCCGACCGCGATCGTCTGGCATCATCGCCGCTTTACGTTAGGCGCGTTTCGTAAACAGCAGGCCGGCTACGGCGAAGCGGAATCGATGCTGCGTTTCAAGCACCTCATCTTTTTCGGCCCCACCGGGACGGCGAAATGGCGCGGGCAAATCTACGGCTCGCCCCGCTTCAGCTGGTTCATCAACCGGCCCATTATTTACCACGGGATTTTCGGGGAAGGCTTCTTCCAGTCGATTTATCCCTCGCCGCAATCGGAAATCGCCAACTACCTCAGCAGCATCGAGTGGTTCGTCCTCACCTTGTTTCTTTTCGGGCTCGGCATTTTTCTGCCCGTGCTCCGGATCGTTCCCTATCTCATGCTCGGCGGCACCCTTTGCGTCGCGCTCTCCTACATGCTGCGGGCGCGGATCGAGCCGAAGTTCGACACTGTCCCGGCGCGGTTGCTCGTCATGTTTCTCGCCTTCGCCCAGCCGCTCGTTAGGGGATGGAACCGCTATTTCACCTGGCTGGAATTCAAACGCACTCCGCGTGGCGTCATCGGGACACACGAGAAAATGCCGTCGGGCAAGGCGGGCCGCGGGAACCTGCGCCGGCGCAATTACTGGAGCGAAGACGGGGTGGAGCGAAACGCACTCCTGAAATCGATCTTCCAACTTCTGGAGGAGGAAGGCTGGAGCTACTCGGCCGATACCGGTTGGAAGGAGTGGGACATCCAGATTTACGGCAACTTTTTCTGGAGCGTCATCCTCCAGACCGTGACCGAATATCACGGCGGACCGAAATGCCTGACCCGGGTGCGGCTGCGTTATCGCTTCGTCACCACCACCGTCATCATCAACCTCCTTTTCCTTGCCATGATCGTCTACCGCGACCTGAACAGCGGGAGCGTCGATCTGCGCATCCTCATTCCCTACGGCATTTTCCTCCTCTTCCTCGGGACCCGCGCCCGGCGCCTGAAACGGCGGGTGGCGGAGATCGTCGATGTTGCCGCTTATCGGCTCGGCTTGCAGCGGATCGGGAAACGGGGAGCCGAAGATGTTATTCGTTAGGCAGGCGCGTTTCTGGCTCGCGCTCTCGGCCGAGATCATCCTCCTCGCGACCCTGAACCGTTTTGACGACTGGCGTTACGCCACCATGCCGGTGCGTTTCGTCGAGGCCGCCGTCCTCAGTGGCATCGCTTATTTTGCGGCCAACTCTTTTTTTGCCCAGCTCTTCTCCGATCGCGCGGTGCGCGTTGTTTTCTGGAGCGCGGCCATTCTTCTTCGCCTCGCCGTGCTCCCGCTCCTCCCGGGCGACGATCTTTGGCGTTATCAATGGGAAGGGAAGGTGCAAAACGCCGGCTTTAATCCTTACGTCCTTGCGCCTAACGACGACCGGCTGGCTGCGGTGCGGGAAGAATATCCCGACTGGGTCCGGATCAACCATCGCGATTTCAGCGCCATTTATCCGCCCGGCACCGAGCTGGTTTTCGCCGGCCTCAGCCGCTTCGGCGCGGAGCCACTTGCCTACAAGCTTCTCTTTGCCGCGGCCGATCTCGGCGTGATTGCGCTTCTCCTGCGCCTGATCGGCGGCCGCGAGCGCTACGTCGATGCCGCCTGGTATGCCTGGAATCCGCTCGTGGTCTACAGCTTTGCCGGCGCGGCCCACTTCGACAGTCTCATGATCCTGCCGATGCTGGCCGCAATCCTCTGCTTTGTCCGCAGCCGGGCGGCGCCGGAACCAGGAATGCAATGGCGCTGGGCGCTCCTCGGCGCGGTCGCGATGGGAGCGGCCATCTCGATCAAGTTGGTCCCGCTCCTTCTTTTGCCAGTCTGCGTTTTCGCGCTCGGTCGACGGGCCTGGGCTCTCGCGCTCAGCCTTGGAATCCCCGCCCTGCTCAGTCTGCCCTTCGGTGTTCCGCAGGTTCCGATCTGGCAGTCGTTAGGCAAATTCATTTACGTCGCGCGGGTGAACGACATGTTTTGGTGGCTGATTGAGGAAACTTTCTGGCCGAATCCGCACCAGAAAAATTTCCAATACAACGTCGTCATTATCATCGCCGTGGTGCTGGTCTCGCTCTTCTTCCTCCGCAATTGGCGCCGCGGCCTGCTCTGGGCCATGGGCACGGCGCTCATCCTCAGCCCCATCCTGCATCCCTGGTACTGCACCTGGATTCTGCCGCTGGCAGCCTGGCGTCGGGTCGACAGCTGGCAGGTGCTCTCGGTCACGGTGTTCGCCTACTACCTTTTCTGGAACGAGCGACTCTTCCTCCTGCCCTGGCATTCCGAGCCTTGGCTGCGCGGATTTATTCTTATCCCGCCGATCGTCGCCATGCTGGTGGCACTGCGCCGGCCGCAGCCGCCGCCGACCCAGCCTAACGAATCGGTTGTTTAAAGGCGAGGTCGAGGGCCGCCTGGAAATCTTCCGGTGTGGGTGCCTCGAAAAAAAGCCGTTCCCCGGTCTGCGGATGAGTGAACCCGAGCTTCCACGCGTGCAGCATCTGGCGGCGGGCCCCGCCTTTTTTCCCGTAGAGCGAATCGCCGATGATCGGATGTCCGAGGTGATGAAGATGGACCCGGATTTGGTGAGTGCGTCCGCTATGCAATGCGCATTCAACCAGGCTGACTCCGGCGCCTGACTGCAAAACTCGATACTCTGTAATCGCGGCGCGGCCGCGCCGTTGATCGATCGCCATCTTCTTGCGTTGCACGGGATGACGCCCGATCGGGGCGTCGATCGTCCCGCGCGGCCGCTTCAAGGTTCCGGCGACGAGGGCGAGGTAGATTTTTTTCACCTCCCGCTCGGCAAACTGCCGCGCCAGTTCGTGATGGGTCGTATCGTTTTTCGCGACCACCAGACAACCGCTCGTCTCTTTGTCGAGGCGATGCACAATGCCGGGGCGTTGCTTGCCGCCGATACCGGAGAGGTTCGTGCAATGGTGGAGAAGAGCGTTCACCAAAGTGTGCGTTTGGTTGCCCGCGCCGGGATGCACGACCAGCCCGGCTGGCTTGTTCAAGACGAGCAGGTCGTCGTCTTCAAAAAGAATCGTGAGCGGAATTTCCTCCGCCTTGTCTTCGATTTCCTCGACCACCGGTTCGATTAGCCTGACCACATCCCCAGTCCGGATCGGCTCGCGCCGTCGCGCTATCTTGCCGTTGAGGAGCGCATCGCCGGCCTGGATCAGAGCCTGCAGGCGGGCGCGGGAGAATTGCGGCAGGGCCTTGGCCAGGTAGCGATCGAGACGTTCGCCCGCCTCTTCGTTAGGCACGATCAATTCAATCATCGCGGCTGGGCGCTGAGGGTGCTATCATCGGCCCAATGGCCTCGAGTGGGAGCGGCGAGCAGATGCAGTCCTGCCCGAGTTGCGGCGCCAGCGTTCCCACCGCCGGCCTCGAACCTTTCGGCAAAGTGAATTGCCCGGCTTGTGGCGAGCAGGTCAGGGTCGAGCGCGTTTTTGAAAATTATCTCGTGGTCGAGCCGCTCGGGACGGGCGGGATGGGTTCGGTTTACAAGGCGCGCGACACGCGCTTGAACCGGTTTGTCGCGCTCAAGCTCCTGCGCAAGGAATTCGCGGGCGACGCCGCCTTCACCGCCAAGCTGCAGGATGAAGCGCGGATCACGGCATCGATCAAACACCCCCACGTGATCGAGGTTTACTCGGTCGGCGAAGACCACGGGCAATTCTACGTTGTGATGGAACTGGTCGATGGCGGGAGTCTCGACGATCGAATGGAAGACGAAAAGCGCATTTCGGAGCGGGAGACGCTCGAAGTGGGTTTGCAGGTCGCGAAAGGTTTACAGGCCGCGCATAAAGCCGGGCTGATTCATCGCGATATTAAACCGGGCAATATCCTCTTCACCGACCGGCACACCGCCAAGATCGTGGACTTCGGCCTCGCCCTCCTGGCAGCGGCGCATGCCGAAACCGAGGGGGAAATCTGGGGCACCCCCTATTACGTCGCGCCCGAGCGCCTAACGAACGCGAAGGAGAACTTCCTGAGCGATCTCTACAGCCTGGGCGCGACTCTTTTTCATGCCGCATCCGGTCATCCGATTTTTGAAAACGAAACCCAATCGGCGGCCGAGCTGAAGAAGTTGAAATCGAATCCTCCCGGCCTGCTCACCCTCGCACCAGAAATTTCCGAGGAAACGGCTGCCGTCATCGACCGGATGCTGCGGCCAGACCCGGCCGACCGGCAGAAATCGTATGAGGAACTGATTACGGAGCTGACAGGCGCCCAGGCCGCGCTGCTGGCACGGGAAGAGGAACTGCGCGCCCGCTGGGGCTGGCCCCGCCGGATCGCGGTCTCGTTAGGCGCGCTCCTTCTGCTTGGCGCGCTGGGATACGGTGTTTCGTTAGGCTGGCGCCATCTCCCGCGGTCGCTGCCCGGCGCCGCGACCAAAACGGAAACGAGCGCGGCCCCGGCCGTCGATCTGAGCGGACAGATCGCGACGGCGCGGCGCGAGCTGGAGGCGGGCCACTACGGGACCGCGGAAGCCCTCTTTCGCGAACTCGCGCAGAGCGATCCACAGTTCGTCGCCGCGGCCGAGTTATGCGCTGGCCTGACCCTTTGGGAGCGCGGCGAATTCGCCCAGGCGAGCGCGATTTTCGAACGCTTCGTCAAGTATCAACCACCGCCGCAGATCGCCTGGCTGAAGCAAACAAGGCCGCTCGCGCAGGACCGGCTCGATGATTACCGGCTCTACGGCGACTGGGAGAAAGCGCGCGATGCGACGAGCGATCCGGAAGCGGGGATGAAAAAGATTCGCGCCCTCGGCGCGAAATTGAAAACGAAGGGCGCGCTCGCTTTTCGCGTGACGGATGAGGAGGCGAAGCTCGCCGCGCAGGGAAAGGAACGAGCGGCCAGGCGCGCGGCCGAAGAAGAGAAACGCGCGGCGGAAGATAAGAAACGCGCGGCGGCCGAGGAACCGCGTTGGCAGGCGGCGCTGGCGGCCGAGCGCAAACCGCTCGCCGCCTACCGATTTGAAAACGCGGTCGCCATCATGGAATCAACCAAGCTCGATTCCAAAACGCTTCAGACCGCGCGCGAAGAGGAATTGCAACGGGTTCGCTGGCTGGCGGAGTGGAAAGCGAAACTGATCAGCGACATCAATCAAACCGGCTATGGCGGGATGGTGACCGATATCAATGGCGTCCGTTATGACGGGCCGGTGCGGCGGGCCACGCCTGCCAAACTCGAGCTCAAGACCCGTTACGGAAGTGTGATGACCGACTGGCAAAATCTCTCCCCCTCGATGCTGCTGAAGATGGCGACTGCCTTTATTCGCCCGGCCGTCTCGGACAACCCGGAACGACAATGGCTGAGCGCGATCTTCGCGGCCCAGACTGGCCAGGGAGCGGCGGCGACGGAACTGGCGGGGAAGGCGGCGGAAGCGAAAGCGGAATTTCGCGAGCTCCGGCCGCGCTTTTTTCCCGAGGCGAAAAAGTAGTGGCGCGCCTTTTGCTCCGTCCGAGGAATGCGCTGGCTTTGTTTGATGGCGATTTGCCTGACCGCGACGGTCGCCAGCGGGGCCGCTCCCTTAACGAATAAGGACGTGGCGCTCATGCTCCGCTCCGGCTATTCGAGTGAGAGCGTGGAGACGGAACTGCAGGCGCGCCGCGTGCGCGAACCTTTCGATCCGGCGATCAAGAAATCGATGGTCGAGTTCGGGGCCAGCGCGCAATTGCTCGCTGCGCTCGAAAGCGGCCTCTATGTGGTCTCCAGCACGGAGGCCGGCCAGGCCAAGCTTCGCGAGGCTGAGGCCGCGGCGAAGCGGCAGGCGCAGATTGAAGAGGATCAAAAACTCAACACCCTTCACCAGGCGCAGTTGGCCGAGACTCGCGCCCAGGCGGCCTCCGCGCCCGCCGGTGGTACGCTTATTCTCGACGCCCTGAAGTCGAGGCTGGTTCATTGTCGCGACGGAACGATCAGCCGCGCCGATGGCACGGAGTTGGAAAAGAAAAAGTTCGTGGCGCTCTACTTTTCCGCGCACTGGTGTGCGCCCTGCCGCAAGTTTACTCCGGAGTTGGTTCAGTACTACCAGCGGATGACGGCCGAACACCCGGACTTTGAACTCGTCTTCGTCAGCGCCGACCGCTCGCGCTTCGGCTGGGAAACATATATCAGCGAAACGAAAATGCCCTGGCTCGCGGTCGATTACGATCACCTCGCAGAGCTGGCCGAAGTGCGCAATCTGGGCGGCGCGAGCATCCCTTCACTGCTCGTCATTGATCGCGGGAGCCACATCGTCGCGAGCAGTTATGAGGGGGAGAAATACCTCGGCCCGCAAAACGCGCTCGCCACGCTCGATAAACTCTTCGCGGACGGCGCGGCGGTGGCGGCTCGTTAGGCAACTGCCCGCACTTCATAACCGGCAACGAAGTCCCGACGAAATCGGTCGAACGTGCCCGCCTCGATTTCGTGCCGAGCGCGGGTCGTTAGGCCGAGATAGAAATGAAGGTTGTGCAAGGTGATGAGGCGTAACCCCAGAATCTCTTCCGCCTTTACGAGATGGCGGATATAGCCGCGCGAAAATTCACGGCAGGCCGGACAGGCGCAGCCCTCTTCGATCGGGCCCTTTTGCAGGGTGAACTCGGCGTTTTTGAGATTGAGCGTGCCGCCCGCGGTGAAGGCGGTGCCGTTGCGCGCCAGCCGGGTCGGCAGGACGCAGTCGAACATGTCGACGCCGCGCGCGATCAGCTCGAGTAATTGCGGCGGCGTGCCGAGACCCATCGCGTAACGCGGTTTGTCGTTAGGCAAGAAAGGCTCGCTCCATTCCACCGCCTGCATCATCTCCGGCTCCGGTTCGCCCACGCTCACCCCGCCGATGGCGTAGCCGTCGAAACCGATCTGCACCGTTGCTTCCGCGCTCGCCCGGCGCAGGTCTTCGAAAGTCCCGCCCTGCACGATGCCGAAAACGAGTCGTGTAGCGGCGGCCGTGCCGGCCGCATCCGCGGGTCGATCTGCGGGCGACACGCCCGCCTCTACAGCGCGCTTGCAGCGCGCGGCCCAGCGCGCGGTCAGCTCGAGGCTGCGCGCGGCGTAGTCGTGTTCGCAGGGGTAGGGCAGGCACTCGTCCAGCACCATCGCGATGTCACTGCCTAACGACGCCTGGATTTCCATCGCGATCTCCGGCGAGATGAAGGTGGGCGTGCCGTCGAGATGATTTTGAAAATGCGCGCCTTCCTCGGTGATCTTGCGAATCTTGGCGAGGGAGAAAATTTGGTAGCCGCCGCTGTCGGTCAGGATCGGTCCGCCCCAGTTCATGAAACGATGCAGCCCGCCGAAATAGCGCATCACATCCATACCCGGCCTAACGAAAAGGTGGTAGGTGTTCCCGAGAATGATCTGCGCCTCAAGCTCCCGCAGTTCGCGCGGGCTCACGGCCTTCACGCTCCCTTGCGTACCTACCGGCATGAAGGCCGGCGTCTCGATCACGCCGTGCGCAGTCGTGAGGCGTCCCCGGCGAGCTTTGGAAGACGGATCGGTCGCGAGAAGCTGAAACACGCCCGCAAGGTGTTAAGCGCGGCCGCGCCCCGCAAGTGGATAGAGCGCGAGACGAAAATCAGGGCTGGCTCAGCGAGCCGATCTCGCAAGACGCTCGCGGCGCGAGGGGACCGCCCGCGAGCAGAATAGTGTTGTCGCTCAAGAGTGTCGCGGAGTGACCCGAATGTGATCCCTTTGTTCTTCCCGAGGACCAGGTGCCGGTCACGGAGTCGTACAACGCCCAAGTGTTCGTTCGACCGTTCGATATGTCGCCCGTCAGAACGACGCTCGTATCCACGAGGGTAGCGCGATGATAAGAACGGGGCGTGGGCAGGCTGGCGGTCGGCGTCCACTCTCCGGTCGCGGGATCGTAAAGCTCCGCGCTGGCGGTCGCCCGTCTCCCGTCGAAGCCGCCTGCGACGAGCACATGACCGTTAGGCAAAAGCGTCGCGGTATGGTTGCTGCGTCCGAGTGCGAGACTGCCGGTAACATTCCATGTTCCGGTGGCAGGATCGTAAATCTCAGCCTGCACCAGGCGATTGGCCTTGTTTTGCCCACCGGCGGCCAGGACGCGACCGTCACTCAGGAGCGTCAGCGTGAAAGCCTCGCGGCCTAGGTTGAGACTGCCGGTCCGCGTCCATCTCCCGGTCGCCGGGTCATACAGTTCGGTGACGTTGGGAAAATTAGTGCCCACCGTACTCCCACCGACACCACCGGCGACGAGGACTTGGCCGCTGTTGAGCAGGACCGCCTCGTGAATAGCGCGGGTGGTAGACATACTGCCGGTCGGACTCCAGGTGCCGGTCGAGGGATCGTAGACTTCTGCCGACGCGAGCAAACCGGTGCCGTCTTGTCCGCCGGTAACGAGAAACCGGCCATCGGCCAGAACAGTGCCGGTGTGAGTAAGGCGCGGGACGGCCATGCTCCCGGTGAAACTCCACTGGCGCGACACCGGATCGTACAATTGGGCGCTGGTGAGGATGGTGGGTGTCGAATCAACGCCACCGGCGATGATCACGTTGCCGTTCGGAAGCAAGCCGGCGCGGTGGTTGAAAACATCGCCACCGGTGGAACCGGTTGGCGTCCAAGTAAGATCCGCGGCGGCGACCTGGACGGCGTTGGTGATCGGGAGCGCAAGAGAGGAGAGAAGGAGAAGAACAGAGGTCGGTAATCGGGAGAGCATCATGATTCGAAATGAGGAGATTCCTCCGACGAAGAGTCAAGCTCGATCTCGCCTTCCATTTCGAGGCCTTGGCGATGTGCTATCTCTTCAGATGTCCGAAGCGGTTCCAAACGCCATTGCCAGCGCCACTGAGCTGGTCGTTCGCTTCGGCAATCAAATCGTGCTCGATCGGGCTTCGCTCACAATTTTAGACGGCGAACGGATCGGTTTGGTTGGCCGCAACGGCTCGGGGAAATCGACTTTTCTCCAGATCGCTGCCGGCGTGCTGCCGCCCGACAGCGGCGAGATGAACTCTCGGCGCGATCTCGTGGTGGGCTACATGCCGCAGATGTTCGCGCTGGAAGAGGACGCGAGCGTGCACGACAACATTCTCGCCGGGGCGCAGCGTGTTCTCGATCTGATCCAGGAATATGAGACCGCACCGCCGGAAAGCGACCGGAGCGGGCTGCTGCTGGAACAAATCGAGCACTTCGACGGCTGGAACCTGGAGCATCGAATCAGGAGCTTGGTCACCAACCTGCATGCGCCTGACGAGGACCGCGTGGTTGCGACTTTATCCGGGGGCGAAAAGCGCCGCGTCGCGCTCTGCCGCGCGTTGCTCGCGCGACCCGATTTTCTCATTCTCGATGAGCCGACGAACCATCTCGACACCGGGTCGATCGAGTGGCTGGAGGATTTTCTCGCGCGCTACTCGGGAACGGCGCTTTTTGTGACCCACGATCGCTATTTCCTCGATCGCGTCGCCACTCGCGTCGTCGAGCTGTCGCAGGGCAAATTTTTCAGCTACGCCGGCAATTATACGGACTACCTGCTCGCTCGGGCCGAGCGGTCGGCGGTCGAGGAAATGCAGGAGCACAAGCGCCAGAAATTCCTCAAGCGCGAGCTGGCTTGGGTGCGCAGGGCGCCGCGGGCCCGGCGGACGAAATCAGTCGACCGGGTGGAGCGCTATTTTGAAATGGCCGCGCAGGAGGGGCCGGAGGTCGAGCTGGATGTCGACCTCATTATTCCGCCCGCACTGAAGCTGGCGAATCGCGTGATCGAACTGCGGGACGTTTCCATCGATCTTGGCGGCCGCCGCCTGATAGATCAACTCACGCTCAACCTCGCGGCGGGCGAACGCCTTGGGATTGTCGGACGCAACGGCCTCGGGAAATCGACCCTGCTCAAAATTATGCTCGGCCAAGTCGAGCCGACGAGCGGGGAAGTCGAGATCGGCGCGCGGACGGAGATCAATTACGTCGACCAAAACCGCCTCCTCCTGGATAACGCGAAAACCGTCTGGGAAGAAGTGGGCGAGGGGATGGAATATGTCCGGTTAGGGGAGGAGAACATCACGCTCCGCAGCTATTTGCGACGCTTCCTTTTCACCGAGGAGCGGATCAACACCAAGATCGATCAGCTCAGCGGCGGCGAACGGAGCCGCGTTTTGCTGGCGAAGATTCTGAAACGCGGCGGCAACGTTCTCATTCTCGACGAACCGACGAACGACCTCGATCTCGGCACGCTCCGATTGCTCGAGGAAGCGCTCGTCGCTTTCCAGGGCAACGTGATCGTGGTCAGCCACGATCGCTATTTTCTCAACCGGGTCTGCACCGCGATCCTGGCCTTCGAGGGCGAAGGCGCGGTGCGGTATACGGTCGGCAACTACGATTACTATCTGGAAAAGCGTGCCGGTAACGCAGTTGTAGCCGGGGGCGGGGACCCCGGCCGAGCTGGCGGGTTGCCGACCGCGAGACCGGCCGGGGTCGCCGCCCCCGGCGACAACAAGAGCGCGCCGCGCAAACTGAAATGGAAGGAAGCGCGCGAACTGGAAGGCATGGAGGCCGCCATCTTAAGCGCGGAAAATGAGGTCGTTAGGCTAGAAACGCTCCTTGCCGATCCGGATTTTTTTGTTGCCCGAGCGGCTGACTGGCCGCAAGTCGAGGCGGAGCTGAAGAAAGCCCGACAGAAGGTGGCGCAGCTTTACGAGCGCTGGGAAATCCTTGGAAGGATCGCGCAGTCGCACGGGGCGGGCGCGGAGGGGAAGGGTTCTGCGCTAAAATAATCTTGCGAGGGTAACAATTGTTTTTATATTGCGCGCTCTCCGTATCAGGTGCGTGAGGCAGGCGGACACGGCTTGAGCGGTTTTTTTGTCGTCTGAAACGTCACAGTTTCGCGGCTGCAATGTACGAAAATGCCAACTATTAATCAGCTTATTCGCAAGGGACGAAAGAAGGTTTCGGTGAAATCAAAATCACCGGCCCTGAAGAATTGTCCGCAGCGGCGCGGGGTCTGCACCCAGGTCATGACTCGGACGCCGAAGAAGCCCAATTCTGCCTTGCGCAAAGTGGCCAAGGTTCGCCTAACGAATGGCCAGGAAATCATCGCCTATATCCCGGGCGAGGGTCACAATTTGCAGGAACACTCGATCGTCCTTGTGCGCGGCGGCCGGGTCAAAGATTTGCCCGGGGTGCGTTATCACATCGTCCGCGGCACGCTCGACTCGTTAGGGGTGGATGGCCGCCGCCGCAGTCGTTCCAAGTATGGCGCGAAACGTCCGAAGGCCGGCGCTGAAGCGGACGCCAAAGGCGGTAAGGGCGGTAAGAAGAAATAATTTCCCATGTCTCGTCGTCGTAGAACTTACAAAAAAGAAGAAAAGGTCGACTCTCGTTACGGGAGCGCGGCCGTAGCGCGTTTAATTTCCACCGTGATGAAACGCGGCAAGAAGTCGCTCGCGGAGCGGATCGTTTACACCGCGATCGACAAGTCGCGCGAAGGTTCCGATGCGGTCGACCCGCTCGAAGTCGTGAACAAGGCGCTTGAAAATGTGCGTCCTCGTCTGGAAGTGAAGTCCCGCCGCGTCGGTGGCGCCACTTATCAGGTCCCGATGGAAGTGACCGCTTCCCGCCAGGTCTCGCTCGCGATGCGCTGGATCGTAACCTACGCCGATAACCGTCGCGGCATGCCGATGGCCGACGCGCTGGCGCACGAGTTGAAGGACGCCGCTGCTGGTCAAGGCAACGCGATCAAGAAACGCGACGATACCCATAAGATGGCGCAAGCGAACCGCGCCTTCGCACATTTCCGCTGGTAAAGAAAATTTCCTGTCATGGCCTCTGCGACTCTAGATAAACCTACTTCGACGAATCCGAATTCGCCGAACCGCAAGTACCCGCTCGAGAGGACGCGGAACATCGGGATTGCCGCGCACATCGATGCGGGCAAGACGACTCTGACCGAGCGGATCCTTTTTTACACCGGCATGATCCACAAGATCGGTGAAGTGCATGAAGGCACGACCGTGACTGACTGGATGGAGCAGGAACGCGAGCGCGGCATCACGATCACCTCGGCCGCGACGACCTGCGCGTGGATGCAGAAGCCGGAACCCGGCGTCTACAAGATGTTCGATGGCATCAAAATGCGGGTGAACATTATCGATACCCCCGGTCACGTCGATTTCACCGCGGAAGTTGAGCGTTCCTTGCGGGTACTCGACGGCGCGATCGCGGTCTTCGATGCCGTCGCGGGTGTCCAGCCGCAGTCGGAGACGGTCTGGCGTCAGGCGAACAAGTATCTCGTTCCGCGCATCGCTTTCATTAACAAGATGGACCGCGTCGGTGCGGATTTCGATGCTTCGATCGACTCGATGCACAAGAAGCTCGGCGCGAATGCCTGGCCGATTCTGATTCCGTTAGGCAAAGAAGATTACCTCAAGGGCCAGCTCGACGTCGTCAACCGCAAAGCGGTGTTCTATCTCGACGACGACTCGATGGGTTCCGTTTACGAAGTGCGCGAGGTTCCGGAGGAGAACAAGGAGCAGGTCGAGAAGGCCTACGCGACGCTGGTCGAGAAGATTTCCGATATCGATGACGAGATCGCGGAAGCAGTTCTCGAAGAAAAAGAAATCACCCCGCAGATGCTGAAGGCCGGCATCCGCCGCCAGACGATTGCGAACAAGTTCGTGCCGGTTGTTGGTGGTTCCGCCTTCAAGAACAAGGGCGTCCAGTACCTCGTCGACGCGGTGATCGATTATCTTCCGGGTCCGCTCGACATTCCGCCTGCGGTCGGCATGGAGCCCGACACGCATGAGAAAATGGAAGCGCCGACGGACGACAACGGCAAATTCTGTTCGCTCGCGTTCAAGCTTTGGAGCGATCCGTTCGTTGGAAAACTCGTTTTCTTCCGGGTCTATTCCGGATCGCTGAGCAAAGGCGACAACGTTTACAATCCGCGGACGAACAAGCGCGAGCGCATCTCGCGTTTGATCCAGATTCAAGCCGACAAACGCGAAGACATTGATACCTGCTACGCGGGCGACATCGCAGCCATCGTCGGCATTAAGAACATCACGACGGGCGACACACTCTGCGACGAGGATTTCCCGATCCTGCTCGAGCCGCCTTCCTTCCCTGACCCCGTTATCTCGATGGCGATCGAGCCGAAGACGAAACAGGACCAGGAAAAGATGGGCGTCGCCCTCCAGCGGCTCTCGGAAGAGGATCCCACTTTCAAGGTCTACACTCACGAAGACACCGGCCAGACCATCATCGCCGGCATGGGCGAGCTGCATCTCGAGATCATTCGCGATCGCATGCTGCGCGAGTTCAAGGTCGACGCGAACGCGGGCAAACCGCAGATCGCCTACCGGGAAACCATTACCTCGCCGGCCGACGGCGAAGGCAAGCTGATCAAGCAGTCCGGTGGTCGTGGTCAATACGGCCACGTCATCGTCAAGGTCGCACCGAACGAACGCGGCAAGGGCATCACGATCGAGAACAAGGTCGTGGGCGGCAATATTCCAAAGGAATACATCCCGGCCTGCAAGAAGGGCATCGAAGAGGCGATGCTCAACGGCGTCATCGGTGGTTACCAAGTGATCGACGCGAACATCGACATTATCGACGGCTCGTATCACGACGTCGACTCGAACGAAATGGCGTTCAAGCTCGCGGCAATTTTCGCAGTCAAAGACGCTTTTAAGAAGGCCAAGCCGATCCTGCTCGAGCCGATCATGAAGGTGGAAAACGCGACCCCGGAAGAATACCAGGGCGACATCATGGGCGATTTGAATCGCCGCCGCGGCAAAATCGCCAGCATCGAAGTGAAGGGCAACCTCACGATGGTGCAGGCCGAGGTTCCGCTCGCGGAAATGTTCGGTTACGCGACTGCCATCCGCTCACTTTCCAAAGGCCGTTCGAGTTATTCGATGGAGCCGTCACATTTCGAACAGGTCCCGTCGCAACTTGTGGCGGCCGTGCTCGACCAGAAGGAGACCAAGTAACGTGGCCGACGCACAACGCATTCGCATTCGCCTGAAAGCATTCGATCACCGAATGCTCGATCAATCTGCCGTCGACATTGTCGAGACGGCCAAGCGCACCGGCGCCCGCGTGGCGGGGCCGATTCCGCTCCCGACTTTGATCGAGAAATTCACGGTCAACCGCTCTCCCCACGTCGACAAAAAGTCGATGGACCAATTTGAAATCCGCACCCATAAGCGCCTGCTCGACATCATCGAGCCGACGGCCAAGACGGTGGACGAGTTGAAGAAACTCAACCTGCCGGCGGGCGTGGACATCACGATCAAGATCTAAATTTTTAGCAGCACCACTTTTGCCAGCCCACGACCATGAGCATCGGACTTCTCGGAAAAAAAATCGGCATGACCAGCGTCTACGACGCCAATGGCAAGCTGCGCCCGGTCACCGTTATCGCAGCCGGGGATAACACGCTTCTTCGCCGCCTAACGACCGAAAACGACGGCTACTCGGCCATCCAGGTTGGCTTCGACGTGCAGAAAGAATCGCGCGTCACGAAGGCGCTGCTCGGCGGATTTGGAAAAGCCAATTCGGAGCCGAAGAAACTCGTTCGTGAGTTTCGCCTCAAGGAAGACGCGGCGGAAGGCGAGATCGACCTCGCGGTGACGCAGTTCCAGGCGGGCGACTGGGTCGACGTGGTCGGCAAGTCCAAGGGCAAAGGCTTCCAGGGCGTGATGAAGAAGCACAACTTCCATGGCCAGGGCGCGGCGCACGGTTCCAAGACGCACCGGCGCAACGGCGCGGTCGGTAACCGTTCCACGCCGGGACGTATTTTTAAGAACATGGGCATGCCGGGTCACATGGGTGACGAGCGCGTGACCGTGCAAAACCTGCAGGTCCTGCAGGTGCGCGAAGAGGACAAAATCATTTTAATCAGCGGCGCCGTCCCGGGCGCGAACGGCAGCTATGTGGTCGTTCGTCCGGCTCTCAAGAAACCCGCCGCCGCAGCCGAGGCCAGTAAATGAGCGCGAAAGTTTTAACCATGGACGCCGCGAAAGAGGCGAACATCAATTTGATCGAGAACGGTCGGGGCACGCAGGCGATGCATGACGCTGTCGTGGCGATGCGCGCGGCGCGCCGCTCCGGTTCGGCGAACACTAAGACCAAGGCCGAAGTGAATCTCTCCGGCGCGAAGCCGTGGCGCCAAAAAGGCACCGGCCGGGCCCGTGCCGGCTACAAATCATCGCCTATCTGGCGCGGCGGTGGCGTGGTCTTCGGACCGAAGCCGCGTGATTACACCAAGAAAGTTTCCAAGACGACCCGTCGTCTCGCGTTCCAAAAAGCGCTGAGCGAGCGGATCAAGGCCGGCGACGTGATGACGGTCGACTCTTTCAGCGTCAAGGAACCGAAGACCAAAGCGTTCGTCAGCCTGGTCAAGGGTCACACCGACGCGAAGAAGATACTGCTCATTTCCGACTCGTTCGAAGAAACATTTTACCGCTCCGCGCGCAACGTGCGGCCGGTATTGCTCGCGACCGCGACCGATGTGAACACCGAGCAGCTGCTGGCGTTCGACAAGATTATCGTGACCGACAGCGCGCTCCCGCAGTTGGCAGAAAGGACGACCCGCTCATGAACGAGCCCTACGATTTAATCCAGACGGTGCAGTTGACCGAGAAGGCCTCGCTCTTGAGCGAAAAGCTCAACAAGTATGTCTTCCGCGTGAACCCGCGCGCCAACAAAATCCAGATCAAGCAGGCGATCGAGATGCTCTTCAAGAAGAAGGTCCTCGACGTGAATACCTGCAATTACGCCGGCAAGAAAAAGCGCGAACGTCGCGCTGATTTCGGCCGCAAGGCGCATTGGAAAAAAGCCATCGTCACTTTGAAGGAAGGCGAAAAGATCGATTTCGTTTAATTAGTTATGGCCATTAGAGATTATCGCCCACTCACGCCGACGCAGCGTTTCAAGACGCTGCCGACGTTTGACGAAATTACCCAGACCCAGTCTAAGCCGCATAAGTCCCTGACCGAGGTCAAGAAACGCAGCGGCGGCCGGAATAACAAAGGCCGGCTCACTTCGCGTCACATCGGCGGCGGGCACAAACAGAAATATCGCAAGGTCGACTTCAAACGCCGCAAGCATGGCGTCGCAGCCGAGGTCGTCGGGATCGAATACGATCCGAACCGCACCGCGCGCATCGCTTTGATCAAATACGCCGACGGCGAGATGAGCTACATCCTCGCGCCCGATGGCCTCGCGCCCGGCGCGCAGGTGATGTCAGGGCCGACCGCGCCTCCTAAGGTTGGAAATTCGCTGCCTTTGAGTGAGATCCCGCTCGGCTCGGGGATTCATAATATCGAAATCGCTCCCGGCCGCGGCGGACAAGTTGCGCGCAGCGCTGGACAACAGGCGACTTTGAGCAACCGCGAAGCCGGTTATGCGCTGGTGAAGTTGCCTTCGGGCGAAATTCGCCGCATTCACGACACCTGCTGCGCCACGATGGGCCAGGTCGGCAATGTCGATCACATGAACGTGGTCAGCGGCAAAGCGGGCCGGTCACGCTGGAAGGGTGTCCGCCCAACCGTCCGTGGTATGGTCATGAACCCGATCGATCACCCGAATGGCGGTGGCCAGGGCAAATCGAAGGGTGGCGGTGGCCGCCAGCATTTGACCAGTCCGTGGGGGCAATTGGCGAAGGGCTTCAAGACTCGTTCCAAGAAAAAGCCGAGCGATCGCTTCATCATGCAGGACCGGCGCGTTAATCGAAAGAAGAAGAGCTAATTTGTTATGGGCAGATCGTTAAAAAAAGGACCTTTCGTAGAGCCGCATCTTCTCGAGAAGATCGACAAGATGAACGCCTCTGGCGTGAAGAAACCGGTTAAGACCTGGTCGCGCCGCTCGATGGTGACCCCGGATTTTGTGGGGCACACCTTCCTCGTCCATAACGGCAAAATTTTTCAATCCGTGTTCGTGACCGAAAATATGGTCGGCCACAAACTCGGCGAGTTTTCACCTACCCGAATCTTTAAGAAGCACGGGTCGCACACCGCGAAGGTGACGAAGTAGTTCAACTGGTGGTTGCGGAATGAGAGGATGAGATGAAAGTCTCCGCTTTCGTTCCCCGGCTCGCAGTTGTGCTGGTGTGTTTGGCGTCAGCCCATGGGCTGACGGCAGAAGATAGTTCTTTGTCAGATCCAAATCTTGAAATCGCAGAGGCGAGAGTGACGTCGGAGACGTTGCTTTCGCAGAATGATCTCTTGCGCAAACAGCTCTCGCTCGACCGCGAAACCCGGAAGACGCTGACCGAAAGTCTCGTCGTCTCGAACGCGGAGGCGGAGTTGTTTCGCCGGAAATTTAGTGAGCTGCAACTGCGGATGGACGCGCTTGGAGTGGAGTCGGTCAGTAAAGACCGGGCCAAGCTCGAGCAGCGTCTCTTAAAAGCAGTGAGCGACCTGCAACTCCTGAACATGGAGAAGGAAGCTTATCGCGAGCAGTTGCTGAAGATGTCCGAGACGGTGCTGCGCTACGTGAAAAGCACGGCGAGCGCAGATCCGCAGGCCCGGGCCGAAGTGGAGGCGCAGTTGCGTTCGACCGGCCAGCTCCTGGGGGCGAACGATTCGCCGAACGAAGAGGCCAGGCCGGACCTGATGGACGGCAAGGTCCTGAGCGTGCGGGAGGAGTGGTCGCTTGTGGTCGGCAACCTCGGGGCGCAGCAGGGCGTGAAGATCGGAATGCCGTTGCGCGTGGTGCAGGACGGGAAAACGGTCGCAACCCTTCGGGTCGTGGACGTGCGGGAGAAAATCAGCGGAGCAGTGATTCAGGAATTGGGTTCGGAAAAGGTAAAAATAAAAGTGGGTGATCGTCTCCAGGTGGATGCGCGCCCGGAACTAAGTTTAAAGTAATGCAAGTAAGCTCGACATATCGTTACGCGAAGATTTCGGCGTTCAAAGCGCGCGAAGTCACTCGCGCCATTCAGGGCCTGCCGGTCTCGGCAGCGCTCGACCTTGTTGCGTTCAGCCCGAAAAAGGCCGCCGCCATGATCAGCAAAACGCTGAAGAGTGCCGTCGCCAACGCGGAGAACAACGCCAACCTGCGGGTCGACGGACTCGTGGTGAAGGAAGCAACCGTGGGCGAAGGCCCGACGATGAAACGCATGATGACGCGAGCCCGCGGCAGCGGCAGCACCATCCGCAAACGCAGCGCCCACATCCGGATCATTTTGACCGACGAGATCGAGATCAAGACGCGCGACAAAAAAGCGAAGAAGTCAGGCGGGGCGAAGAAGAAGAAAGCGCTCGGCGCGAAAACGGCCAAGGCCGCGCCGAAAGCCGAGACCACTCTCGAAGAAACCCCGGCCAGCACCGAAAAATCAGAAAGCTAATTCATGGGACAGAAAGTTAATCCAATCGGTTTTCGTCTCGGGGTGAACCGCGACTGGCGTTCGCGCTGGTATGCCTCGCCCCAGGAGATGCCGGAATTTTTGCATAACGACATCGAGATTCGCGGCTACGTGAAGAAGAAGCTTCTGTTTGCCGCGGTCGCGAAGATCATCATCGAGCGCGCCTGGAACAGCATCCGCGTCACCATTCATACCGCCCGCCCCGGCATCGTGATCGGGCGCAAAGGCGCCGAGATCGAGAAGATGACGGAAGAAATTTCGCGCATGGCGAAGGGCAAACAGGTCAAGATCGACATTCAGGAAATCAAGACTCCGGAACTCGACGCCCAGCTCGTGGCCGAGAACGTTGCGCTCCAGATTGAGCGCCGCATCGCCTATCGCCGCGCGATGAAAAAGGCGGTTCAGATCGCGATGGATTTTGGGGCGCAGGGAATTCGTCTGCGCAGCTCGGGCCGCTTGAATGGCGCCGAAATTTCGCGCTCGGAGTGGTATCGCGAAGGCAAAGTGCCTCTGCACACCTTGCGCACTCCGATCGATTACGGCTTCGCCGAGGCCAACACCGTTTACGGCAAGATCGGCGTGAAATGCTGGATTTGTAAGAAGGAAGAAGCTCCGGCGGCGACGCCGGCGGCCCCTGCCGCCGCGCCCGAACCGGCTGCTGCCTAACGATTTTTTAAGGAGACACTGTCATGCCATTAATGCCCAAACGCGTAAAGTATCGCAAGACCCAGCGCGGAAGCCGCAAGGGCACGGCTTCGCGTAATCTCCGGATCGACTTCGGTGAATTCGGTCTCCAGACGCTGGAACGCGCCTGGATCACCAACGTCCAGATTGAAGCCGCCCGTGTTGCGCTCACTCGCAACATGAAGCGCAAAGGCAAACTCTGGATTCGTATTTTCCCCGACAAATCGGTCACCTCGCGCCCGCCGGAAACCCGCATGGGTAAAGGCAAAGGCCAGCCCGAACACTGGGTCGCCACGGTCCGGCCGGGCAACATCCTCTTTGAACTGGATGGTGTGCCGGAATCGATCGCGCGCGAATCGCTCCGCCTTGCCGCGGACAAGCTGCCGGTTCGGACCAAGTTCCTCACCCGCCACCACGTCGCGGTCTAACGACTAACGAGAAATGAAATTTAAAGAAATCCAGGAAATGAGCACGGATGAGTTGCTCACGAAAAAGCGCGACCTGCGCCAGGAAAGTCTGCACCTCCGTCTGCAACAGCAGAGCGGCCAGCTCGAGCAATCCAGCCGCTTGCGTCTCTTGCGCCGGGAAGTGGCCCGAGTCGAGACGGTCCTGACGGAGCGCAACAAACAGCCGGCGACGGAGAAATAATGATCATGGACGAAGCGACCAAACAGGAAAACCCGGCGACGGAATCAACTCGCGGCACGCGCAAGACGCGCGTCGGCCAGGTGATTACGAGCGGGATGAACAAGACGATTGTCGTCCAGACAGTGACCCGTGTGCCGCACGCCACTTTCGGCAAGATCGTGAAGCAGAAGAAGAAATTTTACGCGCACGACGAGGAGAGCAAAGCCAAGGCGGGCGATACCGTCCGGATCATGGAGACCCGGCCGCTGAGCAAGCTGAAGCGCTGGCGCCTCGTCGAAGTGGTGCAGAAGTAGAGAAAGATTTTTATGGTTTACCTGAGATCCAGATTGGATGTGGCCGACAACAGCGGCGCCCGCATGGCGACGATGATTGGCGTCGTTGGCAAAGGCGGCGCGAAATGCGCCGGCATTGGCGACGTCATCACGGCGAACGTGAAAGAGGCGAGTGCGACCGGGGCGGTGAAGAAGGGCGATGTCGTCCGCGCGGTCTTGGTCCGGACGAAGCAGCCGATTCGTCGCGACGACGGTTCACTCCTGCGTTTCGACAACAACGCGATCGTGATAATCGACAAGGATCTCAACCCGCGCGGGACCCGTATTTTCGGCCCCGTTGCCCGTGAACTGCGCGAACGCAATTTCATGAAAATCGTCTCGCTCGCTCCGGAAGTGTTATGAACCGGCTCAAGCATCACGTGAAAAAAGGCGACCAGGTCGAAGTGATTGCGGGTAACTTCCGCGGTTCCTCCGGCAAGATCCTGCAGGTGTTGCCGAAAAAGAACCGCGTTCTGATCGAAGGCGTCCGCCTGATCAAGAAACACATGCGCAAATCGCAGGATAATCCCTCCGGTTCGATCGCGGAGCGCGAAGGCCCGATTCACATCTCGAACGTGAAGCTGGTCGAACGCGAGAAGGACAAAGAGACGAAAAAGAAGAGCAAACCGAAAGCGACGAAGGAGAAGAAGACCAAGAAGGACGAGTAGCCCTCGCGACTGGCCCACCCCGCCCGTCGACATTAGACCATGGAAAACGAATTTTACCGCGAATACAAAGATCGCGTC
This sequence comes from Chthoniobacterales bacterium, assembly GCA_046593335.1. Lineage (GTDB taxonomy): Bacteria > Verrucomicrobiota > Verrucomicrobiia > Chthoniobacterales > UBA10450 > Palsa-1392. The sequence goes on along the minus strand of JBKJNW010000204.1, from coordinate 18,560 downwards.
ATTCCCGCGCTGCGCGAGCTGCACGGCTACAAGAACGATCATCAGATTCCGAAACTGGAGAAGGTTGTGATCAACACTTCGGTCGGCTCGCAATCCGACGTGAAGCAGGCCTTGGAAGATGCCAAGACCGAACTCGCCCTCATCAGCGGACAAAAGCCGGCTGAGACGCGGGCCAAAAAAAGCATCTCAAATTTCAAGCTGCGCAAAGAGCAGGCGATCGGCGCCAAGGTGACCCTGCGCGGCTCGCACATGTATGAATTCATGGAGCGCCTGATCAAGGCTTCGCTTCCGCGCATCCGCGATTTTCGCGGCGTTCCGCCGAAAGGTTTCGACGGCAACGGCAACTACACCCTGGGCGTTTCCGACCAGTCCATTTTCCCAGAAGTCGAGCTCGACAAAATTAAGCGCAACATTGGTTTTGATGTTACTATCGTGACCACTGCGCGCACAGACGAAGAGGCCAAATCGCTCCTGAGCGAATTGGGAATGCCCTTCAGCGACCGACCGAAGAAGCCCGTAGCGCAGGCTGCCTAACGAACCCACATGAGCACTGTCACTGATCCTATTGCCGACCTTCTGGCCCGCGTGCGTAACAGCACCCAGGCGCAGAAGCTCGAGATGTTTGTCCCCTACTCGAAGGTGAAGAACGAGATCGTTCGCATCCTGAAAGAGGAAGGCTACATCACCGATTTCTCTCTCGATACGACCGCGGCCCATCCGCGGATCAAGATCACGAACAAAATTGCGAATCGCACCAGCGCCATCACCGGCCTGAAACGCGTCAGCCGTCCCGGCTTGCGTCGTTACGTCGGGGCGGATGAAATTCCGCGCGTGCTCGGCGGCATGGGCACGGCGATTCTCTCTACCTCGCGCGGCGTCATGTCCGGCTGCGAAGCGAAGAAACAAAAAGTAGGCGGCGAATTGCTCGCCTACGTCTGGTAACTCACGCGCTATGTCACGGATTGGAAATAAGGCGGTCGAAATTCCCGCCCAAGTCAAAGTCAACATCGACCAGAGCGGCAAGGTCGCGGTCGAAGGTCCGAAAGGGAAGCTCGACTGGAAGCTGCCCAAGGGCATCAAGGCGAATGTGGCCGACAACCAGGTGTCATTAGTCCGCGAAGCGGAGACGCGCAGCCTTAAGGCGCTGCACGGTCTTTCCCGCGCCCTGATCAACAACATGGTGGTAGGGGTGAGCGAAGGCTTTACCAAGAACCTTGAGATCGAAGGCGTCGGCTTCAAGGCCGCGGTTCAGGGCAAGAATCTCAATCTCAGCCTCGGCTTTTCACATCCTGTCCTCTTCCCGATTCCGGAAGACATCAAAATTGTTGTGACCGATAACACCAAGATCGCGATCGCCGGCGTCGACAAAAAGACGGTCGGCCAGGTCGCGGCTGATATCCGGGGGTATTACCCGCCTGAGCCCTACAAAGGCAAAGGCGTTCGTTATGCGGGTGAGCAGATCCGCCGCAAGGAAGGCAAAACCGTTCAATAGCCATGGCTACGATTAACCGAAAAGCGATTCGCGGACGCATTCATAACCGCATTCGACGCAAGGTCTCCGGAACCGCGGAACGTCCTCGTCTCTGCGTCTATTTTTCCGGCAAGCATGTCTATGCGCAAGTAGTCGACGACGAAGCGGGCCAGACTCTGGTCTCGGCTGGTACGACGGAGAAATCTCTTAGCAAAGGCAGTCACGCCGCCAATCGCGCGACGGCCGAGAAAGTCGGGAAGCTGATCGCCGAGCGTTTGCTCGCGAAGAACATCGACAAGGCAGTTTTCGATCGTGGTGGATTTCTTTACCACGGCAAAGTGAAAGCGCTGGCCGACGCGGCGCGCGAAGGCGGATTGAAACTTTAATATGGCATACGCAGGCAACCAAGGTAGACGAAGCGATTCACGCACGACGGACCGGACGCCTCCGGCAAGAGGCGACACGACTGAGAAAGTCGTGTTCATCAACCGCTGCGCCAAAGTCGTAAAGGGCGGACGCCGTTTTAGCTTCAGCGCGCTCATCGTGGCAGGCGATCACGACGGCAAAGTGGGCTGTGGATTTGGCAAGGCCAACGAAGTCGCGGAAGCGATCCGCAAGGCTTCGGAAGCGGCCCGCAAGTCGATGGAAAAGATGTCGCTCCGCGACAACACCATTCCGCATGAAGTGATTGGGGAGTTCGGCGGTGGACGCGTTCTCTTGCGTCCGGCCTCGCCTGGAACCGGCGTGATCGCCGGTGGCGGCGTGCGCGCAGTGGTCGAAGCGGTCGGGATTCGCGATGTGCTGGCCAAGTCGTTAGGCTCGAGCAACCACTCCAACGTGGTGAAGGCGACGATCGAAGCGCTGCGCTCCTTGCGCCGGCGCGATGAAATTTACAAGACGCGCGGATTGCGCATCCCGCACAACGGTGAGGGGGCAGAGCCGCAGTCATGATCCGGTTACATAACCTAAAACCTCGCCCCGGTTCCCGTCATCGCGTGAAGCGACTCGGTATCGGAGAGAGTTCCGGTCACGGGAAAACGAGCGGCAAGGGCCACAAAGGCCAGAAGGCCCGTTCTGGCGGCAGCATTCGTCTCGGATTCGAAGGCGGTCAGATGCCCTTGATTCGGCGTTTGCCCAAACGCGGTTTCAACAACGCGGCCTTTAAAAAGCATTACGCATTGGTCAATCTCGACGACTTGAATGAGTTCAAGGCCGGCACGGTCGTCAACGAGCAGATGCTCCGCGACGCGAACTACATTCGCGGCAAAGTGGTGGGCCTGAAAGTTCTTGGCCGCGGTGAGTTGAAACACAGCCTGACGATCGAAGCGGATAAGGTAAGTGACGCCGCTCGCGAAAAAATCGAGAAGGCCGGCGGTACCGTGACTTTGCGCGAGCGCAAATCGCTGACCGACGGCAAGCGATCTGAGTCGGCCGAGCCGAAGCAGGAAACTCCGAAGCCGGCGGCGCCGAAAGCGAAAGCGAAGGCGAAGAAGCCGGCGGCGAAGAAAAAGAAGACTGCTGAATAAGCGGTTGCCTCTCTAGCGGATGGTTTCGGCTTTTCTAAATTCGGTCAAAATCCCGGAACTACGCCGGCGGATTTTGTTCACCCTCGCGGTCATCGTGGTGGTCCGCCTCGGTGCGGCCATTACCACCCCGGGCGTCAACCCGGCGGTGTTGCAGGATTGGTTTCGGACCTCGTCGCAGAGCGGCGGGGGTGGCGTGGCGGCGCTCTTCAATCTTTTCAGTGGTGGCGCGCTCGAGAATTGCGCTGTTTTCTCGTTAGGCATCATGCCTTACATCAGCGCCTCGATCATGCTGCAACTGCTGACGGCGGTCATTCCGTCGCTCAGCCGGTTGTCGCGCGAGGACGGCGGACGGCAGAAGATCATGCAATACACCCGTTATGCGACGGTCGTGCTCTGCATCTTCCAGGGCTACCTCCTCGCGGTCTCATTCCAGCATCCGGAGTCGTATCACACCATGCTTCCGGGCATCACCGAGACGACGGCCCGATTAGGGATTCCACTGGTCGATAATTTAGGGTGGTCCTTCCGGATTATCACCGTCCTCACCCTGACCTCCGGCACGCTTTTCCTGATGTGGCTGGGCGATCAAATTACCGACCGCGGCATCGGCAACGGCATTTCGCTCATCATCACGATCGGCATCGTTGCACGCCTGCCCGCCGCTTTGGCGCAAGCCTGGAAAACCTTCGTGCCTTCTGGCGTGACCGGACAAAGTCAGGTCAGTCCGGCGATCCTCGTATTAATGATCGCATTTCTTTTCATCGTGATCGCGGCCGTGATCGCAGTCACCCAAGGTGTGCGAAAAATTACTGTGCAGTACGCGAAACGCGTCGTGGGCCGGAAGATGTACGGCGGTCAGACGCAATACATGCCGCTGAAGGTGAACTATGCCGGCGTCATGCCGATCATTTTCGCATGGGCGCTCCTCCTTTTCCCGACCACGATCGTGGGGATGGCTTTCAAAAACAGCCGTACCGCACAGCATATCGCAGCGCTTCTTTCCGATGGCTGGCTGCATTACCTCGTCCTCGCGGCGATGATTTTCTTCTTCAGTTATTTTTGGGTGGCGACGCAGTTCCAGCCTTCGCAGATTGCCGATGATCTGAAAAAATACGGCGGCTATATCCCGGGCGTGCGCCCAGGCAAACCGACGGCGGACTTTCTCGATTTCACGATGACGCGACTGACTTTCGCGGGCGCGATCTTCCTTACCCTGATCGCAATTCTTCCGAGTCTCTTGAGCCAGGGGCTCCATGTCCCGGTAATCACCGCACAATTTTTCGGCGGCACGAGCCTGCTCATTATCGTAGGCGTGATCCTCGATACAATGCGCCAGGTGGAGACTCATCTCATTCAACGGCACTACGACGGCTTCCTGCGTAAGGGGCGGTTGCGCGGCCGGGCCTTTGATCGCGGCGGTGCGCGCGGCGAGGCGGCGCAGCAGGGGACGCTGATGTGGCTTTATGTTGGGATCGCCGTTCTGGTCATTGGCGGCGTGGCAATCTTTCTCTACGGAGCTCGGTGAAAAGTCGCATCGTGCTTCTTGGCGCGCCCGGTTCCGGCAAGGGAACGCAGGCCGAGCTCATCACCCGCCATTTCGCGATCTCAGTCACTTCGCCCGGCGCCATTTTGCGTCGAGAAAGTGACCTTGGGACACCTCTCGGGCTGGAAGCCGACGAGGTTTCGAAACAGGGAGGCCTGGTTTCCGACGACGTCATCGTGCGCCTGATCGAGGACTGGCTCAACCTGCACGGGCAAGAAGGATTCGTTTTTGATGGTTTTCCCCGCACGGTCAAACAGGCCGAACGCTTAAACGAGATTTTGCAGAAAATGGGTAGCTCACTCAATCTCGCGATCTGGCTGGAAGTTTCCGAGCAAACGGTGCGCGATCGTATTGCCAGCCGGTTGCAGTGTCGTCGCTGCGGATTCACTACGAGCGTGACCAGCGCCGGTTTCGCCGATCGCCCGGTCTGCCCTTATTGCGACGGGCCGCTCATCCGGCGCGACGACGACGACGCCTCCGTCCTGCAAAATCGCCTGGCTGAGTATAAAACGAAGACTGAACCACTCCTTTCCTTTTACGAAAAAGACGACGCGCTGCATCGGATCGACGGAAATCGGGATCGCGATGCGGTCTTTGCGGACATCTCGGCTTTGATCGAAGAGCGCGTGAAATGATCCCGATCAAGTCGGCCCGGGAGATCGACAAGATGCGGATCGCATGCCGCTCCGCGAGCGATGTCCTGGAGCGGGTGTCGGAATTGATTCGGCCGGGGATTTCGACCAAGGAAATCGATCAGGCAGCGGCCGACCTGATGGCCGATGCGGGAGTGCGGAGCGCCTTTCTCGGGTATCGCCTGGGGCATCGGGTTTTCCCGGGGAACATTTGTATCTCGCTCAACGACGAAATCGTGCACGGCATCGGCAGCCAGCGCCGGATCCAGTACGGAGACATCGTGAAGCTCGATATCGGCGTGGTCCAGGACGGCTGGGTCGGAGACACGGCGGCCACCATCCCAGTCGGCATGATCGACGAGCGGGTGGAGAAGCTGCTCGATGTTACGCAGAGCGCTCTACAACAGGCCATCACCCATGCCCGCGACGGAGAACGGCTCGGCGACCTCTGCGCCTCGATCGAGGAGGAAGCGATGAAGAGTCATTTCAGCGTGGTGCGCGAATTTGTGGGGCACGGGGTGGGGCGGAAATTGCATGAGGAACCACAGGTGCCGAACTACGGCAAACGCGGCGGCGGGCCGCGACTCAAGGCCGGGATGACGCTGGCGATCGAGCCGATGATCAATCTCGGCGGCGCCGGAGTGCGGCTGCTGGAAGACGGCTGGACGGTGTGCACCTCCGATGGTTTGCCCTCCTCTCACTTTGAACACACGGTTTTAATTACAAAAGAGGAACCTGAAATCCTAACATGGCGCGCAAAGACGCAATTGAGGTAGAGGGCACCGTGGTCGAGCTCCTGCCGAATACGATGTTCCGGGTGGAGCTGCCCAACGGCCACCTTGTGCTCGCCCACACCTCCGGGAAAATGCGAATGCACTTCATTCGCATCTTGCCAGGGGACAAAGTTATGCTAGAGGTTTCTCCCTACGATTTGTCGAAGGGGCGAATCACTTTTCGCCATCGTTAGCGCGGAGAAAAGACTCCGCGTTTTTCGTCTCGTGAAACCATGAAAGTACGACCGTCAGTTAAAAGACTTTGTGAAGGCTGCAAGATTGTGAAGCGCAAGAATGTAGTGCGCGTGATCTGTGCCAAGAACCCGCGCCATAAACAGCGCCAGGGCTAGGAGATCGTTATGCCAAGATTACTCGGAGTTGAAATTCCCGCAGACAAACGCATCGAAGCGTCGCTGACCTATATTTACGGGGTCGGCCCGTCGACCGCGAAACGCGTCCTCGAGCAAACCAATATCGATCCCAACCTCCGGGCCAAGGATCTCACCCCGCAACAAATTAACGAGATCATCCAGATGATCACGCGCAACAAGCTCCCGATCGAAGGCGATCTCCGGCGCGAAGTGCAGAGCAACTTGAAGCGTCTCCAGGCGATCAACTGTTATCGCGGCATCCGCCACCGTCGCGGCTTGCCCGTGCGCGGACAACGAACCTCGACCAACGCCCGCACCCGCAAAGGTCCGCGCAAGACGGTCGGCGTCATCCGGAACAAGGATGCGAAGACAGGAAAAGTTTAACCTAACGAACTGACATGGCAGAAGATTCCGAAAACCAAACTCCGACGGAAGAGCCCAGCGCTCCCGCGGCCGAACAAACCGCAGCGCCGGTGAACGAAACGCCCGCGGAAACAACCGCCGAGAAATCGGCCGACGCGCCAGTTGCGGCCGAAGCAGCACCGGCTGCGCCTGCGGCTCCCGCGAAGGAAGCCAAGCCCAAGGCCGCCAAGAAGGCCAAGAAAGCTGAAGCGCCTGCCGCCGAAGCGCCCAAGGAAAATCTTTCGCTCGACCCGAACGACGTCGAGAAGCCGAAAATCATCAAGGCGAAGGGGAGCAAGAACATCTACTCTGGCTACGCCCATGTGCTCTCTACTTTTAACAACACCATCGTCACCATCACCGACCTGCAAGGGAACGTGATCGGCTGGTCCAGCGCCGGTAAAGTCGGCTTTAAGGGCTCGCGCAAAAGCACCGCCTACGCCGCGCAGATGGTCGCGCAGGACGCTTCGCGCCAGGCCATGGGACACGGCCTCAAAGAGGTCGAAGTTCTCGTGCGGGGACCGGGCGCTGGTCGTGAATCCGCCGTCCGTGCGCTCCAGGCGATCGGGCTCGATCTCACTGTAATTCGCGACGTCACCCCGGTGCCGCACAACGGCTGCCGCCCGCCCAAGCAGCGCCGCGTCTGATTTAATCTCAACTTTCGATTCCAATGGCCAGATATACCGGACCCAAAACTAAAATCGCCCGCCGCTATGGCGTGCCTCTTTTCGGACCTTCCAAGTCGCTCGAGCGGAAAAATTATCCGCCCGGAATGCACGGTCCGAAAGGTTCGCGTCGCAAGCAGTCGGATTATGCGATTGCACTTGGTGAAAAGCAGAAACTCCGTTTCCAGTACGGCCTGATGGAAAAACAATTTCGCCGTATCTTTGAGACCGCGCTGCAACGCCGCGGTGTCACGGGCGAAACCCTCCTCCAGCTTTTAGAAACACGGCTCGATAACGTCGTCTTCCGGCTGGGGCTCGCGAACACTCGCAGCGCCGCGCGCCAGTTAGTCTCGCACGGCCACGTTCAGGTCAATGGCCGCAACGTTAACATTGCCTCTTTCAATGTGAAGACGGGCGACGAGATCATGATCAAGGATCGTCCGAAATCGCGCCAGCTTGCTTTGCGCAACATGGAATTGACCCAGATCGCACCGGTGCCGGAGTGGCTGACGGTGGATCGCGATGCGTTGGCCGGTAAAGTGGCGCACATTCCGTCCCGCGAAGAAATGCAGCCGATGGTCAACGAGCAGTTGATCGTGGAGTTGTACTCGCGCTAGGGAAAGTGTAGCGGCGGGCGTGCCGCGGGCTCCCGTCTAATCATCCCAAGATTTCTGTCGATGCGGCCGACACGGCCGCCGCTACAGGTTTGCCTCGAGCGCTTCGAGCGCTTTGTCGTAGCTGCAACGCGCCAGGTAATGTGCCAGTTGCGGCTCCACCGGACGCGGCAAGGCGGCACCGAACGCGACGATTTTTTCCGACGCCGTCTTTAATTTTTCGAGGTGCCGGGCCGGGTCGCGGCGACTCTCCTCATCCGCGATCAGGGCGCGCCGTTCGCGCAGGGCGGCAGCGAGTTCGGCTTCAGGTGAATTCATGGGCGGCGTTTCCTTGGTCGATTACGCAACAAAAGCTTGAATCGCGATGCGCTTTCACGCAAGCCTCCGACATGGCTGAGCCGGAAATAAAATGCGTTTTGATTGTGGACGACGACACAGCGGTTTTGCGCATCATGCGCGAAGCGCTGCAGAGTTTTTTGCACTGGGAAATCGATACTTCGCCGCGGCCGGAATACGGTTTTGAGCTCGCCCTAAAAAAAACCTACGACCTCATGATCTTCGATTTTTCCATGCCGATGATCGACGGCACGCTCCTCTTCCTCCTCATCTCCAAGGTTTACGAGAATTCCAATCCCCCGCGCACGGTCCCGCCCCTGCTCCTGGTCAGCGGACAGGGCTCGGATGAGCGGGCCCAGGAACTCCTCAGGGAAGCGCGGGTCCGCGGTTTCCTGGCCAAACCATTTACGATCAACCGCCTGATCGAAAAGGTGAAGGCCTGCTTTCCGGAGCTGGAGACCGTTTCCGGCGGTTAGCTGCCGATCACCGAATCCCCGAGAGATCAGTTGTCCTTAGGCTTGGACCGCTTAAGCCTGGAGCTGGCGGCGGGCTTCCAGCCAATCGTGGGAAGAGTCGCCCCCCATGCCGTTCTGCGTGCGCCACTCTGAAATGAAGTAGGCCCGAATCCGGACAGCCTCCTCCGTCACCTTCGGCTCTGAGGAGCGCGTTTTTGTCTTTTTCGCCCGTGTTTTGCGGGTGGTGCTGCACTTTTTGACCGCGGTCGCGCGACTTTTGCCGGCGCTTTTCGCGGTGGTAGTCGGCTTTGCCGGGGATTTCCTGGCCGCGGCCGGCTTGGGGGATTGCGCTGCGCTGTGACCGTTACTCGATTCCATACCGGGCGCCGGAGATGAGGTCTCCGAAGCCGTTGCCTCTTTCAATTTTTTTGAACTTTTCGCCATTTACTTTTCCTTTAGGTCGGCCAAGCCTGTACCCGCCGAGCACTGGGTGCGCAAGCGGAAAAGGGCACGAAAACAGCTCCATCGGCATTCGATCTACCTAACGATGAGGCATTTTATTTTCAGATGGGCGATCACCACCGTCGCCGTCATGGTCGCGGCCTCGATCATTCATGGAATCCGTTATGACAGCATCGCTTCGCTCATCGGCGCCGCTCTTCTTCTCGGGATCCTGAACGCCTTTCTCCGTCCGATCTTGCTCCTGCTCATGGCGCCGCTCATTATTTTGACGCTTGGCATTTTTATCTTCGTGGTTAATGGCCTCATGCTCCTGCTGGTGAACCAATTGGTGCATGGCTTTCACGTCGAGAGTTTCGGGAGCGCATTCTGGGGCGCGATCCTGATCAGCATCGTCAGCTGGATCCTGAGCGCGTTTTTCCGCGGGAGCGACGGCCGGGTCCATCCCCTCACTCATCACACGCAAATCCGGCGGGTCGAAGGCCGCGTCGTCGGGAGCAGCAAGCCGGGCGAACCATGACCTATTGCCTCGGCATGCTCTGTCGGCAGGGCGCAGTTTTTTTATCCGATTCCCGCACCAGCGCGGGGATGGATAACATCACGATGCGGACCAAGATGCGGATTTACGAGAGACCGGGCGACCGTGTCATCTGCATCATGAGCTCCGGTAATCTCTCGCTCACCCAGGCCACCCTGGCCCTGATCGACGACGACCTGCATCTCAACGAGAGCCATCCCGCGCGCAAACATCTCCTGAATCGCGAGACTCTCTACGAGACGGTCCGCTACATCGGCTCGAAGGTGCGGATGGTGGAAGCACGCGACCGGGCCGCGCTCGAAGCGGACGGCTTCGATTTCAACATCAACCTCATCGTCGGCGGCCAGATCGCTGGCCTGGCGCCGGAAGTGCACTCGATTTACCCCCAGGGGAACAGCATTCACGCCAGCCGCGATTGCCCCTATCTGCAGATCGGTGAATCGAAATACGGCAAGCCCATTCTCGACCGCGGCGTTAGCTACGACGGCACCCTGATGGACGCGCTTAAGTTCGGCATCATCTCGATGGATGCGACGATGAAGAGCAATGTCGCGGTCGGCCCGCCGATCGATATCCTCTGCTACAAGACCGATTCCTTGCAGGTGAAAATGCGCACCCGGCTCGAGCAAAACGATCCCTACCTGACGGAGATCAGCCAGAAATGGCAGGAGGGTATCGTCCGGCTCGTTAGGCAAATGCCGGTGGCGGATTTCAGCAAGACCGCGCTCGGTTTCGCGGACGCGGCCTGACGGGGCCGCGCGGGCTGGAGAATTCACTGGGGGAGGCCGCAGCCCTCCTGCCGGGTTTTTAACTGAATGCAGGGACTGGTCTGGTTCCTGCTTTTACCTCTCCCGCAGTCCAAACCTCTTGCCTTAATCATTATGCTCACTTCGACCAAACAACTTCTCTGCGCGCTGACCATTTCGGTAGCTGCAGCATCGCTCTCGCTTGCCCAGCAGGCCCGCACGGCGGTCTCGCTGGAGACCGCTAAGGCGAACGCCACGGCGCCGGCAGCGGGCAGCAGCGCGCCCGCGCACGCTTCCGATCTTGCGCCGATGACGTTGGTCCAGGCCTCGCCCGCGACGGCTCAGCCGCCAATCACCGCCCCTCCGGCGCAGCCCGCCGCGACTACGCAGACCACGACAACCACCGCGACTTCGACCGCCTCGGCGACGGAAACCGGCGGAGTAGGAGTGCGTGAATTTCAGGGTGACGACGTAGGCCAGGTGCTGCGACTGCTCGCCCGCCAGGCCAAGATCAACATGGTGGTAAGCGAAGCGGTTGCCGGCACCGTCACGATGCGGCTCGAGGATGTGACCGCCCTGCAGGCGATCTCGATCATCGTTAAATCCAAGGGTCTTTTCATGGATCAAATCGATTCGGTCTACTACATCAAGACCGGCGCCGAGCGGACGGCGGAGCCGACTGAGAGCGACAGCTACCAGTTCAGCTACGGCCGGGCCAAGGATATCGCCCCGCTCCTCGCGACCCAGCTTTCGAGCAAAGAACCCCCGCAGGTCGACGAGCGGACCAACACAATTTTCTTTCGTGAGACCCGCAGCAATATCGACAACGTCCGCAAGCTGCTCGTCCAGATCGATAAGCCGACCAAGCAGGTCATGATCGAAGCTCGCCTCGTCGAGGTGAACGCCAATCCGAAACAAAGCTACGGCATCAACTGGGCCGGCGTCCTTGGCGGTTCGTCCAGCCCGCAGACGGTGCGCTTCGGTGCGCCTTTCCCGGGCACGTCGAAAATCCAGACCGACGTCAACCCGACGACCGGGCAGTCCACCACCTCGGTTGTGCCAGGCAGCCTGCCCACGATCACGACCAATCAAAACGGAACTTTCCAGCCGGCTGACTTCCTCTTCAACAGCGCGATGAACGCCATCGGCGGCCAGTTCGCGATCCTTTCCGTCCCGCAAATGTCGATCACCCTGCGCGCCCTGAATGAAGATTCCGACGCTGAATTTCTGGCCAATCCGCGGATCGTGACGGCCGATAACCAGCAGGCCAAAATCGAAATCATCCGCAACCAGCCGGTGCCGCAGTTGAACTTCAATGAGCAGACCGCGACCGCCGTCTTCGGTGGCTTCCAGGACAAGAAATACGGCAACACCCTTGTCGTTAGGCCTTCGGTCAACAAGGACGACTTCATCACCCTGAGCGTAAAGCCCGAGATCAGCAACAAGGTCTCCGACGCCACTTTCGTCTTCGCTGGCGCGACCGTCTCCAGCCCAATTATCGACACCCGCACTCTGGAATCCAACGTCCTGATTAAAAGTGGCGACACTCTGGCGGTTGGCGGTTTGCTTCAGGACGAAGTGACCAAGGCGCGTAACAAAGTGCCGATTATGGGCGACATCCCGATTCTCGGTTATCTCTTTCAGGAGCGCCTGAACGCGCGCACCAAACGCAATCTGCTCGTCTTCGTCACCCCGACGATTCTTGAGCAGCGCTACGGCACTGGCCTGGAAGACCAGGTTTCCGGTTTACATCACAGCGGCGAGGAATATGCCGATCCCAACGGCTGGCGGAACAACGCCAAAGGCGCCATTCGACTCGTCCCGACTTCGAATCGTCAGATCACGGCCGACTATCCAAAACCGGGCGTCGCGCCCGCGCCGGCCAAGATGCGCTTCATGAGCACGGCGAAGGACCGGGACTTTTAGGACATAAATTTTGTTGTGGGGTTGGAAGGGGGCGGACCGTCTGGTTCGCCCTCTTTATTGTGTCATCGTCACTCGTTCTCCTGCTCGTGCTCGACGCTTTGGGGTTACGAGCACGAGCACGATAGGGGATCCGGAGAAAGAGGAGGTAAAGCCATAGGCGTCTACAACACTTGCGCCCGCGTATCCTCCTGTGCACAATAAGCGGCCTGAGTTTCCCCGCAGACCACGAATATTTGCCATGAAAGTTTCGCTCATTCCTGCCCCGCTCCGATCGATCGCGGAAAAAATCGAGACCAACGAGAGAATCTCCGACCAGGACGCGCTGCGGCTTTATCGCTCAAACGATCTCAACGCCCTCGGCATCATGGCCAGCGCCGTGCGCGAGCGGAAGAACGGGAATGTCGCCACCTACATTCTCAATCGCTACATCAACTATTCCAACATCTGCGTCCTCTCCTGCCAGTTTTGCGCTTTTGCCGCGAAGAAGCGCGATGCGCACGCCTTCGAGAGCTCGATTGACGAAATCGAAGCCGCGGTCCGGGATGCGCTCGTCAGTGGCATCACCGAGGTGCATATGGTCGGCGGTCTTCATCCCACGCTGAACAAGCAGTGGTATCTCGATCTTCTCACCCGCCTGCGCGCGCTCGATCCCCAGCTGCAGCTGAAGGCTTTTACTGCGATTGAGATCCGCCACATGGCGCGCCGCATTTTCAAGACTTCCATCGCCGAGACTCTCGCCACCTTGCGTGAAGCCGGTCTCGGTTCGCTCACCGGTGGCGGTGCGGAAATCTTCGATCCCTCGGTCCGGGACGAACTCTGCCGAGGTAAGGAAAACGCCGCGGAATGGCTCGAAGTCCATCGCATCTGGCACGAAATGGGCGGCCGCAGCACCTGCACCATGCTTTACGGCCACATCGAAACGCTCGAGCAGCGGGTCGATCATCTGCGCCAGTTGCGCGAATTGCAGGACCTCACCCGCGGCTTTACCGGTTTCATTCCGTTCGCCTTCGAGCCGCAAACCACCATCCTCGGGCACATTAAGTCTGCCACTGCCTTCGACCAGCTGCGCAATTTGGCCGTGAGCCGGATCTACCTCGATAACATCGACCATCTCACCGCCTACTGGGTCAGCATGGGCCTGCCCCTCGCTCAAGTCTCGCTCAGCTATGGCGTCGACGATTTGCACGGCACGATCATGGAGGAAAAGATTTTCCACATGGCCGGCGCGAAGACGCCCCAACAACAGACGGTCGAATCGCTCCGCCACGTCATCCGCGAAGCCGGGCGCGATCCCGTCCAGCGCGACAGCTATTACAATCATCTGACGCCGTCGTCGCAGATCGGGCGGGCCGGTTCGGCGCCGGAGGCCGCGGGCGAATTGGTTTGCGCCTGAGGTGCCGGCGCCTCCTTCCTCGCGTCTCGGTTGCGTTAAGTATCTCAACGCTCTCCCGCTCATCCACGGCTGGCCGGGCCGGGTAAATTTCGATCATCCTTCCAGCCTCTGCCGGCAGTTAGCGGACGGCGCACTCGACGTCGCGCTGGTCTCGAGCTTCGAATATTTGCGCAATCCAGTCTACGCAGTGGTGGATCAGCTCGCGATTGCGTCCGATGGCCCGGTTTTTAGCGTCATCCTCGCACACCGCGGGCCGGTCGAAGACTTGCGCGAGGTCGTGGTCGACCCGGCCTCGGCGACGTCGGTCAATCTGCTGCGCTGTTTGTTAGGCGAGAAGGGCCTCGCGCCGGAATTCGTGCGCGAGGGCGAGATCGGGGCGGAGCGCGGGCGGCTTCTGATTGGCGACCAGGCGATTCGATTCCGCGAAGAAGCGGCGGCAGAGTGCCAGCTTCTCGACCTGGGCGCGGCTTGGAAGAATCTGACCGGTAAACCGTTCGTCTATGCGCTCTGGCTGCTCCGGCCGGATTATGCCGGCAAGGCGGAAATGGCTGCGGAGCTGCGTTCGTTAGGCCAAAAAAATCTCGCGCATCTCGACCGCCTGATCGCGGCCCAGCCGGAGGAGCGCCGTGCTTTCTGCGAATTTTATTTTCGGGAGTGCTTGCGCTTTTCTTTTGCCGAGGAAGAGAAAAAGGGCTTCCAGATTTTTGCTGAACTATGCGCAAAGCACAAGTTGCTCCCGGCCGTGCCGCCCCAGCCCGCGCTCGTCTAGCTTCAATAACGATGCCTAAGTCCATGCCCCGTTCGATGCCTAACGATTGGAGAAGATGAGACGGACGCGACGCTGGATTCTACCCCCGACTGACCAGACGGCGGAGGAGGGAGCGACCTTTTCCAAGCAGGTCTGCGGTCAGCCCTGCATCGCGCGTCTCCTCCGGCGTAAAGGAATGCGCAGCGATGAGCAGGCGACCGATTTTCTTCAGCCGCGTTTGAAGCGGTTGAGCGATCCGTTTCTCCTCCCCCAGATGCAGGCGGCGGTGGATCGCATCCTGCGCGCGCTCGACCGCCGCGAGCGGATCGTTCTTTACGGCGACTACGATGTCGATGGGGTTACCTCGCTCGCGCTTCTCCACGAAATGCTGCTCGCCTACGGCGCCGCGCCCGCGCTTTTTCTGCCCTCGCGCATGGAAGAAGGCTACGGCTTGAGCGCGGAAGGCATCGAGCGCTGTTGGCAGGAGCATCAGCCAGAGCTTCTCATCGCGGTCGATTGCGGAACCGGTTCCTGCGCTGAAGTCGCGCAGATCCGCGCGCGCGGCGCCGATGTCATCGTCTTCGACCATCACGAACCGAAAGGCGCGCTGCCCGATTGCGTTGCGCTGGTGAATCCCAAGGTGGCGGCTGACTGCGCTTTCACCTACCTCTGCAGCGTCGGGATCGTTTTCAAACTCTGCCACGCCCTGCTCAAGAGTCGGCCGTTGCCCGATTTCGACCTTCGGCGGCGGCTGGACCTGGTCGCGCTCGGAACGGTGGCCGACATCGTCCCGCTCGAGGCGGAGAACCGGATCCTCGTTCACCACGGCATTCGGGAGCTCGCCCACCGGCGTTTGTTAGGCATGCGCGAGTTGATGAAAATCGCGGCCGTCCGAGTCCCAATCGCCGCGGAGCATATCGGCTTTCGGCTTGGACCGCGCCTGAACGCGGCCGGCCGCCTAACGACGGCGGAAAAGGCGCTGCGCCTCCTGCTCACGACCGATCCGGGGGAAGCGCTCGCCCTCGCGGGCGAGTTGGACGGGCAAAATCGCGAACGGCAAAGTGTAGAGCGCGAAATCGTGCAGGCTGCGGAAGCCCGGAGCGAGGAGCAGAAACTTTCTGACGCTTCGGCCATTGTGCTCGGCGATCGCGCCTGGCATCCGGGAGTCCTCGGGATCGTCGCCTCGCGTCTCGCGCGCAATCATCACCGGCCGACGATCATCGTCGGCTTCGACGAAGCAGGGTTGGGGAAGGGGAGCGGACGCAGCATCCCGGGTCTCTCACTGGTCGCGGCGCTGGGTCGCTGCGCCAAGCACCTGGAAAAATTTGGCGGACACGCGATGGCGGCCGGCCTCACTGTTCGCGAGGAAAACTTCCCGGCTTTCCGCGCCGCGTTTGAGGCGGCCTGCCGGGAAATGATTGCCCCCGAGCACCTCGAACCTTGCCTTCATCTGGATGACGAATTGACCTTGCGCGAATTGAACTGGGACCTGCTCCGCTGGCACGAACTTCTGCAGCCGTTTGGGCAGAGCAATCCGCAGCCGCTTTTTCTCGCCCGCGGGGTGGAGCCGGTCGCGCCGCCGCAAATCCTGAAGGACAAACATCTCGTCCTGCGTCTCCGGCAGGATGGTCGTATCCAGCGCGCGATTTTCTTTGGCGGGGCGGAGGAAGCGTTACCCGAGCCGCCCTGGGACGTTGCCTTTCGCATCAGCAGCGATGAGTACGAAGGCGAGATTCGCCTGCAGGTGCAGGTCGAGGCCCTGCGCGCGGCCGTTCCCAAAGCGTCATGAGCCTAACGAACACCGATTTGTTAGGCGAGATTGAGTGGATTCCCCGACCGCGGAGCACGCAGCTGCACCGTCTCGGGATCGAGACCGTGGGCGACCTGCTCACGCATTACCCGCGGCGCTATGAGGATCGGCGGGAGTTTGCCGGCTTTCCGCGGGAGGAGAGCGAGCAGCCGGTCTGCCTCTGCGGGGAGGTGGTCAAGACGCGCTTCAACCACTTCTGGCGCGGGAAGAGGATCTTTGAAGCGACCCTGCAGGAGAGCGATGCCCACGCCCTCAGCCAGCCCCTCGTGCTGCGCTGGTTCAACCTCCATTATGTCCAGAAAATGATCCTGACCGGCCAGCGCCTGGTCGTCTTTGGGAAACCGCGTCGGCGCGGGCAGCGCCTCTGCCTGGAACATCCGGAGTTTGAGGTGATCGAAAATGACGAGGAAATCTCGATTCATTTCCGTCGGATCACTCCGATCTATCCGGCGACGGAAGGTCTTTCGCAGCGGGTCCTGCGTGGATTAATCCATCGCCTGCTGGAGGAATGCGAGAGCGCCAGCCTAACGACGCTGCTGCCCGCGAAACTGCGCACGGGTCCGATCACGGAGACGTGGCGGGAAATTCACTTTCCGCCGAGCGACGCGGCCCTCGCTCGAGCCAGGGAAAGCATCGTGCTCTCGGAATTTTTTGCGATGCAGATGCTGCTTGTCTCGCGCCGCGCCCGCACCCTGGCCCGGCCCGGGGCAGCTCATTGCGGACCGGGCGAATTGCTCGAGCACTTTTTGCGCGCGCTGCCGTTTGACCTGACCGATGCGCAGGTGCGCGTGATCGAAGAATTGCGCGCGGATCTGGCCGCGCCGTCGCCCATGAACCGTCTCCTGCAAGGCGATGTCGGCTCAGGCAAAACAGTGGTCGCGATCGCGGCCATGCTGCTGGCCGTGGAAAGCGGCGCGCAAGCGGCCCTCATGGCGCCAACGCAAATCCTGGCCGAGCAGCACTACGACGTTTTGCGGCGCTGGCTGGAGCCGTTAGGCGTAGCGGTTTCCCTCCGCACCGGATCGCGCAAGGAAGACCCGCTCCCGCTCTTCACGAACGTGCAGGCACAGAGTCCGGGGAGCACGGGCTGTCAGCCCGTCGTGCCGGAGAGTCGCTCCGGCACATTGGCGTTGCAAACCCGCTACGGTAAGCGCCACCTGCCGCATTTCGAACGGACATGGGCGAAATACGCGGTCACGTTCTCGACCCGCCAAAAGCGTACGCTGTCCGAAGCGGCCCGCGATATCGTAATGGAGTCCCTCTTGTACTGGAACAAGCGGCGCTACACGCTCTACGCCGCGTGTGTGATGCCCGACCACGTCCACCTTCTCTTGGAACCCGCGATCAAAGAAACAAAGGGCGGCGAGACCAGTTTTTTTTCTTTAGGCGAGATTTTTCACAGCATCAAATCCAACACCGCGCGGGGCATTAATAAGAGCGCGGGTACAACCGGACCAGTCTGGGAGGAAGAATGGTTCGATCGGATGATTCGTTCCGAGCGAGATCTGCAGGAGAAGTTTGACTATATCCTGCG
Source organism: Chthoniobacterales bacterium (assembly GCA_046593335.1). Lineage (GTDB taxonomy): Bacteria > Verrucomicrobiota > Verrucomicrobiia > Chthoniobacterales > UBA10450 > Palsa-1392. The sequence continues at coordinate 618 of JBKJNW010000204.1, read as the reverse complement.
CAATCCTTTGGAGGCTGGACTCGAGGAAGGGGAGAGCTCATATCCGTGGGTCTGGTTTCCTGGGATTTTGGACGACGGCACTGCGCGCGGGCGGCGCGCAGACTGCGCGCCGCGACGGGCTGACAGCCCGCCCTCCCCGGAGGGGAAAGCAACCCTGGGCCAGGTTTTTGTCGGCACCCATGCGCTGCTTTTTGAACCGGAGGGCCTGGAAAATCCAGGCCTCGTCGTGATCGACGAACAACATAAATTTGGCGTCGCCCAGCGCGGCCGCCTAACGACTGCGGACCCGGCTCCGGACGTCCTCGTCATGACCGCGACGCCGATCCCGCGCACCCTGACGATGAGTCTCTACGGCGACCTCGAGGTCTCGACGATCGACGAGATGCCGGCCGATCGCGGGCGGATTGTGACCGCGGCCCGGGGAGAGGAAAAATTGCCCGACGTGCTGGCTTTCTTGCGCCGCGAACTGGAAGCGGGGCGGCAGGCTTACATTGTTTATCCGCTGATCGACGAGAGCGAAAAGCTCGAGGCAAAAGCCGCCGCGGCCGAGTTTGCGCAGTGGCGCGAGCGGCTCGCCCCGTTCACTTGCGAGCTGCTCCACGGCCGGATTCCGGCCCC
>JBKJNW010000111.1:0-3251 GCA_046593335.1 Chthoniobacterales bacterium | reverse complement strand
GCACAGGCTTCGGCGCGGTGCTGGATCGACCATTCATCAGCCAGGGGATTCATGAGGCGCGCAGGTTACGCCAGAGCGTGACCGGATGAAAGTTGGGCGTTTCGCGATTCGTCGCGCGCAGGCGGAGGAGATAAAGGCCGATGAGAAAAAAGAGGATATTGGGCGCCCAGGCGGCGGTCACGGGCGAGATGCGGTCCCCTTCCCCCAACGCGAGAAAAAGGTGGGTCAAAAAATTGAAGGTAAAAACGAGCCCGATCGCCATCGCCACGCTCGCGATGATGCCGCGCCGCGAAAAGCTGATCCCAAGCGGCGCGCCCATCAAGGCAACGATGAAACATGTCCAGGGCAAGGCCCAGCGATACTGGAGCTGGGTGCGAAAAGGCGCGAGCAACGTCTCGGGGAAATCGGCATTGAAGTGGAGGTATTCCCGGAGCTCAGAGACGCCGAGGAATTCCGGGCGTACGTTCGCGCTGTCGAGGCGATAAGGGGTTTCGCTCCAACCCTTGATCGGCAGGCTCTCATACAACTTGTCCGACGTGATGTTGCCGGCCAGATCGTAGTCCACCACCTTAACCAAGGAGAGGCGCCAGGTTTGGCTGGCCGGTTCGAAGGAGGCGTCGGTCACGATATAATTGCGGGTGATGTTGCCCTCCGCGTCCTGTTGCACCACCTGCACTCCGCTGAATTGATTCGAGCCCGGCTTGAAGCGCGCGATGTACCAGGTGCGATGATCGGTCCGGTTGCGGAAGACCTGGCCGCTCACGATCACTTCGCGCGGTCCGGTTTTGCTCAGGACTTGCTCGAGAAATTTCTTCCGCGCCAGCTCGGCGTGGGCAGCCAGGGTGTCGTTCAAGGCAAAGGCCGCGCCGGTGGTGAGAAGCCCCATGAGGAGGAGCGGCAGAAGCACCCGCGGCACGCTCACGCCCGAGGTCAGCATCGAGACAATCTCATTCGCGCGCGACATTCGGCCGAGGGAAAAGAGGAGGGCAAGGAGGAGCGAGACCGGCAGGAGGACGAGCAGCACTTGCGGGATCTGGGTCCAATAAAACCACAGGACCAAGCCTAACGGCGCCCGTTCGTCGAAGATGATCGAGCTGTTATCGCTGATGTCGAAGATGAGCCAGATGGCGAGGAAACCGAAAATGCAATAGACGTAGGGCTGAAGGAAATTCCGCAGGACGTAGCGGTCGAGGAGTCTCATGGAGAAAAATTCGAAATCCGAAGCACGAAATCCAAAACAAATCCGAATAACGGACGAATTAAAACTCCGAAACTCCTGCCTTCGGGCGGGCGAGTTCTGCACATTTGAATTTTGATATTCGTGCTTGTTTCGGATTTCAAAATTCGAATTTCGGATTTCCCGCGTAACTTCGCGTAATGATTGCGCTCAAAGATTCCCTCGGGAGCGACTTTGTCGAGCGGGTGCGGGCGATTTTCGCCGCGGACGGTCTGCTTGCCCAGGCGCGCAATTTCGAATATCGGCCGCAGCAGCAGGAAATGGCCGCGGCCGTCGCGCGCGCCCTCGAAGAAGAGCGCCACCTCGTGGTCGAAGCCGGCACCGGGGTCGGCAAATCGCTCGCCTACCTCATTCCCGCGACGCTCTTCGCGATCGAGAAAAAGAAGAAGGCGATCATTTCCACCCACACGATCAACCTCCAGGAGCAGCTCCTGCACAAGGACATCCCGATCGTGAAAAAAATCCTCCCGGTCGAGTTTGAAGCGGCCTTGATGAAGGGACGGCAGAATTACCTCTGCCCGCGTCGCCTGGAGCGCGCACTCCAGAGCGCGAACGAGCTTTTCAACACGACCGAACAGGCCGACCTCGCCCGCCTGGCCGATTGGGCGCGGACCACGACCGACGGAACCCTGAGCGATCTGCCGATCGAGCCGGACCCGAAAGTCTGGGTCCAGCTTTGCAGCGAAGCTCACCTCTGCACCGCCAAAACCTGCGGCCAAAATCCGCGCTGCTTTTTTCAACAAGCGCGTAAACGTTTGCTCGTGGCCGATGTGGTCGTGATCAATCACACCCTCCTTTTCATGCTCCTCGGCAGCCCGGAGGAACAAGAGGATCGCGAGGAAGGTTATCTCTTCCCTAACGACTTCATCGTTTTCGACGAAGCGCACACGGTCGAGCAGGTGGCTTCGCGCCAGATCGGGATCGGGATTTCGCAATACGGACTGCGCGCCACCATTCAGCGACTCTATAATGCGCGCTCGAAGAAAGGTCTCTTCACCGTCACCCGCGACGCCGCCGGGGTGGCGCTGGCGGCTTCGTTGGCCGAGGAGGCGGATCGTTTTTTCGACGCCATCGATGAGCGGGCCAACTTCAAGAAAGGGCGCGAATGCCGGGTGCGGGAAGCGGATTTTGTCGAAGATCAAATCACCGGGCGGCTGGCGGCGCTGCAGACGCGCATCATCGAGGTGGTGCGCAAGACGGAGGATGAATTTCTCAAAGCCGAGCTGACCGAACTGGGCCGGCGGATCGCCGATGCGCGCGAAGGGATCTCGATTTTCCTCCAGCAAAGCGCGGAGCAGTACGTCTACTGGATCGAGCGCACGGGGAAAGCGGCCCAGAACATCACTCTCAATGCCGCCCCGGTCGACGTCGCGCCCGTTCTGCGGCGCATGCTCTTCCGCGACGGCTGCAGCAGCATCATGACCAGCGCCACCCTCGCGGTGGGGCGGCCGGACTTGCTCTATTTCCGGCGCCGGATCGGGGCGGAAGATTCCGAGGCATTGCAGCTCGGCAGCCCATTCGATTTCCAAAAGCAGATGAAACTTTTCGTCGTGCGCAAGATGCCAGACCCGCGCGACGAGAGCTATGCCGGCGCGCTCGCCGAATGGGTGGCGCGGTTTGTCGAAGACACCGACGGGCGCGCTTTTGTTCTCTTCACCAGCTACCGCGCGATGCAGCAGCTGGCCGAGGAGATGGAACCCTTTTTCGTTAGGCAAAAGATGAATCTGCTCGTGCAGGGCAAGGGCGCGCCCCGGAGCCAGCTCCTCGAGCTTTTCAAAAACACCCCGCGCAGCGTCCTTTTCGGGACGGACAGTTTCTGGATGGGCGTGGACGTGCCCGGCGACGCGCTTTCCAACGTCATCATCACCCGCCTCCCCTTCGCAGTGCCCGATCACCCGTTGACCGAGGCCAAGCTGGAACTCATCCAGGCGCGCGGCGGCGATGCCTTCACCGAGTACTCGCTCGCGGAGGCAATCCTCAAGTTTCGCCAGGGCGTCGGGCGTTTGATTCGGAC
>JBKJNW010000013.1:0-10106 GCA_046593335.1 Chthoniobacterales bacterium | reverse complement strand
GCGGAAGCGACCGCGGTCATTCGCAAACAGGTCAAGCAGCGCCAGGATTCGATCGAGAGCTTCGAGAAAGGCGGCCGGGCCGAGCTGGCGGAGAAAGAGAAGAGCGAGCTTGGAATTTTGAACAGCTACCTCCCGGCGGCGATGAGCGCGGAAGATATTGCCCGGCTCGTTAGGGAAACAATTGCGGAAGTTGGCGCGACCTCGCGCGCGCAAATGGGTGCGGTCATGAAATCGCTCGGGCCCAAAGTCGCCGGGCGCGCCGACGGCAAGACGCTCAGCCAGGAAGTGCAGCGCCAGCTCGCCTGACCAGCGCCGCCATGCTCACCGCGATCATCGTCGCCGGCGGGAGCAGTCAACGGATGGGCTTCGACAAGCTCTTGGCGCCACTCGAGGGCCGCCCGGTCGTGGCGCACTCGCTCGCCGCTTTCGAGCAAACAAACTCTGTCACCGACATCATCCTGGTGGGTCGGGCCGAACGCCTCGGCGACTACGAGAAATTGGTCGAGCATGAAGGCTTCGGAAAAGTCTCGGCGGTGATTCCCGGTGGCGCGCGGCGGCAGGATTCGGTTCGCTCCGGCTTGGAACAGCTCCGGCCGGAAACCGCATTCGTGGCCGTGCACGATGCCGCCCGACCGCTCGTTAGGCCGGAATTAATCGAGCAGATCTTCCAGCTCGCGCGCGAGCACGGGGGAGCCGCCAGCGCCGCTCCGATCATCGACACTCTGAAGCGTGTGGATCGGGATCGTTTCGTGATCGGCGGCGTGGACCGGGCCGATCTTTTCGCGGTCCAGACCCCGCAGATTTTTCGGCGGGATCTTTTGGAAAAAGCCTATCAGGCCGTCTTCGAGGCCGGGCTCGAAGTGACCGACGAAATCTCCGCGGTCGAAGGCGTCGCTGGCAAGGTCGCGCTCTTGCCTAACGAGTCGCCCAATTTCAAGATCACCTACCCGGCGGACCTCGCCTTGGCCGGGTTTCTCCTCCGGGAGCGTGACGTGTCCGAGACCGGCCGCTGACGTTGCCCGGAAGGGCGAGGCGAACGAGATAAGGGCATGAGCGTGCACGTTTATGGAATCAATCATCTCGCGATCGAGGTCGATGACGTGGCTAAAGCCGTCGCTTTTTACGAGGATGTCTTCGCGCTTAAGAAGATGGATGAAGGCGAGGGCGACGCCTTTTTCAAGATCGGGGAGCACCAGTTTTTAGCCCTTTTCAAAGTTGCCAAACTGCAGCCCGATCGAGCGAAACATTTCGGTCTCATCGTGCGCGACGACGTCCAGATCGAAGAAGTGCGCGAGAAGCTGACAAAAAAATACGGGCTCAAATTGATCGAAGGTTTCCGCTGCGATTTCCACGATCCGTTCGGCAATCGCATCCAGGTCGTCGACCTGCACGACGAGTCGTTAGTCTGGCTCCTGCCTTATCGCGAAGTGCAGAAAGCGGGAATCAAGTTCTCGGAGCCGAAATAATCCGCCTAGGGGCAGAAAATCAGAAGAAAAAAAACTCCACACAGGAGGAGATGAATACAACCCTGCAGGACGCTCGTTTTGCCGCTGGCAAAGGTTACGACGCTGGCTCCGAGAGTGAGGAGGAGGAGGGGTAGATTGCCGCCCTCCAGCCCGAGCGAGATTTGACGGTGGGTGATGAGCCCGATCGCAATGACCGCCGGGATGGTCAATCCAATCGAGGCAAGAACGGACCCGTGAAGAATGTTGACCGACCGTTGCAGGTGATTCTTGAGGGCCGCCTGGATCGCGCTTAACGCTTCCGGGGCAAGGACCAGCGCCGCCACGATCGCGCCGCCAAGAGCCTGCGGCATTCCAAAACGCTCGATGCCGATATCAAGCGGGATGGCGAATTTTTCAGCCAGGAGGATGACGACGATCAGATAGAGAATGAGGAGCACGGTGTGATAAAGGCCGGAACGCATCCCGGCGGTCTCGTGGTCGGCATGGCCGGCGTCAGTCGTCTGCCCTGTTTCGACGAAGAACTGGCTGTGACGGATGGTTTGGATGAGAAGAAAAATGCCGTAAAGAACGAGGGAACTGGCGCCGAGAAAAATTTCCTGGACGCGGGACAAGCTTGGGCCCGACATGGAGGTGGTGAAGTCCGGCAGAACGAGCCCGAGGACTGAGAGCGTTATGATCGCATTGAGGTAGGCGTTAGTCCCTTTGAGATTGTAGCTCTGCTCGTGGTGGCGCAGACCGCCGAGAAGAAGCGAGAGGCCGATCAACCCATTGAGCGCGATCATGAGGACGGCGAACATCATATCCCGCGCCAGAGTTGGATTGTTGGCGCCGTGGAGCATCGCGGCCGAGATCATCATCACTTCGATGGTGATGGCGGCGAGGGTCAGGATCAGAGTGCCATACGGTTCGCCGCATTTAATCGCCAGGTAGTCGGCATGCCGGACGACCGAAATGGCGGACCAAAGCACGGCCCCGAAGAGCCAGAGAAAAATCGCAAGGAGCAGGAGTGGGCTGGTAAGGTTCTCGGTTAGGGCATTGCCTGTCGCATAGAAAACAATCGCCGTGGCCAGGCCGAGAAAGAGCGGGTATTCCGAGCGGAGAAAGCCAATAAAACCATTCGGCTTCGGGAACGGAGTTGCAACCGGCAGCGAAGCGGACATCGGCGCAATCGTATCGATTTTGGCCGCGCTCGGCAATCGTTTGAAAATCAGCAGCGGCTACGGGCGCTGAGACAGGACCAGAGGAAGAAGAGCCTTCACGTCTTTCGGCCGAAAGACGCGACCTTTTTCATGCTTCGATGGTGGGCCAAGCTCGCGCACGCGCTGAAGATTCCCGTTTTTCCATACCCAGGCCTCCGGATTGTAAGGTCCGACTTTTCTCGGGTCGCTCCAAGTGTGGATGGAGAGGAGGCGATCGGAGAGCGCAGCCGCGATGTGCATCGGGCCGCTGTCGACACTGACCGTGAAGCGCGCCCGGCGAATGAGCCAGATGAGCTGCAAAATGGTGGTGTGATTGAGCAGGTCGACGCAATTATCCGGGACGGGCAGGGCGCGCTTGCTCCGGCCGACGATGACGACCCGGCGCGGCGCGAGGGCGTGGCAAAATTCCTCCACCGCCAGGTCGCTGAGAGATTTCCGGCTGCCGCGAGAGAAAGGATGGAAAAGGACGAACGGTTCGTCTTCGTCGAAACGGTCGACCCGATCGCCGGTCGGAAGCGGGAAGCGAAGCGGGCGATGAATCGGGATGCCAAAGTTTTCGATCAGCGAGAGGTAGCGCTCGACCGCGTGCGCTTGGCGGTCGACCGCTGCGGTCTGGTGGTAAAAGAGGGAGGCGCCCTCACGGGCGTCACTCATGCCATAAAACTCGCGCGGATGACTCATCTTTCCGATGAGCGCGCTGCGGAGAAGACCTTGGAAATCAAAGGCCACATCGGGTTGCAGACGGCCCACCTCCCGCAGCCAGGGCAGGAGATGGCGCGACATGCCAAAGCTCCCGAGATCGCCGCGCGGAAAGATATGCACGTGATCGACGCTCTTGTTCCCGCGCAGGACCGGCGCCCATTCCGAGTTGATTACCCAGGTGATCTCGGCCCCCGGGAAGGCGTCGCGGAGGAGGGCGGCGGCCGGCAAAGTATGGACAACGTCGCCTAACGAACTGGGTTTGATGATGAGGAGGGAGTCGATTGCTGATTTCATCGCCGCAAGTGGTCCGGGGTGAAATTGCAAATCAGCAATCGGTCATCAATCGGCTAGTTGTCAGCGTCCCACGGCGAGCCGATCGGCCAGGCGGTCGGGCAATCCGGCCGCGCGAATTTTGCGCTGCGCGGTCTCGAGATCGTATTTGACCCGGCGCTCTTCGACCACCTGGCGGTCGGTGTGGAAAATGCCGTAGGCGGCGCGCCAATCGCGGTCACGCGGCTGGCCGATGCTGCCGGGGTTGATGAAATATCTTTTCCCGGCGGAGAGAATGATCTGGCCGACGGCGATCCGACGGACGTTATCTTCGCGGACGAAAGCGGTCGGCCAATGGGTGTGGCCGAAAAAGCAGAGCGAGGTGTGCTGGTAGGTGAAGCTGGCGGAGGCGTCGAGGTCGTTGAAGACGTAGCCCCACTGGCCCGGGGTATCGAGGGTGGCGTGGACGATGGTAAAATCACGCACCTGTCTCGTTAGGCGGAGATCGGCCAGCCAGGCTTTTTCGTCGGGTGAAAGCTGGGCCCGGGTCCAGTCGATCGCTTCCTCGGCCAGTTCGTTGAATCCCTCGGTCGAGCGGGCGATCGAAACCTGTTCGTCGTGATTTCCTTTCACCACCGGGCATTCCAGGTCCTGGATAATCTTCAGGCACTCTTTTGGGTTGGCGTTGTAGCCGACAATGTCGCCGAGGCAGACGAAATGGGTGCAAGCCTGGCTTTTGGCATCGGCCAGCACGGCCTCGAGGGCTTCGAGGTTGGAGTGGATGTCGCTGAGAATGGCGAAACGCATCGGTGGCTAAGTTACTATTCTTTCTCGGGGATGCGCTCATACAACGAAATCGCGAGCTTTTCTTCGAGAAATTTCAACCGCGTCAGGAGGGTCGGGAGGCGCTGGTGTTCGCCCTCGTCATAGAGACGGCGGAGCGCGGCGTAGGCCTCGCGCTCGTGACCGGGCGCGAAGGAGAGCTCATAGGCGGCGAAACGTTTGTCGTATTCCGGCGCGTCGGGGAGAGCCGCGGCCCGCGCGTAGTAGGTCGCCGCGGCAGCGTGGTTCTGGAGTTTTTCTTTGTAAAGGCGGGCGAGCGATTCGTAGAGCTGCGGCCGGTCGGGGTTGTTCCTGATCCCGCGCTCGAGAAAATCTTTCCCGAGCTCGATGTATTCGCGCTGCGCCTTCCGTCGCACGGCGTCGTTAGGCAGGGTCCGATCCTGGAGGGCGGCGACGCTGGCATTCCAGGCCATGTGCCAGGCGGCCATGTCCCAGAAGAGGACCGACCGGGGCTGGAGCGTGGTCGCTTCGCGAAAAAGAAGCAGGACCCGGCCCCATTCCGTTCGCTCCCAGGCGACATGGGCATGGATGAAAACCACGTCCGCCACGAGCGAACGAAAGCCGCTCAGGGCGGCAAGAAAACCGAGCTGGCCGATTTGTTCGCGCAGACCGAGACCGAGCCGGGCCTGGTGAAAATAAGCGCTCCGATGTTGCTCGGTCAGGCTGCCCTCGATCGGCAAACGCAGCGCGCCGAAGAGGAGGAGGAGGGCGCCGATGATGGCTCCGCGGATCATAGCTCTTTTCCGTGAAAGGAAACCCAGGCGAAGAAGAGATAGATCGAAGTGTAAACACCACCGAGGAGCGCGGTCTGGCCAAAGAGCGCCAGCGGGATGGCGTTCCCGGCGACGATATCGTCGACCAGGTTGAAAAGTTGGAGATCAGGAAAGGCGAGGGCAACGAGGGCGAGAAAAATTTTGGCCAGCCAGCCGCCGCCATGTTCCTGGAGCCAGTATTCCCGGGCCGTCGCCTGAAGGTGGCCGATGAAATAAATAAAAACCATCACCACGATCGTGAAGATGTTGGAGGAGGCGAAGGTGGAAATGAAAAGGGTAAGCGAGGCGAGGAGGGCGGCTTTCAGATAAATGACCGCGATCCCGGGAAAGAGATTGGTGTTGAAAGCCGACTCTTTCAGGGTGCGGAGCGCTTCCTGCACCTGCTCTGGGCGCAGGCCGGCCGTCTCGCGCAGAGTCTCGTGGATCAGCATCTGTTCCCGAACGAAAAGGACGGCGAAAAAAAGCGCGCTCATCGCGAGGATGCTCAGCCCGAGGAGCAGAAGAACGCCGGCCAATTTGCCAACGAGGTACTCGTAACGCGGGACCGGCTTGGCTAGGATGGTGTAGATGGTCCGGTCCTCCAGGTCGCGCGGGAGGAGCTGGGCCGTCGCCACGATGGCGAGGAGGGAGGTGAAAATGCTCATCGCCCCTAACGACACATCTTTCAGGACCTGGAATTCCTGCTGGAAACTGAGCCGGGCCATGAAGAGCGAGTTCCCGATCAGGAGGAGCGCGAAGATGAGCAGGAAATAGAAAACCTTCAGCCTAACGAGCTCGGTAAAAGTGTTGCCGGTGATGGCGGCCACGCGGGCGAAGGAAAAGGCGCGATGTCTGGTCGGCGGCATCGTTCTAAGAGCTTCGCTCAGCGGGCGGCGTTTTGGTGGCTTCGAGGAACAAACCCTCGAGCGTGGTCTGCGGCTGGCGTTGTTCGACCAGGCGCGTCTCCGAGTTTTTCAGGAGATCGGAAATTTGTGCGAGGACCTCGGGCGTGGCGTTTTCCAGAATGAGCTCGGTCTGGTTTTCGATCGCGAGCAGATCCTCGACCCGGCCTTCGCGGACGAGGACGCCGTGCGCCAGGATCCCGACCCGGTCGCAAATTTCCTGCACCTGGGCGAGGAGATGCGACGAGAGCAGCACCGTGATGCCGCGCCGTTTTAAATCGAGAATCAGGTCGCGAATCTCCCGTGAGCCTGCCGGGTCGACTCCCGCCGTCGGCTCGTCGAGCACGACCAGTTTCGGCTCCTGGATAAGAGCCTGGGCCAGGCCGATGCGCTGGAGCATGCCTTTCGAGTAGCCGCCGAGCCGGCGGTCGCGCGCGTTCTGCAAACTCACGAGATCGAGCAGGTTGTTCGTCCGTTCCTGCAATTTTTTCCCGCGCAGACCGCAGAGCTTTCCATAGAAGCGGAGCGTTTCGGCGCCAGTCAGGTATTTGTAGAAATAAGGATTCTCCGGGAGAAAACCGACCGATTCGCGGCTCCCGACTTCGCGGCTGTCCCGGCCAAAGATTTTCGTCGTTCCGGTCGAGGCGTTGACCAGGCCGAGGATGATTTTCAAGGTCGTGCTCTTGCCCGATCCGTTAGGCCCGAGCAATCCGTAGACCTGCCCCGGCGCCACCTCCAGGTTCAGGCCGCGGACCGCGACCAGTTTCGTCCGGCGAAACGGAATCGGGAAAACCTTGGTCAGGTTTTGGACGGAGACGGCGGGCTCAATCATGGCGAATCTCGAAGCCGCGCGCGGCCGCTGGCTGGTCGAGGATGGACTCTTTTTGTTTGCGAATGTGCGCGCGCAATTCACTCCGCCCGATCGCCTCGACAAAGGCGCGCACTTCCGGCTCTTCGCCGCTCGCCTGCAATTCGACGCGACCATCGGGGAGGTTGCGCACCCAGCCGACGACGTCGAATCCCTGGGCGACCTGTTTGACCGACCAGCGAAAGCCAACGCCCTGGACGTTGCCCTCGAAGAAAGTTTGCAATGACATCATGGCGCGATGGCGGCGAAAGCCTGCGTCTCGCGCGAGGGAGTGCGCGACGCAAACGCGGTACTTACCGCAAAGGCCCGGGAGGGCGCAAGCTTATCGCCGACTGGGACGACACCGCCAGCGCTTAGGGCGCGGGAATCGGCGCCGGCTCGATCCGAAACTCGGGCGCGGGGCTCTCTTCCGGCAGCGGCTCGGGCGGGGCGATCAGGCGCGGATCGTCGGAGTCGAGGCCGAACTGTTCACCCCGTTCGGTGTGGCTGGCGACGGTCGGGGCTGCCACTTCGGGCGGCGGCGCGAGCTTTTCCGCGACCAAGGTGGATGAGGCCGGGCGAATGTCTTCGCTGGCGACGTAACCGCTAGCGCCGTCCTGCAATTTTACCTTCACGTAGCCAAACGAGGGCCGGATCACTTTCAGGATCGAGTCGTGGGTCAACTGCTGATCAGGCCCGCTCCCTTGTTGCGGACCGTATTTATAAAAAGGAGTTTGCTCGGCCGTGACCGCATACCAGGTATCGGTCCCGCCGGAGAACGCTTTGAGCTTGCCGGAAGAGGCGCAACCGACGGCCAGGAGAGAGAGCGCGGCCAAGGGGAGGAAATGTTGAGCCTTCATTTGTAGCTGTAGACAAAGCAAACACCCGCCGCTTCGCCCTCGTCCAGTCGCACCCGGATAAAATATTCGCCACTTTTGTCCACAGACATTCCGGAAGCCGCTTTCGTGCCGGAGGTGAATTTTTCTCCTTCGGCCGGAGCGCCCGTTTCATCGAAAATCTCGACGCTGACCTTTTTCGCCTTGTCTGTCGCACCGGCGGAAAACCAGTAGTCGTTTCCCGCGTAGAGATTGACCGCGATGACCTTGCTTTCGCCACGGGCGAGAGTGCCGGTCCAATGTCCATCGCGAAGTTTGAAACCGTCATTCGAAAAGGCGCCGGCCAGTTCCAGCGCGACCTGCCGGGCAGCGACTTCCTGATCGGTCTCGGCCAGGGCAGAACGACCCAGCGCGAGCGCGGTCGCGATCGTTAGGGAAAAGCAAAGGAGCCGGCGCATGATCAATCCTTTTTCTGAATTTCCTTCATCACCTGGTTCACGCGATCGTTCAGCTGCCCCACTTCCGCGGCGGAGAGCGATTGTCCAAAAGGCTTGGCCACCATCTGCTCGATCGTCTGGAGCTGCCGGTTGACGCTGCTGACCAGCGGGTCATTTTGCAGATCCGGCGAAATCTGGCCAACCTTGGAGCGAATGAAACGGAGCAACTCCGGCTGGCGCAGGATCTGGCCGAGCCGTTCATCGTAGTTTTTTGCCACCACGCCGCTCACCACCTGAGTGCCGCGGATCCAGCCACCCAAGCTAACGAGAATAACCAGGTCCTGATCGCGATGCGATTGCATGGAAGCTTTGACCTCGTTCTGGGTCGCCTCCAGCTCCTCCTGCAGCGCGCTCCACTCATCGTTCTCGGCGAATTGATTGATGCTGTTCCCGCGCGCGAGGATGTTTTCACTCACCCCGAGTGCCTTGGCCAGCTTGACCACGTCGCCCCCGATATTTTTGACCTGCTGGGTGTCCTGCGCCTCGACCGCGATGAAGCCGTCCGCGATCAATCCGCCGAGGTTGAGAGCGATCTGGGCGCGGGTCTTGTAATTCATCGCGATCGGACCGCGATAGCGCGAGGCCCAATCGGGCTTGGCTGGTTTGCCGAGGGCGGCAAAAAGTTCGCCGGGCGTGGGGATGGTGACCGAGTCGGTCTTGACGGCTTGGGCCATTTCCGGAGCCGAAAGCGGGACGCTGCCCACCTTCGGCTCGGCGGCGGCGGCCGTCGGCTTGGGTGACGGACTCGGCTTCGGCGCGGAAAAAACCTGGCCTGCCAGCGCGCAGAGAACTATGACGCTTCCGATTCTAAAAAACACGAGGCCAGATTATCTGCGCCGACCGGCAATGCCAGCGCGAAATGCTGCGCCGTCAGATGGCGACGTCAGGTTCACTCGGGTTTCTCGCGCTCGGCGCGGCTGGTGTCGCCCTCTGGCGGTGCCGGCGGGACATTGCGGCCTGACGATCGCGAAGGGAGCAAGCTGCTGAACGCGACGGCTTCGGTAGCCGTGCTCATCGACTTTTTTGGCGGGCCCGCCAAAGAGGGTTTGCGCCTCTGGCCAAGAGCGGCTAATTCCCTAACGATATGCCCGCGACGAACATCAGCAAAATTCACGCGCGCGAGATTCTCGATTCGCGCGGCAACCCGACGGTGGAAGTGGATGTCCACCTCGAAGGCGGCGGCTTCGGGCGCGCGGCCGTCCCGAGCGGGGCGAGCACGGGAGAGCATGAAGCGTGGGAACTGCGGGATGGCGACAAGCAGCGCTACGGCGGCAAGGGCGTGACCAAGGCGGTCGCCGCGGTCAACGAAACCATCGCGCCCGTTCTGTGCGGGATGGATGCGCTCGAGCAGGCCAGGATCGATGAAGAACTGATCAAACTCGACGGCACCACGAACAAGAAGAAGCTGGGCGCCAACGCATTGTTAGGCGTGTCCCTCGCCACCGCCCATGCCGCGGCCGACTCCGAAGGCATTCCGCTCTTTCTTTATCTTGGCGGGAGCGAGGCCACGGTTCTGCCCGTGCCGATGATGAATATCCTCAATGGCGGCGCGCACTCCGATGCCCCGATCGATTTCCAGGAGTTCATGATCATGCCCAAGGGAGCGCCGACTTTTCCGGAAGCGCTGCGCATGGGCACGGAGGTTTTTCATGCGCTCAAGAGTGTTCTGAAAGATCGCGGCCTCTCGACCGCGATTGGCGACGAAGGTGGGTTCGCCCCGAAATTGAAGTCGGCCGAGGATGCGCTCGAATCGATCGCGGCCGCGGTCAAGCAAGCCGGTTATTCGTTAGGC
>JBKJNW010000264.1:0-2754 GCA_046593335.1 Chthoniobacterales bacterium | reverse complement strand
TAGCCGGCGACGCTGGAATCGACCCCGCCGCTCATGCCGAGGAGGACGCGCTGTTTGGTTCCGTTCATCGAGCGCGTAAAGTCGCCGCGATTGCCGGGATGGTCAACGCGCGGGCCGACTGTGTCGCTTCCGGCCGCACCCCTCGGTGAGAATCGTTATTTCGGGCGCGGAACCTAATCCTGCGGCCCGATAATCGTGGCATTGAGCCTCTGATATTTCTCTTTGCGGTAGGCCAGGACGTAATTGGTGTATTCGAAATTGCAGGCGACTGGCCGGCCGTCGCGAAACCCGGGAATGTATCGCGCGTGTCCAAATTCCTTGAGCGCAGCGCGGCCGAAGTTGTAGTTCGGCGGGTCTTCGGAGGCGACCTTCATGTTCGTGACCCGGCCACTGGCATCGACCGAGATGGCGAGGACAGCCGCGCCGTTTTTCTGGTGGAGACGCGCCTTTTCCAGCTCGGTCTTGGCCGAGTCCCAATCATCCGTGCCAGAGATCAACTGCGGAGCGATGAAGTCTTTCCCCACCTTCAGGTCCTCGGCGCTCTGGTTGGCATAGACGTGCAGCTGTGGCTGGCCGTTGACCATGTAGAACATGACCGCGCCATCGAAATAAACTTCGACCGGCTTGTGATCGGAGACTGCCGGGACGAAAAACGCGCGTTCGAGCGCGACCTCCACTTCGTGCGCCAGTCGTTTGGAATCGGGCGTGCCGCGATAAGTCCGGCCGTCCTCGGCTTTGCCATTGCGCCCGACGTAGCACTCGAACATGACAGCGGCGTCTCCCTGTCCTTTGGCGGCCAGCTTTTTGACGTCGATCAGGTTAACGAGCGATTTCGCGCCGTTACCGACGAGCGCCGGGCGGGAAGCCGGCTCTGCCTGGACGGCCGCGGCCGCGATGAGGTGACAAGATAAAACAAGCCCGGCGCAAACGATTCTGGAAGAGAACATGGCGGCGTTAAAGCCGATCCCGGTCGCGGTGGCAATCTAAAAAACGCGTCCGCCTAACGAAGGGCCTGGGCAAGGCGGGCGGCATTGCGCTTCAGGGAGACGCTGACGAAAGTGCTATCCCGCAAGGTGAAACGCCAGGGAAATTCCCGGGCCCGGCTGATCCCGATCCGCGGATCGGCCACGGCCTCGACCGCTTCGTTAGGCCGACCTCGAAAGCAATGCGCGGGATCGGAACAAAGGTCGATCTCGTGATGGCGTTTGTTGATCGCGAGCGCCTGGGTCAGCTTGCCGGGACCAGAACAAAGCCGCTTCATCTCTTCGACGCCCCGCCGCTTTCGCATCAATTCCAGCCCGCGCCGCGGCTCGATCGCGCGGACGAGGATGAGTCCATCACGCGGGCCGCCTTTGATCAGGACGTTCAACATCCAGTGCACGCCGTAGTTGAAATAGATGTAGGCCGCGCCGGCTCTGTTTCTTTCGACAAAGGCGCGCGTGCTCGGGCGCATAAAGGTGTGGCAGGCTTCGTCGCCCTCGACCAGATACGCTTCCGTCTCGACTACGAGGCCGCCGCATTTACCCCAGACCAGCTCGGTCCCGATCAGGTTCTCGGCACATTGCAGGGGATCGGTTTGAAAAAAACTTTCGGGCAACACGCGCCCAAATTAGCAGTTTCCGACGAGAGCGAAATTCCGCGCCGCAAAACCGCCGACGAGGCGATGGCGCCGGAAATATTCGATCAGTGCCTCGCGCGTCTGCACGGGATGGAACATGCAGCCTGCCTCCGGCCGTTCGACGATTGAGCGCAATTTCATAAAGCGATGGCCGGCGCTGCGTGCATCGAAGGTGTTCAAGGCAATCCGATAACGCCGGGCGGGATCGAGCGCCCGGCCATCGGCCATGGCCAGGCTCGTTAGGCGACGTTGCCTCCCTTCGCCCGCCACGGTGATGGAAAAACCCGCCAGGCTGCGGCGGTCGCCGCTTTGAAACACTTCTTCCATGATCACTTTGAGCTCGAGCGGCGTGAGCTCGGCCGTCACGAGATAATTTTCGTAAGGAAGAATTTGCCAGAGATCGCCGATCGTTTTCGAGCCTTTCTTGAAAGCGTAGCGATCGTCGAAAAGTCCGTGGAAAACGCCGTCAATCCGGAGATCCCTGCGGGCCAACGACTCGGTCACGGCGGCGGCGATCAGTCGCTCCACTTCACTTGGTTCGCCGGAGCCACCTCGCACGCTCAAGGTCTCGGTCAGTTCGCCCACCGGCTCGGCCAGGACCTCGGCGGCGCGGTCCAGGCGCGGCTGGGTGCGACTGAGGATGACTGGATCGAGCGCGAAGCGATCGTCCATTAACTCGGTGCGCGCCTGCCGCCGAAGCAGCCGCTTCGAGTTGCGATCAAAGAGCAGATCGACTCGCCCGAGATGAATCCCGAAATGATCGGCCTGAGTCAGAATCGCGCCGTTCGTTAGGCGGCTCGGGATGTTTTGGTGAGTGTGGCCGGCGATAACGACGGGGATTTCGGGAAACTCCGCGCTCAAGGCCATCACGCAGTTAGCGAAATCGTCGCCGCCGGTCCGCTCTTTCAAGCCCATGTGCCCGGCGAGGACGATGGCATCCGCACCCGCCGCCCGCGCTTCGCGAAGGGCGCGCCGCGTTGCCGCGACCGGATGCTGAAACTCCATCCCTTCGAGGAAGCGCGGCAGAAACCAAAACGGCATCCCCGGTGTCGTTAGGCCGACGATGGCGATTTTGATGCCGGCGATTTCTTTGAGGAGGAAGGGACGGATTTTTGCAAAAGGATGGTCCGCCTCGT